>NZ_CP071721.1:0-180652 GCF_021497025.1 Acaryochloris sp. 'Moss Beach'
GTTCAAGCTTTTGACGCACCTGCTGTTCTACGTCCTGAGCAAACTCTGGATTATCCAGAAAATACTGAATGGTATTCTCCCGACCTTGGCCTATATTGCTACCGTCATAGCTATACCAAGCTCCTTTACGGACAATGATATCCTTCTCTTCAGCCATATCCACGAGGCAACCCATTGTTGAGATCCCTTGACCAAATAGAATGTCAAACTCTGCAATCCGAAAGGGAGGAGCAACCTTGTTCTTTGCTACCTTGACCTTTGCTCGGATGCCATACATGTCAGTCCCTTTTTTCAAAGTCTGGATCCGCCGAATATCCAAGCGAACAGATGCATAGAACTTGAGGGCATTACCTCCCGTGGTCACCTCAGGGTTACCATAGGTGACCCCAATCTTCTGACGAAGTTGGTTGAGGAAGATGACAGTGCTACCGGACTTGGCAATATTGCTCGTAATCTTGCGCAACGCCTGACTCATCAACCGAGCCTGTAAGCCCATATGAGAATCTCCCATATCTCCCTCGATTTCAGCTCTAGGAGTGAGAGCAGCAACAGAGTCAATCACCACCAGATCAACCGCACTAGAACGAACTAGCTGATCCACAATTTCTAAAGCCATCTCCCCAGAATCAGGCTGACTCACAAGCAGCTCTGATACATCGACACCCAAGGCTGCTGCATAAACTGGGTCCAAGGCATGTTCGGCATCGACAAAAGCCGCGACACCTCCAGTCTTTTGGATCTGGGAGATCGCATGGAGGGCCACCGTGGTTTTTCCAGAGCTTTCAGGGCCATAGATTTCAATAACACGTCCCCTTGGAAGCCCACCCCCTAAAGCGAGGTCCAGGGTTAATGCCCCACTCGAGATAGTCTCGACCTGCATACGAGTGGCATCTCCCAATCGCATAATCGCCCCTTTGCCAAACGTCTTTTCAACGTTTTTCATCACCAAGTCGAGGGCTTTTTGCTTCTCAGTCATGTCATTTTTAGCGCTCATTCGGGGATCTCCAAAGGGGGCAATTTTGGGGTGCTAGACCAATATAGTAATCTTGTACTAAGATGGTGTCAATATGATACTTATGTTCATGTTTTGCCTTCCCACTATGTGGTTCTTATGGCGATAGATACACTTTCTGAATTAGTAGGCTTCCCTGGTGGTTGGCTTGTAGGCGTCTCTCTTGATTTAGAGTGGGGCTATCAATGTTGGGTCATCACTCCAGAAAGACAGGTTCATACCGATGGGGAATTCTATGAGAACAACCTTGTCGCATTGTCAGCGGGCCGCTTCCTGGTCGAACATTCCCTGGAAGTGGAATAGGGCCTATTGATCATCAAGATGCAACCAAGGATTCATCTAGTATCAGGGATACTTGAAGCTTTTCAATGATCTGTCTCGCAGCCCTATGCTTTGCCGTCTTTTTACTAGAGGCAATGCCATTGCCAAGGATAACTTCGTCATCAACCTGGAGCCGACATTCACAAAGAAAACCTTGTTCATGCTCCACAATCTCAAACTCTGCTTGTGGCCACTGAAAGCCCTGACATAACTCCATGAGCAGACTCAGACAATTGTGCCCTTCCTTGTACTGTCTCAATTTATGGAGCACTGCTGGAGGCTTAGGTGCAGACGGTTGCGGAATGGGCGATGCTTCTCTATGCTCTGGATCAACTAAAGTACCTTCAAACTTGGCCTTGAGCCAAGCTAAACACGCCTGATGTCTTGCACCTGTTTTATTCATGGAGATCCCCGGTTTAGCCGTCGTCCATAGCTGTTGGTCAATGAGAATCTCTAACCATGTCGCGAAAGGGGGTTCCTGACGGACTTCAACATAAGCAGAACTGTGCCAAGCTTCTATTTGATTCAAAGCAATACTGACGATACTCGCAGCATCATAGAGATGTTCTTCCAGATACTCCAAGACTTGTTCTTGTAATTGCAGATCATCCCCCAGCAATAGCAGTACAAACAAATCCTCAACGGTGACGTTCCCAGATAGTAAGCGAGTGGTGGCTTCAGCTTTTAGCTTTGCTCCCTGACCATCTTCTAGGGCGAATCGGAGCAGGAGTGAAAACTCTCGTGTTGGCAGCTGTTCAATGACCTCGGGTGATTGCAGTTGAGATTCATAGAGTTGTCGCTGCTGGGCTTTGTAATAGGTTTTTTGAGCTTCTTCTTGGGCTTGCAGGGTGGCTTCTATGTGCAGGGACAGCTCGCATATGTCTTCTGGGGAATAGGACAAGGCCTGCTCTTGGAGGTGAGCTTTGACCATGCGGTGGTTGATCAAGTCTGGGTAACGACGAATGGGAGACGTAAAGTGGCAATAGGCAGATAGGTTTAAGGCAAAGTGACCGTTGGGCTCAGGTCCATATACCGCAGGATTGAGCCAACCCATCAGAACGCGGCGAATATCTTCTTCAGATTGGGCATTAACGAGGGCCTCAAACTGATGGGTTTGTTCAGGACCAATGGCTCGATGGGTATGGTTCCGGTAAATGGCGGGGATGTTGTGCTGGACTAGCCATTGGGCAATGGCTGTATTGGCCAGAATCATAAACTCTTGAATAATCAGATAGCTCTGATAGCGGGTAAAGTCTGTAGACAAAAGAGTACCGTTTTCATCTAGGTAGTACCCTTCCGGTAGGGTGAGTCCATCAAAGTTCTTGGATTGTATTCGTCTTTGATAGAGCTGCTCAGCCCATTGCCAACATCGATACAAAAAGATGGAGTCGGCAAGGCTGATATCTAAGAGGGCTTCATCCGCTTGTTCATAGGTAAAGCGTTTATGGCTGATCAGCCGAGATTCATACACTTCAACATGCTGAATTTCAGCGGATTGATTCAGGGTGATCTCTAGGGTGATTGTGGGTCTAAGCTGCTGTTCTAGGAGACTGAGTTTATCTTCGGATAAACATCTGGGCAGCATCGGTTTATTGTTATGCCGAAAATATAAGGTTTGAATCCGGGTCCTGGCTTCTTGGTCGATGAGGGTGCCAGGTTGGACGAGTTCCGAGACGTCAGCGATATGGACGGAAAGGGTCGTGAGGTTGTCTTTCTCTTCAATCCAGATGGCATCATCCAGGTCTCGAGAGTGGGCTCCATCAATGGTTATCCCTGGAACTTGTGGGCGTTGATTAATGGAGGTGGGTAGGGTAATGGTCTCTGCTTCTTCAATAACTGGCTTAGAGAAGGGTTGTCGAGGCATCTTGGCTGAAGGGTTGGATTGCTCAATACACTTTAGCGACAAACAACGATACTCGCGAGGAGCTTCATGAACCAAGCTTGATTAAATTTTTTATTTGACGTTCAATTTTTGAAGGCGATTTTGCGATCGCAATATCCCCACAACCTCACCATCCATATAACCTAAGAACAGTTAGGGTCGAGTGACAGGTCACCCTGTCACCCTCCCATTCAGAACGGTGCATGAGACTTTCGAACTCACACCGCTCCTCAACAATACGGCTGTTGTCATCAGTACCATTTGCCCTATATTTTGATGACGCTTTCGATTGACTCTAATTCAGTTTCCTGTACCAAAGCCTTACGGTTAGCGTTATCACGGGCGGTTTTTACATCGTGGCAATGGCGATGAAGCGGTTGCAGATTGTCGAATCTATCTGTCCCACCATCCAATTTCGGAATTTTGTGGTCAACCTCAACTAAATCGCCTTCCATAAACAGTAGTCCACATGCTGGGCATTTCCCTTTGTACCTTTTAAGTAGTAAGGCTACTTGGTTAGGTAATTCAGGGTGTTTGCCTCTTCTTGTACTCCAGTACAGTACATCCCCATCAAAGAAGCTCCTGTTCCCCTTTACTTTTATATGGCGCACGATTGGGATAGAAGAATGAGAGATTAATTTCATTCCTTTCTGCGTTGAGAAAGTAAGCCTATCCTCAATGTAATGCCAGTATTTGAGCAGGGTTTTGGGATTAAATTTTCCGGTTCTGTACCTTGCCCATGCTCTTAGTTGTGAAAACAGAACTTTGTCACAACTTGCGAAGGTTTGTTTACTGCATACCCGTGAGTAGTAGTTACACCATCCCCTAACTATCGGGTTGAGCTTGTTAATCAGTGCCGCTTGGGACGCTGTTTTATAAGCATCGATGGTATCTCTAAGTTTCTGAATATGCAGGGCTACCTTCTTTTTGCTGGGCTTGATGATTGTTTTGAAACCTAGTTTTTTACCGTGTGGGCTTTTACCAGATTGGTGTTTCCCAACCGGATACTGACGGATATTGAAGCCGAGAAAATCGAATCCAACCTTTCCTTCATACGGAATAAGTGTATGGGAAATACAGGTTTTGCTAGGTTTCAATTCTAGAGACATCTCCTTTAACCAGGCTTCCACTACTGATTTACACCGTAAAATGACATCTAGCGATTTATGGAGAATGACGAAGTCATCGGCATAAAAACAGACACATAATTCCTGTTGTGCCGTCTTACTTGGATGTATGCATTCTCTAATCGCTGTTTCCAATCCATAAAGGGCTACTAAAGCTAATAATGGGGAAATCGTCCCCCCCCCCTTGGGGGTACCCCTTCATTGGTTGGAAAGAGTTGGCCATCTAGTACCACTCCCGACTTCAACCAGGCTTTAATTTGCCTGTTTAAGCTGGGAAAGGTGTTCAGCTTAGTCAATAGCTTTTTCTGGTTTATCCTGTCGAAACATTTCGAAATATCAGCGTCCAAAACATATTTTTCTTTGGACTTGATACCGTTGAAAATTGTCTCGATTGCATCATGAGCACCCCGTCCAGTTCTAAAGCCGTGGGTGTTGGTTTCAAAAACCGCTTCCCATTCGGCTTCAAGTGCTAGTTTCACTAGCATTTGCCTTGCCCTTTCAATCATGCAAGGGATTCCTAACGGTCTTTCCTCCGTCGTTCCGGGTTTTGGGATCATCACCCGTCGCGTCGGTTTAGATTTTCCGGTTAGGTACAGGTTATTCACGAGGTCAAGCCGTTCTTCCGGTGTCAGGGATTTTACCCCATCCACTCCTGCTGTTTTCTTGCCTTGATTATCCTGTGTGACCCGCCTGACTGCTAGAAGCTTGGCAGACCTGGACTTCATCAATAGTTTCTGGAGTCTGTGAACCTGCTTAGTATCACCACGATGTTTGGCTTTGAAGATTCTGGTTTGGAGTCGATAGACATTCTTCTGGATTTGTTTCCAGTTGATGTCTGTCCATTCATCACTACCCATAATTGAGTGTGTCATCGTCTTTACTCTGACTAAAGGCTCTTCATTCCGTACTATCGGGTCTACGTCTGCGTATCCTGGGCATTACCCCAGGCATTGGCTTCTTAGACCATCCCTCCTGCCAGTCCATTCGGTTTAGTACCTGCTCTAGATATTCGACCTTCTAGAGTGAAAAACTGTTAGTGTCCCGATTTATTCGCCATGGTTTTTGAGCCGATCATGCTTGGCATGATCCCTGCGTGAGACGAGGAAGAAAATCGCTAAACAGCTCTCCTCATTGGGGAAAGCACCAATTTCATCAGCTTTGGTTCGGAATTCCCGGAACAGCCTTTCTAGGGCATTGGAAGTACGAATCAGCGAATGAAGGGATTCATCAAAATCATAGAAACTCAAGGTCAGGGCAAAATCTTTGATAAAGGTTCTGACCGCATCGGGTTCAAGGTCTGTCCATTTCTGTGCAAACACGAGCAACATCACAATCGCTTCTTCCCAGTCTGGCGCTTTATAGATAGCATAGGCATCGTGTTTAATTTGTGAATATCGCAGCTTCTTGGCTTCAGAGTGGGACAGTTCTTGTCCTTGAGCATCCAGGTGTGGCAATTGCTCATATCCCAAATGCCGGAGCATCGCTCGAACCTTATGAGTAATGCATCGCTGATGTTGTGCGAGGGGAAACAGAGCACGAATCACCTTAGGCAACCCAGTCGTGCCATCACTGACAATCAATTTCACCGAATAGGGTTGCAATCCCCGTTGCCACAGATGCGCAAAGAACAGTAACCAAGCTGCCTCCGATTCTTGCGGCGCCATTTCATAATGAAGCACCGTTTGGGTGCCATCGGGCCACACTGCCATAGCGACTAGAATGACTCGGTCTTCCGCATGACGTAGTTTCCGGATATGCCCAGCTTGGTCTTCCCAAAAGTCTTCTGAGGAACACTGAACACTAGCCCAAACACCATCGACAATCAGAATAGGAGGGGTTTCCTCAAGACGAGTCTGACGGCTTTGAAACATTTGCTTCTGAGCTTTTAGCGTAATTCGGTTAATGGCATTAACGGATAAGACTGCTCCTAGAATCTCATAGAGAGCTTCTTGCAGATCCCGAAGCGATAACCCCCATGACGTACAAGCCGAGGCAAAAAATCGAGGAGACTACCGAGAGACTCGTTGGTAACGTTCTAAAATCTGCCACTCTCGGTCTGCATTCCCTTTCCGTAGCTTAGGGACAGACAGCTGAGCAATACGGCCGTATTGAGTATCGAGGACCCGTTGATAGTAGCCTGAACGTCGAGGTCGATCCCCTTGAACCTCTGATAGATAAGCTTGAACTTCTTCGTCTAGTGCTGACTCTACTGCGTTCTGGGTGACTCGGTTTGCTTCAAGGCGAAGGGTTGCTTCTAGGGCTTTGTTAATAGAGGCATAGGAACTTTGAGACTGAATACGGATAATCTGCTGCTCGCGTTGGGCAATGTTCATCAAGGAATGCTCTGAATTATCTATTACCAAAGCATTTCAGCTATCTCAGCTCATGGCGAATAAATCGGGACACTAACGAAAAACTGGTCAGGTTACTTCGTTCCTGATGTTCTTTGTTTGTGTGTTTAGAGTTGTACTTTCCACCGGATTTCGTTATGGGTATAAAACCTTCTTTCCAAGCATGAGAAGGTTCGAGAAATCAGTAACTTTTGTTTCCAGTGTTGTGATTGTCAAGCATTGCTGGATAATCATTTCAGCCTTTTCACTGGTTGAGGATCACGATGGTTCAGTCATACATTCAGGCTCATTGAGCTTTACTCATGCACACGTGCTAGCCGGGTTTCCAGATTAGGCTTCCAGATACCGACATTTATCCCCGCTTCATCCCATTGGCACTAAACCGTTGAGATGGGGGTTATGCTTTCACACCTTATACCGGGTGGGTAGGACTAGCTTCTGTTTCTTAGATTCATAGGCATCACCTACAAGTACATCAAGTTATCATCTGAGAGAGATTAAAGTGCGAACTCAACCCAGAAGGGGTTATCTCTCAGAAGCCCTACCTTATTAGCTTTTTAGCCTTTCGTGTAGGAACGAATCGCACGCTTGGATTCCTCGCCTACCTCTACCCCAACGACGACCCGAAATCAAAAGTTAAGGCCACGGGCGCGCTGAGCAGCATGGATTTGTTCAGAAAGTGGAGTTAACTATCTGGGTTCAGAAAGCCATTTTGGATCTATCGTTGTTTCATCAGTAATGATGGCACCATTGAAGTTGGCACCACTGAGGTAGGCAAGGGCGAGGTTGGCACCACTGAGGTCAGCATCGCTGAAGTTGGCATTGCTGAAGTTAGCACCGATGAGGTTGGTATCTTTAAGGTTGGCACCCCTGAGGTCAGCACCCATGAGCTTGGCGCGGAAGAGTATGGCATTGCTGAGGTTGGCACCCTTGAGGTCAGCACCGTTGAGGTCAGCACAGAAGAGTTTGGCAAGGCAAAGGTCGGCACCGCTGAGGTCTTTTCCTGGTCCACCTTCATTAACTAATTCGTAAACCAGTTTCCATTTAGGATCTATCTTCGTTTCATCAGAAAGAATGGTACCGCTGAGGTTAGCACCAATGATGTTGGCAAGGCCGAGGTCGGCATTTTTGAGGTCGGCACCACTGAGGTCCGTATCTTTAAGGTAAGCACCGCTGAAGTCAGCACCGCTGAGGTCAGCATCGCTGAAGTTGGCATTTTCGAGGTAGGCACCACTGAAGTTGGCATCGCTGAAGTTAGCATCTCTGAATTTTGTGTCTCTGAGGTCAGTACCGTTGAGGTTAGCTTCTTTGAGGTCGGCACCGCTGAGGTCTACATTCTCACCAGGATTCTCCTGCCGCCACTGGTTCCATATTTCTGGTCCACGCCGCAATATCTCAAGTAAGTCTAAATTCTCAGAACCCATCCCAATTCCAGTTCTATCCATGTCTTCTCGCCTTCAGAAGCAATTTATCGACACCTACCTTCAACTCCCAATATAAACCTCCCCCTCATAAAACCCTCCTCGCTGCTCCACCCGAAAGCCCCCCCCCCAGAAGCACCCCGATCAACACAGCAACAGGCACTAAGCCAAGCCCTTGCACCAAATCACCAAACAAAACAGCATCTTCTTTACGCTCAAGGAACTTCTGGATCGCACTAACCCATGCCCCCACATCTTCCACATGGCTGACCTTTAGAGCAACTGCTTCCCCAGACTCCAACTCATCGACAAAATCCAAGACAGCATCCTTACTGACTTCTCCCACGACAGACTCAACAGGATCTCCTGTGAACCCCTGACGACTCTTCCGTGACTTAGGCTGACGACACAGATCCGAGACATCCAGAAACATAGTCTGCTGAACCATCCCAGCCAAGAAGTCCTCATCCAAAACTGGACCTTCAGAGTTGTATCTGTCTTCCCACCCCTGAATCATTAGCTCTGCCCGCTGAAAACAGACCTCAGCCATATCCTTGATCGCATCGCCAGCCACCCGGAGCTGTTCATGAGGAGAACGACCCTGCAAATGCTGCTCCAATGAGGCACACATCAGGGAAATATCAGCTTGCTCTGGTTCATCCAAAGCAGAGGCTAAAGCACTGGCAAAATCGAGCTCAAGCTGAGTGAACATAGCGCTTATCCTTCAGTGGACATTCGGCAATTTCACACTCGGTCGGTTCCATGCGGATCGGGGGTTCAAACTCCGTGATGCCATACCGCTCGCCCAGCACCTTCAGCACCTCCTTCAAATACCGATTCACTTGGGTATTCGTCATCCCCATGCAGTGAACAGCCTCAATTTCCGCTAACTTTTCGCTTCCCTGCCAGACACTGATAGCCAGAGCATGGAGATGAGCATCCTTGGGCTTTTCCTTGTAGAGGTAGAGCAAAGCCACGGGTGGAGCTTGGACGGGAATCGAGAAGGTTTCAGTGGTTTTATCTGGGGTTATTTTTGCTTTCTGGTTAGCGTATTCTCCTCGGCGCTTAGCATTGCTTTCTTTGCGGTGGCGGTAGTGATTTCGTTTGCGATCGCAGGCATTATCCTTCCAGCAGCCATCCCCTTGCGGCCCATGAACCCGCTTTGCTTCCATCCGGGAATAGTCGATGCATTGGAGGCAGATGGGGTTTGGAGGTAGTGGCATGGTTCGTTCTTTTGGATCAATACCCTTGAATAGATCATCAAAATCGAGGGGCTGACAGGACTAAATCAAACTAGTAAGCCATTAAAAAGCACTTGAAAAAGCAATAATTTCCATCCCTACCAACGCCCTAGATTACAGAAATATCCTTAATAAATGCGTAAAGCATATCAAAAGTGCCGATAATTTCAGATGGGATTAAATTAAATTTCAAAATAGCGCTCCGTCATCATTAGCAATCTATCGCAGACCGTCAGTTCTAAACACTCAACCCAATAGAAAAAAGACAACAAAATATCCCTTAGATTAACGCTGAATGACGAGTCCGAGCCCAGAACAGCAAACCATTCTATTTCTTGCCAGCAACCCAGATGGATTGCGGCAAGCATCCCAAGAATTACGCGATATTGGAGACGGGATACAGCGGTCAAAGCATCGAAATCAATTCAAACTCAATTCCTCCCTGGCTGTAAGGGTAAGAGATATTCAACGGGCATTACTGGATGAGCCTCCTCAGATTATTCACTTTGCTGGCAGTGGCAAAGGAAAAGCAGGACTCGTCTTTGAAGATCAAGCGGGCAATCCCAAACTCGTCACAGGTGCGGCCCTAGCAGGGCTCTTTGAATTGTTTGCTGAGAAGATCGATTGCGTCATTCTGAATGGATGCTATTCCCAGGAGCAAGCCCAAGCCATCGCTCAACATATTGATTATGTAGTAGGCATGCAGCAGGCCATCAGCAACGAAGCGGCTCTGGCCTTTGCCGTGGGTTTCTATGACGCCTTGGGTGCAGGCCGAGACATTGAATTTGCCTTTAAGTTGGGATGCCGTGCCATTCAAATCGAGGGCTTACCCGAATCTCTCACCCCAGTGTTGGTCCAAAAATCTAGCCTTCAATCCGCACCCCTCCACCCCTTACCCGAACAGCAGACCCATGAAAAACTCTGGAAAGTGCCAGAGTTACCCCCCCACTTTTTACCTCGTCCTCAGACCCTAAAAGCCCTAAGAGAGAATGTCCTTACGGATCTAGCCCAGCCTGTAGTCATGACCGGGCAACGCATCGGTGTCCAGGGTATGGGAGGCATTGGCAAGTCGGTGTTGGCCACAGCCCTAGCTCGTGACCCCAAAATCCAATCGGCATTCCCTGACGGTATTTATTGGCTAACGGTGGGGATAGAACCCAACCTACTGGCTCAGCAAATCGCTCTAGCAGCAGCCCTCTGTGGTGAACGCCAGGTATTTGAAGATATCAATGAAGGAAAAACCCGACTCCAAACCCTATGGCAAGGACGCCAAAGTCTATTGATTCTAGATGATGTCTGGCACATCGCGGATGCTGAAGTCTTCAATGTCCTGGGGCATCACAGTACTTTGGTGGTAACAACTCGTGATTCAGAATTAATCACAGGATTAGGAGCCACTGACTTTTCCCTTTCAGTACTCCATGAGGATCAGGCGCTGGAGTTATTAGCCGCCTGGGTGGGCGTCCCCATCTCAGAACTACCCTCCCAAGCCCAGGCAGTAGCGAGAGAATGTGGCAACTTGCCCTTAGCCCTGGCCCAATGTGGTGCAATGGTGCGAGATTTGACCCCTTGGCCCCATGTTCTCAGCGCCTTACAAGATTCAGATCTTGAATTTATCCAAAAACAGTTTAGTCATTATTCCTACCCCGATGTCTTCAAAGCCCTGCATGTCAGTGCATCGGTCTTAGCAGAAACCAACCCCATCGCTGCCGAACGCTATCAAGAACTGGCAGTGTTTCCAGCCGATGAATTGATTCCTGAAGCAGTCATTGTTCGCCTATGGCAATATGCCGGCGCATTAAAGGAGCGAGATGCGGGCAAAATCCTAACGACCTTATCGAGTAAAGGTATGCTGCGGCTAGAGGGGGACTATCCCCAGCGGCAAGTCAGCCTCCATGACTTACAGCAGGATTATTTACAAGCCCAGCAAGCCGACCAGAAGGTATTGCATCAGCAACTTCTGGAGGCTTATCACCAGAGCTGTTCTGAGGGATGGCATCTTGGACCAAAGGATGGGTATTTCTTTGAGCATTTGGCCCATCACCTCCAGCAGGCAGAACGCACCGATGAGTTACGGCAATTACTCTGGGACTATCGTTGGATTCACCGCAAATTGGGCGTCACCGATATCAATGCCCTGCTATTGGACTATGAAACCTTACCCAAGGACAAAGACCTCAACAGTGTCCACAGTGGGTTGCGGTTATCTAGCCATGTATTAAATCAGCATCCTGAGCAGCTTCCCAGTCAGCTCTTTGGGCGTTTGATGAGTCAAGATTCACCCCATGTGACCGCTTTGACTCAATCTTTAGCTCAGGGACCGGGAGAGTGCTGGATACGGTGTCTATACCCCCATCTCAACCAAGCGGGGGGAGCATTAGTGCGCACCCTCACGGGACATACTGAATTTGTCACTGGCGTCAGCATCAGCCCCGATGGCCAAACCGTAGTCTCCGCGTCTTGGGACAAGACCCTGAAGGTGTGGGACCTGGAGACGGGCATGGAAGTGATGAGCTTCACGGGAGAAGGCGCGTTTCGATGTTGTGAGATTGCCCTAGATGGTCGCACCGTCATTGCTGGAGATGGTGGGGGACAGCTTTACTTTCTGCAACTAGAAGGCCCCAGCTTTTCAGACGGCGGGGAGGTTATCTCATGACTTAAACCGTTCTAATATCCCTTCAATTCCTGCCTCAACGTTCGGGGTGTTCTCTCTAAATCGAAGGACATCCATCTAGCATTTCAATACTTGAACGTTCCACTATCTTTTGCCCGAATTTATCCGCCCTACCCTCATGACTGCCCAAACCATTCTCTTTCTCGCGGCGAATCCCAAAGATACTCAGCCTCTTCGATTGGATCAGGAGTTAAGGGATATTGGTGAGGGTTTACAGCGGGCTCAACATCGAGATGAGTTTAAGCTTGAACAGCGCCTGGCGGTTCGCCCCCATGATATTCAGCGGGCCATGCTAGATCTGAATCCCCAGATCGTTCATTTCTCAGGCCATGGGAATGGGGCTGAGGGCTTGGTCTTTGAGGATGTCAGTGGCAATACCCAATTGGTCAGTGGTGAGGCGATTGCTGACTTGTTTAACCTGTTTGCCGATCAACTGCGCTGTGTGGTCCTCAATGGCTGCTATACCGAGGTGCAAGCAAAGGCCATCTCGGAACATATTCCCTATGTCATCGGGATGAAACGGGCGATTGGGGATAAAGCGGCGATCTCCTTTGCCGTGGGATTCTATGATGCCCTCGGTTCAGGACGAGATGTGGAGTTTGCCTTCAAGTTGGGCTGCGCTGCCATTCGTATGGAAGGCATAGAAGAACATCTCACTCCCGTTCTGATTAAAAAGCCCATTACAGAAGAAACTAAGGATCAGGATCAAAGTAATGCTCAAGCTCCTCCAACACCCACGCCTTCTCCCATGACTCCAGACACCGATGCCCCCTTAGAGGTCTTTATTTCCTACTCCCATAAAGACGATGATTTACGAGAAGAGCTAGACATCCATCTCTCCAATCTGAAACGCCAGGGAAAAATTGCTGCTTGGCATGATCGGGGGATTGGAGCAGGGGAGGAATGGAAATCTCAAATCGACAGCAAGTTAGAATCCGCTCAAATGATTTTGCTACTGGTCAGCCCGGACTTTATCGCGTCTGACTATTGCTACGACATTGAGATGCAAAGAGCAATTGCCCGCCATGATGAAGGTACAGCCCAAGTCATTCCCATTATTTTACGTCCTTGTGATTGGTCAGGTTCCCCCTTCAGTAAACTTCAGGGATTGCCGAAAAATGCGAAACCTGTAACTCAATGGACCAATCGCGATGAAGCATTCGTGGATGTCGTCAAAGGAATACGGAGGGCGGTAGAGACCCCACCAAAAAAGTAGACCACTCTTCGTCAGGGCACAGTCCACCAACGGAGAGTCATCAGGGCCAGAGACCAGAAGCCTCGTCATCCTCTCAGGTAAGTCCCCCTCATAACCTCCCTCGCAGCGGTGTCGTTAAATTTGTCGGTCGTGACCAAACGCTGATCGAATTGCACCAGCTCCTTCAAAAGAACAATCCAGTAGCCCTCACTGCATTAGCAGGCATGGGTGGGATCGGAAAGACTGAACTTGCCCTGCAATATGCCATCTCCCAGCTCGATCAGGGTCAGTACCCTGGAGGACTTTGCTGGCTGCGAGTGAAAGGTCAGGATCTAGCTGCCCAAATTATCGAATTTGCCCGGACCAAGTTGGCACTGGCCCTCCCGGATGGACTCAATGAAGACCAACAGGTGAGTTATATCTGGGGACACTGGCCCATCGGAAAGGTGCTGATTATTTTTGATGATGTGATGGACCTTGAGACCATCGAACCGTACTTACCGCCGTCAGACCCACGTTATAAAGTTCTGATCACAACCCGTCAGGATTTTGGTTTATCCGTACATTCTCTCTGCATCACCGAACTGAGTGATACCAGTGCTTTAACCCTGCTGAGAACCTTAGTTGGAGCCGAGCGCATTGATGCTCAGCTCGACGATGCCCAAGCCTTATGTGGATGGGTAGAGAACTTGCCCTTGGGACTAGAGTTAGTGGGACGGTATCTAGCCAGAAAGCCAGACTGGTCCCTCCAAAAGCTGATCAAGCGACTTGAATCCAAGCGATTACAAGCCAAAGCCCTGACGACTCCAGCATCAGGAATGACCGCACAGTTTGGGGTCGCTGCTGCGTTGGAATTAAGCTGGGTAGAGCTGAATGAGGCAGAGCAGGAACTGGCTTGCTTTTTGGGAATGTTTGCGGTTGCTCCTATTCCTTGGACTTTGGTTGAAGGATGTCTATCCGAACAGGATAAGGATGACTTAGAAGACATCAGAGATGAAGGTTTGAAAGATAGGAACCTACTCAAACGAATAGAACAGAGTACCTACCAACTCCATCAAATTGTTCAGGAGTTCTTTCGGATTAAGTTGAATGAGGATTCCGAACAGGGGAAATCCCTCAAAGCCGCTTATTGCAGAGGAATGGTTGCAGTTGCTCAGGGTATTGATGACAGTCCAACGCTTGATGTGATTGCAGGGATGAGTGCCAGCATTCCCCATCTAGAGGAGCTGATCCGACAGTGGATTGACCACCTCAGTGATGATGAATTGATTTGGCCCTATGTCAGTATTGGTCGCTTTTATCAAGGGCAAGGGAACTATGCATTGGCTTTACCTTGGTATCAAAAATGCCTGGAACAGACTCAACAAAGATTGGGCAATGAACACCCCGATGTCACGAGTAGCCTCAATAACCTGGCAGGACTCTACGACAACCAAGGACGGTATGAGGAGGCAGAACCCCTCTATACACAAGCCCTAGAGATGAAAAAGAAGCTCTTGGGCAACGAACACCTCTCTGTCGCTCTTAGCCTCAATAACCTGGCATTACTCTACGAGAACCAAGGACGGTATGAGGAGGCAGAACCCCTCTATACACAAGCCCTACAAATGAGACAGAAGCTCTTGGGCAATGAACACCCCGATGTCGCAAGTAGCCTCAATAACCTGGCTGAACTCTACAGAAACCAAGGACGGTATGAGGAGGCAGAACCCCTCTATAAACAAGCCCTACAGATGTACCAGAAGCTCTTGGGCAATGAACACCCCCTATGTCGCGAGTAGCCTCAATAACCTGGCAGCACTCTACTACAAACAAGGACGGTATGAGGAGGCAGAACCCCTCTATACACAAGCCCTACAGATGAGACAGAAGTTCTTGGGCACCGAACACCCCGATGTCGCAACTAGCCTCAATAACCTGGCATACCTCTACAACAACCAAGGACGGTATGAGGAGGCAGAACCCCTCTATACACAAGCCCTACAGATGTACCAGAAGTTCTTGGGCAATGAACACCCCTTTGTCGCAACTAGCCTCAATAACCTGGCAGGACTCTACGACAAACAAGGACGGTATGAGGAGGCAGAACCCCTCTATACACAAGCCCTAGAGATGACACAGAAGCTCTTGGGCAATGAACACCCCTATGTCGCAAGTAGCCTCAATAACCTGGCAGCACTCTACGACAACCAAGGACGGTATGAGGAGGCAGAACCCCCTCTATACACAAGCCCTACAGATGTACCAGAAGCTCTTGGGCACCGAACACCCCGATGTCGCAAGTAGCCTCAATAACCTGGCATACCTCTACAACAACCAAGGACGGTATGAGGAGGCAGAACCCCTCTATACACAAGCCCTACAGATGACACAGAAGCTCTTGGGCAATGAACACCCCTATGTCGCAAGTAGCCTCAATAACCTGGCAGCACTCTACGACAACCAAGGACGGTATGAGGAGGCAGAACCCCTCTATACACAAGCCCTACAGATGACACAGAAGCTCTTGGGCAATGAACACCCCTTTGTCGCAAGTAGCCTCAATAACCTGGCATTACTCTACTACAACCAAGGACGGTATGAAGAGGCCAAATCTAATTTAAAGCAAGCACTAAAGATAGTAGAGGTCGTCTTGGGTCCAGAGCATCCTTCTACTCGGACCATGCGAAATAACTTAGAGTCCATCCCCTAGAAAGCCACCAACCAAGACCAAATTAATCAAAGTCAGTCCTGGCAAGAACTTCAGAATCCGGCTGGGAGGGGCTTGTTTTTTGTGTAAGTTTTCGTGTAATACAGATTTTGGTATAAAATCTGGAATAAGAATCACAGATCTAATATAGTGATCTTGAAGTTCGTTCTCTGTGGTGTAATTTATGTCGCGTTTTTCTCAAACTTCCGACATCCCAACCGTCCGTCTCATAGAGTTCGGTACGGAAAAACCAGAAGAGAGTAAACCTATATCTGAAACGCCCTTGCCTAAGCCAGCGGTAGTGAATCTGAGATCGCAACGAATCGAACAGTTCCTCACTCTGAAGAACCTGGCGGCTAACACCCGACGCAACTATGAACGTCATCTACGACAGTTCAGTTTGTGGGTGAACAAGGACTGGCATCAGATTACCATGAACGATCTGAAACGCTACAAGACTTATCTAGAGTCGAGTCGGCAGTTAAAACAGGGGTCGGTGGGGGCGATATTAACTGCCCTCAAGAGCTTCTTTTCTTGGCTGAAGAAGGCTGGGTACATTGAGGAGAATCCAGGGACGGCGATCAGTATTCCGGTAACTCCAGAGACGGAGGGAAAGAATCTGGAGCTGTTTCAGGTGGAAGCACTGTTTGAGGCACTGGAGAAGCGGAAGACACAGAGACGTGATCGGGCGATCCTCTGTTTGATGGTGTTTGCCGGGATGCGGGCAGAGGAGATTTCTAATCTCAATGCTGGGGATTATAACGGGGTAGAAATCACCATCCGTCAGGCTAAGCATGGATCCGTGGGTCGGGTGCCTGTCGATGAGCAAACCGATGCAGCATTGCGGGCTAATCTTCGGGTGCGGATGGTGGACGATGAGGGAGGGATGGCAGCGGATGATCCGATGTTTGTCTCTACGAGTCATCGAAATAAGGGTCAACGGTTGGGGTATGAGGGGATCTATAAGATGGTCAAAGCCTTGGCCCAAGATGCAGGCTGGCCAGATATTCATCCCCACAAAGGACGACATACCTATGCCAGTCAGTTGATTGAGAATGGCATGGATGCATATTTGGCGATGACGTTGATGCGGCAGCGATCTGTAAAGGCGTTCGAGGTCTATTCCCAGAAGGTCCGGTATCGGACGGCTAAGGGAGTGTTCTTAGAAAGCAAAGGGGAAGTGGAACGACAGCCTATGCCACTGGAGGAGCTGGTGGCATTTAGTGAAGTGCCAGTGGCAGAAGAGGCGATTGAGCTAAAAGTTGTCACTGAGGAGCCTGAGAACTGGCCCAAGATTAGAGCTGTGGGAATGCCCTTGAATGCGGTTCAGGTGGGGCTGACGGTTGAGGTTTCAGGGAAGAAGAAGGGTGTGGTCAGGAAGGAGATCGAAGAGCGGGTTTTGAGTCCGTTTCAGATGGTCAAACCTAAGAAGAGGGGGAATGAGTATGAGCTGACGGTTGTGGTTGAGGAAGACGATGCGTTGTCTGCTATCACCGATCAGATGCGCTGGGATATGGAGCTACTGGCTGAGCTGGATGATTGCGAGGTGAAAGTGGTGTGGCTAGATTGAGCGTTGTTTCCAAAAAATCCAATCTTACTGCATTTGTCGTTGCTCTAAGACATATTTTTCTGCTTTTTTCAGGCTTGAGAATCTCTCTGTGAAGATTTCATGTAGGTAAGCAGCTACCTTGCCGCAGTCTCTGTTGTGGTCAATCTTGATATTCTGGGGTAAAGATGCATTACAAATATATGGCTGTTCCTTTACCTCTAACTGAGCTTGAGTGAGATTTTGGGCCTTCTGAAGGTCCGTTTTTAGCAAAATGGCACCGCTGAGGTCGGCGTTGTGGAGGTCGGCACCGCTGAGGTCGGCGTTGCTGAGGTCAGCGGTGTGGAGGGTGGTGTTGTGGAGAAAGGCAGCACTGAGGTCGGCGCTGCTGAGGTAGGCACCGCTGAGGTAGGCACCGCGGAGGTTGGCATTGTGGAGGTCGGCATTGCTGAGGTAAGCGTTGGGGAGGAGGGCAGCACTGAGGTCGGCACCGCGGAGGTCGGCATTGCCAAGGTAGGCGTTGTTGGGGGTGGAACTGCTGAGGTTTGCGCTACTGAGGTTGGCACCGCGGAGGTTTGCGCTACTGAGGTTGGCACCGTGGAGGTTGGCACCGCGGAGGTTGGCAAAAATGAGGTTGGCAAAAATGAGGTTGGCATTGCTGAGGTTGGCATTGCTGAGGTCGGCATTGGTGAGGTTGGCTCCCTCTAGCGGAGTTTCAGAAAGAGGCCGACAATTTCCAAATCGTCGTTCAGCTAGATAGCTCGGTAGCCATGCCATCTCTTTTAGTTCTTTACATCCTCCCACTAGCGCTTCAACCGCCTGCTTCTCTTCATAAGTCCCTTTTTGATCTAATCGTGCATAATCTCCTTTAACTCCATTTTCTCGAATACCAAGTTCGACAAGCACTAACAGGATGAATGCAGGAATAATCAACCAAGCTCCTGTCTTGAGACGATTCAAGTGTCGTTGTCTTAGGCTTTTCTGAATAAAAGCTTTGCCATTGTCAGATAACGGAAAAGCCTCAGCCTGCTCCTTGTCAAATTGAATGGCTTCTATCAGGGGAAGTCCCTGAAATAGATACCCAGATTTTTGACCCTGATTACGCCATGCTATGGCATTAGCCTCAATCTTCCGTTGCTTCCTTAGCAAGTCCCGATTTTGCTCAATCCATTGTCGCAGTAATTTCCAATGACGGATCAGAGCTTCATGTGCGACATCTACAATTGGTATGCGGGTGGATTGGTCTGATTTACTCACTACTTCACTAGTGACAATTAAGCGGTTTTGTGAACTCGATAACCGTTCGATCACCTGTTGCACTCGTTGAGCAGGATACTTCGGCTCTGTCACCAAGTCAGCCTGAAATACTCGCCGCCGAGTATCTTCCGTGCCTTCCCCCAACTGCGTCAACTGCTGAAAAATATGCTGAACGGTCTGCTGTTCTGCTTGATCAAAACTGTTGTAGATGGCCGTTGCCCGTTGGTCTAATGTGCCTTGGATTCCCCCTAGATTTTGATAGGAGGCAAAGGTTAGCTGACTGTCCTGCTGCTGATTCCACAGTTCCTTCAGGGTGTATTGCAGCAGAGGCAAGCTACCCGGTGCCCCTTCAATATCATTGAGGATTTCCGTAACCAAGGCTGGCTCAACATTCAGGTTCACCTGTTCGGCAGGTCTACAAATTGCAGACCTTAGCTCATCTGATTCCATTGGCAAGACACTGACCTGATGCTGATCAATCAATCGAGCTAAGCCACTGTATTTCTGCTCCATGCATTTGACGATAAAGTCTGCCCGCATAGCGATGATCAGGCAAAGTTTGTTGTCTGTATTCGACACAGCCCCCATCAAACTAGCAAAGAAATGCTCTCGTTCCTCTGGGTTCTCACAGCGAGTAAAGACCTCTTCAAACTGGTCAATCACGAGAACTGTTCGAGGCGATGAAGACGCCTGAACTAATTGCTGCAATCCCGCTGCTCCTTCCTTCAACAGCCTAGATGCCTTACTCAGTTCTGTTGCACGATCTAAATCTGACACCCCTTCTTCAACAAAGGTCAGGGCAAGATTCTGCATGGGTTGGCGATCTGGTCTAGTAATCCGAATTCGCCATTGGTCACTCCCTGAAATGCGTCGCCCCAACTTCAGTTGATGTAACAACCCAGCCCGCAAAACTGAAGACTTACCATTCCCGGATGCCCCCACCAATGCCATAAAGTTTGATGTCCGCACCTGATCAAGAAGCTGACTAACCAAGCGCTCTCGACCGAAGAAGTATTTTGGGTCTTCATCATTGCAGTCAAAAAACTCCAATCCTTTGTAAGGGCAAATACCGCTATCAACCTTGCTGGCAGGTGATGCTTCTTCTTGGACTTGCCAGCTCCGAGTTAGATTGATGGCTTCGCCAAAGTTGGTACAGACGGGAGTTTGAAGCTCCCCCTTCAAAGCTTGGTTGACGAAATCCACCAGGGAATAGGTATCGATCCATCGTCCAGGTAAACGTTTAGGATCAAGCCCATTCAGCAAAGCCTTCGTGAGCACACTGTAGGAACTGTTCAAGTCTTCCCAAGACTCCTCAAAGTCGCGGGAAGAGGCAATAAAACAGCGGTCTTTGCTTTCCCCATGTCCTGGGTTGGCCGCCCCGACATTGATGAGGATCGAACCACTGTGACAGCAATCCAACCAGATGATTTGCTGCTTAACGGTGCTTTCAGACAGCAACCATTGCAGCCATCGTAGGGATAGCCCAGAGCGTGATTGGTTAGGGTTGGTATCACTCGTTGCTAGATACCCTTTATCAAAGCCTTTTTGATCCGGGATGCCATGTCCTGAGAAATAAAACAATGCCGTATCAGGGGCTTGAGAACTCCCTGGCAAGAAAAGCTGCTCAAGTGCTTGCTCTAACTGCTCTCGCGTAACTGGATGGGTGTCAGACACCAGGGGCTTTTTTGCTTCCCCTTCAGTGATCCGTTCTGGCAACCGATACAGGGTGCCAAAGTCCCCATCTTCTTCCAGCCGTTGAGCAATAGCTTCTGCGTCCAGGGCAGGGGCTTTCAGATCCTGGAGAGACTGAGACTGATATTGATTAATTCCAACAATGAGGGCATTTCGGCTCATAGGAAAAGATAAGCAACAGATTTGATGTCAACATAGATTATTCTCGACTATGCAATATCACCTTTGCCGTATCTTACCGTGAGTGCTTATCCATGACTCAACTAGCCCCGATCCAGCTCGATGATGGAACCGTGATTTACATCGAAGCAGAGGATGATGTCTCAGCACCCACGCAGCCCGAATCAGAAGGGACCACCCGTACATCGAAAGGAGTCGGTGAGGCGGCACTGAAGAACTTCCAGGCCATGCAGGGGACGATTCGCACCTATACGGCCTATACCCTGAATGCTTTCAAAGAGATGGCAACAGCCAACGTCGATAAGGTCACATTAGAATTTGGGATCAAAGTTGCGGGTGAGGGGGGAGTGCCATACATCACGAAAGGCAGCGGGGAATGCAATCTCAAGATTACGGTGGAGTGTTCCTTTCCTGATCGGGATGATTGAAGGAAAAGCCTGATATCAATCTTGATCTTGATTCTGTTGGGGGAGCGATGAAAAATAAAGCTGAGCAACTAATACAATTAGCAGAAACAAAATTTGACCTGACGAATACTGAGATCAAGCTTCTCCAGGCTGTTATCAAGGGCGAAGAGGCTAATTTCAGTTCAGATGAAAGTGAACTAAATGATCCAGCTATTGCTCCTGGATGGGATAAGAATTGTACACTTCGCGCATCTCTGATCGTTTGGCTTTGTACAGATCCAATTGCCTGCCAGTCCTTAACCTATCTGGGGTTTAAGATTACGGGGGCTAACATTGAGGAAACACTCGACTTAAGGTTTGCCAGTCTTGGATTTCCACTTATATTTCGCAGTTGTATATTTCTGGGAATGATTCGACTTGAGAGAGCAAAGATAAAATTTCTCGACCTATCTGATTGCTATCTCACGTCTTATAAGGATTATGACGATTTTGGAACAGAATTAGATATTTCACTAGAAGCTAGTGGCATTGAAATCATGGGTGATTGCTTCTTATGCAATGGATTTATATCAACTGGGCGAATAGTTCTAGATAGAGCTAAAATTAGCGGCAATCTAGTATGTAACCATGGAGAATTTGTCTGCCATCAAGGATATGCTCTAACACTTAATAATGCTGATATACAAGGCAATATTATAGGGGAAGGACTTAAAGCAACCGGAGGTATAAGCCTTTTTGGAGCGTGCATTTCTGGAAGCATTGAGTGTTGTCGAAGCATAATGTTTGGACGGCCACAGAGAAATTCAATACTCGCTCAGAATATTCAAGTTCAGGGTTCTATACGTTTGGACGGTGCCATTGCGTTTGGGTGTGTATCTTTACAAGGAGCTACTATTGGTAACAGTCTTTCTTGTGATAATAGTTTTTTCATAAATATTGATGATGTAGTACTCGTCATAGGGCAAGCTGAAATCAAAGGGGTTGTTTTGTTAGGCCAAGGCTTCTTGGCAATTGGAAAAAGTAGACCTCAATGAAGCTCACATAAGTGGAAACCTTGGATGTGATAATGGAAAATTTTTTAATCCGAATGGTTGTGCATTGTCAATTGAGCAAGCTGATATTAGGTCAGTTTTTCTGCGTACAGGCTTCCAATTATCCGGCCAGGTTCGTCTTATAGGAACTACTATTCGTGGCAGCTTGGATTGTCATGAAGGTCAGTTTATATGTATTGAAGAAAATCCTGCAAAATATGCAATTCTTGCTCAAAATGCAGATATTAAAGGATCTATATTTCTTAATCAAGATTTTCTTGTAAAAGGAGGTATATCTTTAAATGGAGCCACTGTTGGTGGTAATCTGGCATGTCGTGAGGGAACGTTTGTGAATCCTAACGGTTCTGCAATTTGCGCTCAACAAATATTTGTTAAAGGTTCAGTTCTATTACATAATGGCTTCTTAGCGATAGGTAAAATTGATTTTAATCATGCAATTATTGGTAATTCATTAGAAATACAAGCGGTTAAGAACCCTAATATAATGACTCTATCTTTTCTATTTGCTAAGGTTCGAACACTTGCTGATAGGGTAGATAGTTGGCCTATACAAGATAGACTTTTCCTAGATGGATTTGTTTATGAAAAAATTCATACAGAATCTCCTCTTGATAGTCAATCGCGACTTCAATGGCTAGAACTGCAACCCTCTAATGTGTTCTCACCTCAACCATATGAGCAACTTGCCAAAGTCTTAAAGGAAAGTGGCCATGAGCAATCTGCTACAGAGGTTCTAATCCGTAAACAAGATAATCTCCGAATATATGGAAGATTAAGTTGTTGGGGTTGGGTATGGAACTGTATTTTAGGCCACACTGTTGCCCATGGCTATCGTCCCCATCAAGTACTCGTATTTGCTCTGGGATTCGTATTTGTTGGGACTATTATGTTCTCATTAGGGTCTCCCAATTGGAGCGCTTCAGACTTAATGAGTCCTTCTCAAGTTAGGCCATTCACATCACCTCAACCTTATGAGTCAACCATCTCTGAACAGAAAGAAGTCTCTAATAATTACCCAGCATTCAATCCGCTGATCTATTCTATTGATACATTTGTCCCAATCATCGATTTTCACCAACAAAAATATTGGCTTCCAAATGCTAATAAAGAAATTGAACTTCAGAGAAATTCGTTCAAAATAAAGATTTCAGGAAGTTCTTTGCGCTGGTATTTATGGTTTCATATTACCTTTGGTTGGATCTTCACTTCACTTTGGGTTGCAGGCTTTACCGGACTCGTGCGTCGTATCTAATGACATACGAAAGCGTAATATATCTACAGGCTATAGGCCCGTTATGCAGCTACTGTCAAGGCTGAGATTACAGGTACTTGCCAGTTTTCATCCCATTCATTACTGGTGATCATCCCTCTAATCTGCAAGATATTATGAGCACCATCATGAGTCCACTGCATTTTCTTAGTTCGTTTAAAGCGGTCATTGATAATCATATCGATATGAGATTCTGCCACTTGACTGGTGTAACTTAGGCCCTGTTTATCGCGCTCTTCATAATTCACTAGATAGGCTTGATTGTTCTCTAGATAGTTATATAACTTCTTCAGTTTTGAGCGCTTCTTTGAATCAGTAATATTGTTCATCAGCAGTTCTAATTTCTGCAACGCCTCATCCGACTTGCCATGCCACAATTTCCACTTCACTCCCTCTAAGGTTTTTTCGAAGGTGTCATCTACCGCCCCTCTGACATTCTGAAATCGCATGGCAAGATGAAACCAATCCAATATACACAGAAGAGTTTTGCAGTGTGGAGCCAAGCTTAAAATCACTGACCAACAATTTTGAGCACCATCGGCTAAAGCAGTGACCTTAGTCTTTTTCGTCATACCCTGCTTTCGGGCTGCATTGAGCGTAAAGAGCTTCATGGTCGCTAGTTCGTCATCTTGGGCTGAGAGGGCACAGCTTTTATCTTTGATCTGACGATGATGGCTATCCACTTCGATAATATTTTCTGGACGGTAAACAACAGCAGAGAGCGCTTCAAAGCTACGTTTATCCTTATCTTTGTCAGGGATATGCCCCCCATCCACTTGGAGGGTAATCTCTTGTGCAATGGCAGTACCTTTGGGTGTTGCCAATGGTTTGAGATTCTCTTGGGCTAAGGTTGCCCCCACTTCATTGGTGAGCAGCTTGATTTTGTTATGGTTATTGACCGGACGGCGATGAACCGTCAACTGCTCCAAATTAGTCTCGGCTTGTCGGAAGCTGTATAAAGCACCTTGCTCACATTGCAGTTTCGCTAAATCTGGGTGGATACAAGTGCCAAAGACAGAGGCCGTTGAAGGGGTACTTTGCCATTTACAGTCTTGATTAAGACATTTATGTTTTTGGATGCGGACTTTATGATCACTGAAAACAGCATGAAATTTAGAGGGCGTAAATCCCATCTTTTTGAGCTTATCCCCACATCTTGGGCAAACATCATAGCCTGTTTTAATCAAGGTTGATTGCACGGCTAAAACAGAGTTCTGAATCTTTTCTAACAGTGAGATTTGCTCTTCATGACGCAGACCTAACTCTAAAATGGATTCTGGTGACTTAATGTCATAAACTTTAAGAGTGTCACGTTTTAAGACCTCTTGAGAACTTACGGATACTTTCTCAACGACTACCCGTAATTCGTAATCCATCTCAAAACTCCATGCTATCTACCTCACTCAAAAGAATGTAGCATGAATGCACATAGATTGTGAATATATTACGCTTCCATCGACATTGGCCGTTGCCACCTCTTTGAAAGCATTCAGGGTGTAGGCCGTATAGGTGCGAATCGTCCCCTGCATCGCCTGGAAGTTCTTCAGTGCCGTCTCACCCATGCCTTTCGATGTACGGGTGGTCCCTTCTGACTCGGGTTGTGAAGGTGCTGAGACTTCATCCTCTGCTTCGATATAGATCACGGTGCCATCATCGAGGTGGATCGGGGCTAGTTGAGTCATGGATTGGTACTTAAGGTAAGATATTGGAATGGTGATGCTGCATTATTGAGAACATTTTATGTTGTTGTCAATTCTGCTGCTTATCTCAACTTATGAGCCGAGATGCCCTCATTGTTGGAATTAACCGCTATCAGTATCTCCCAGATCTGAAAGCCCCTGCCCTGGATGCAGAAGAGATCGCACGGCGACTCGAAGCAGATGGGGACTTTGATACTTTACATCGACTACCAGAACGAATATCTCAAGATGATGAGAAAAAATCTCTGATATCCGAAACAAATTCTGTCACACGTGATGAGTTGGAACAGGCTTTAAAGAAACTGTTTAGGCCAACAAGTCAACAAGCTCCAATAACAGCATTATTCTACTTTTCTGGACACGGAATACCCGATGAAGAAGGTTTTGATCAAGGGTATCTTGCAACTAGTGATACTGATCCCAGACGATCTCGCTCTGGTTTATCTCTAAAATGGTTGCAATGGTTGCTTTCTGAAAGCAATGTAAAACAACAAATTATCTGGCTAGACTGCTGTTATAGTGGCTCCCTACTTATCAATGTGGGCGCGGCAAATCCAGGATATGGGGAAAGCAAAGACCGCTGTTTTATTGCCTCATCTAGAGACTTTGAGAAGTCGTGGGAAGACTTGAAGAGTTCCTATAGCGTTCTCACAAAAGCATTGCTAGATGGATTAGACCCCAACCACTTACCAGGCCGGTGGATTGATACCTTTTACTTGGTGGATTATGTTAGCCAAGCTCTGAAGGGTGAATTACAAACCCCCATCTGCACCAATTTTGGCGAAGCAATTAAACTAACTAGAAGCTGGCAAGTTCCAGAGAAATCGATAAGTCAAAGTCATACTGATAGCGGTATTTGTCCCTATAAAGGACTTGAGTTCTTTGATTGCAATAATGAAGACCCCAAATACTTCTTTGGTCGTACTACCTTAACTGATCAGTTATTAGATAAGGTTCGTCAGTTTAACTTTCTAGCAATCATTGGTGCGTCTGGTAGTGGTAAGTCATCTGTTTTGAGAGCGGGACTACTTCACCAAATCAAGATAGGTCAAAAAATATTAGGTAGCAGCCAATGGACAATCAGAATCATGTTACCAGGTGAGCATCCTTTACAGAGTTTAGCATTGACTTTGTTGCCTGAGGATAAAGATCATATAGCCCAAGCTGAACACCTAGGCAGAGTCGAGAAACTAATACACCAAGGTTCAGAAGGATTAAGGAGACTCATTCAACTTGCTAATACACCCCGTTGGGTATTAGTAATAGACCAATTTGAAGAAATATTTACACTTTGCCGTGACGATAATGAGCGTAGGCACTTTCTTGAATGTTTATTGGGTGCCTTAGATAAGACAGACAATAAGCTCTGCCTAATCATTGCGATGAGGGCAGATTTTTTTAAAGAATGCTTACACCAGGAATATAGTGGTCTCGCAAGACTTGTCGAGCAGCATCTGGTAACTGTTAAAGCAATGTCTCATACGGAGATGAAGTTAGCAGTTACAAAACCTGCTCAGCAAGTCAGGTTAGCTGTTGAGGAAGAGTTAGTCGAGCAAGTTTTAAGAGATGTAAAAGGTGCCCCTGGCAACCTACCATTGTTGCAATACACCCTAACTCAACTCTGGCACAAACGATTAGATAACTGTCTGAAACTAAAGAGTTATGTAAGCGTGGGGGGCATCTCTGGAGCACTCAGTAAGCGCGCTACCGAAATATACAAGACGTTATCGGCGGAGGAGCAAGCGACTGCAAAATACATATTTTTATCCTTGACTCAGTTAGGAGAAGGATCTGAAGACACACGACGACGGATCAAAAAGCAAGATTTAATTACCAAGTGGTATCCTGAAAATTTAATTAATAAAACTATTAAGATATTATCAGATGAGAAATTGCTAATTACAAATCAATCATCTCCAAAGACTGTCCAGAAAGATACTATTGCAGTCATTGAAGTAGTGCATGAGGCTTTAATTCGTCATTGGCCATTACTACGTCAATGGGTTGAAGAAAATCGCAGTTTGTTGCTATATAAACGCAAAATTGAAATAACTGCTGATGAATGGCTGAAAAGCGAGAAATCAGGTGAGTATATCTTTCATAAAAAACCAAATTTCTAAAATTATTGACTTCAAAAAAAACATTAACAACTTCCCATATTTATCGCTATCCAACCATACCGAAGAACTAATTAAAGTTAGCAAAAAATATCATAAGATAAACAGATTAAAAATTATTAGCGGAATTAGTTTTATATCTATTTTTTATAGGTTTGATTATATGGCAGGTAAGTCAGCCAGATTCTAATTACTAAGATCAATAATTCGGAAACGGATTCTGAACGCATTACCTTGCTGTCTGCATACCTTAAAGAAATAAAGAAAAAAATGGAAAAATGACAAAGCCAATCTTGCACTTCCCTCCTATCAATTCTTAGTCAATCAAATCAGTAAATTAAGAATAAAAGATTCTAAAAATGATAGGCTATTTAAGCTTAATGAGAAAAAAATCAATTAAGTATTTATGGGAAGAATCACAATCTAATATCACTACTATTATCACATCAAAACATCTGCCAAAACTAAAGAAAAATCTTGCCTCTAAGAAATTTGGAAAAGTAATTGGTTCTAATATTTTGGATTATGAAAATCAATTTTCAAAAGGAGGACTCCAATCTACATATTCTATCTTAATGCGACAAGACGGACTATATGCTGACACAAATGATGATGGACAAATTAGTAATTTTGAAGAAGCAGAAAAAAATACCCTGTAGTATTTTAGAAGAAATTGAAAATATATGGCGAAATGAAACTAATGGAAACTGTGGTTTTTTTTGGGGATAACTCTTTCTATAATTCTGGAAGATGCAAAGAGTTAGGTGGTGCTACTTTAACCAGCAAAATTTTTGTTGGAATTTATCAGCCGATTTGCCAGCGTTTAATCTCGTGTAAAATTGTTCCACAGACAGCAGATCCATACCGTTAATCTCGAAGTAAATATAGGCTTAGAATATGATTAAGTACACGTTTACAAAAGCAAAGCTCATGAATAAAAAATCTTATCAAATCTTCTATCTTAAATTGCTTGAAATATTTAGCCATTCTTTCTATAACATCATGTCCATATGCTATGGCTGAGTCAATTAAAAAATGAAGCGATTATAGATTATTTTAGTACAACAAAAACATATGAAAAACTCTCGAATCAGACTGGTTTTAAGTTTGAAGACTTAATCAATACAAGGCTCGATTCAACTAATATTGTTAATAAAGCTAAGGTTGGAGAATTATTTACAAACCCGAGCAAAATCTTAATTATACCTGGAACCAACAGAACATTTGCTGGCTTCAAAATCTTTCACAACAATCGCCTACGTAGCTTAGTACAAGCAGGCCCTCACGGACCTAAGCAAAGAGAAGCAGAATATAGATATCCATGCAGAATAGATTCTGAGGGTGGTAATTTTACATTTTTTTGGACTCAAGGAAATCAAAACTTTACTTGTAAAAAATTTACCAAAAAAAAAGGCGATAAAATTGGTAAGCTAGCAAGTAAGAATGGCATACTCTTAACTCAAACTCTTGGAAGCCTGATAGAAATTAAACCAACTAATAAATCAACTTTGGTTCAAACACGTTCAGATGATAATGATATTAGTGTTAGTGCACTGATTGGGGATGTGAGCTTGTCAATATACGAAACCTCAGCTGATCGTCTCAATCCTGTTAGTCAACAATCTATAAGAGAAGGAGAAAGGTTAACCTATACTTCCCAAGGAGGAATTAGGATTAGTGAAATTGATCGTAGGGCTATTCTTAGGACTCCGGAGATGAAAGCATTTTCTAGCACGAGCTATTGGACAAGCCCAAATCTTCCACCAACAGTAGAAAAGGCTATTCGCGATAATATTAATATATACAAAGTAGCAGTAGCATCGTCAACTTCTACTACTGCTACAAGACCTGAACCTACCTCAGAAAATGACAGAAGGATAGCAACTTTACTCGGCGAAGATTGCAGTTGTCCTGGCCAAAGAAGTGGATTTATTCTGCAAGGTAAGTGGAGTGATTCACCTGACTTATTAGCTAAATATCCTAGAGCAAAGCTTGTGTGTGATGGGGAAGTTGACTTATCCCCTCTGGGGATCAATCGAAAAAGAAAGGGACAAGTTCCTGATTTTGAATGCTAAGTGATCCATTAGCAATGGTTACATTATTACCAACCTATACACTCAGTTCTGAGCATGTTGGTTGGTAAACTCTCCAACAGTGTCAACTCATTTCGGGTTTTTATCCAGTTGACCTGAAATATTGGCTGTTAAACCTAATATGAATAATTAAAAAAGAAGAAACAGGCAATTGCATCGCCTCACTTCAAGAATTCTCACTATTATTCCATTTTATAAGCATGACAAAACCGGTCACTGCATAAGAGACCTCTAGAATGATTAGATTTCAAATCGATACTAACCTTGGCAAAAGTGCCGAAGATTGATCATCGTATATGCCAAGGTTTTCAAGGCATAATGCAATCCACTGATTCGCTCAAATCGGATCAGCAAACGCTTGAACTTATCTTCCCAAGCAAAGACTCGCTCAATGGTGCAAAATCTCTCCTGGAAGATCGATGAATCGAATAACCGTTTTCGACCTCGCTTGGGAGTCTTTCTACCGCGTGGGTTTTCATTAATATTCGGCACCATCTTTCGATTAAAAATAGCCTTCCGGTTTGCATAGCTGTCGTAAGCACCATCCAAGCTGACCGTAGTCTGGGTCAGGTCTATGCCTACTGTTCGGGCTGTACTCATCACTTGCGAAAGTGCTGCTTTAAACAGAGGTGACTCATTCCGGTTGCCAGGAGCAGTCACAAATGGAGAAATGATATTACAGTTGCGATCACAGAAGGCAACGACCTTGTCTCCCTTCATATGCTTGTGCCCATTGAATCCCAAATTGTCACCACCTTTCTTGGCTGCAGTAGTTGTGCCATCCCCATGGATAATACTGGTGTCTAGATGCCCTTTCTCATTAAGCATGGAGACTGAAGCTTTGAAAATGTCTTCAAAACACCCATGAGTTTCAAAGCGTCTAAAGGCTCGATAAATACTGGAATAATGGATCTCTGGTTGCCCAAAATTGTCCTTTTCAATGGGTAGCTGTTTCCATTGGCATCCCGTATGCAGGAATTTCAAAATGTAGTTGAAGATGGCATGCAAAGAGAGCTTCGGGAGTGGTCCTCTGGTACCGACGTGCAAGTGGGGCAAGACAAATGTCTCAAACTGCTCAAGAGTTAAGAATGTTGGAATCCATTTATGGGATTGAGTTTGAGGCATCTGCACTCCTAACGAACGGTAAACTAAAAGACTGGAGTCATTTTAGTTCGCGTTGTTGGAATGCTATGCGGGTAAGGGATTTTAGGTGCGTTCACCTATGGAATAAAACCCGAAATGAGTTTCCTGTCACAGACCAGTCAAATACTCCAATAAAGAACACACCTTGGCCACTCAAAGCTGACAGATTTCACACATGAGGTATTATTTATTCTGCTTTGCTTCTTGGGCTAACTCAGTGGCTCTAGTCTCTGGATCGAAGTTGAGTCTAGGATCCCATTGTAGGGTATCTTTAAAGCCTTGAATAGCTTCATTAATCTGGCCATTTTTTGCGAGTTGTTCACTGTAGTCAATCAGATAAGTAGCAGCCTCAAGGCGACGGGTGGGGGTTTGGCAAACTTTTAGCTTTTGTAACTCTTGAGGAGTGGTGATTAGATACCGATCAAGCCAGTTGCATCCCTTTTCCAGTAATGTTTCTAAATTCTTAATTGGCCATAATTTGACAGTGCCATCGTATCCACCTGTTGCAAGGGTCTGACCATTGGGACTCCAACTAACCCTGCTGACCGAGCCTTGATGGGTCTGTATTGACTCAATGGGCTGCCCTTTCTGATTCCACAATTTGACAGTGCCATCGGTTCCTGCAGTGGCGAGGGTCTGTCCATCACTGCTCCAACTAACGCTACTGACCGAGCCTTGATGGGTCTGTATTGACTCAATGGGCTGCCCTTTCTGATTCCACAATTTGACAGTGCTATTTTCTCCGGCGGTGGCGAGGGTCTGTCCATCACTGCTCCAACTAACGCTAAGGACCGCGCTTTGATGGGCCTGTATTGACTCGATGGACTGCCCCTTCTGATTCCACAATTTGACAGTGCCATCAACAAGGCTGGCGGTGGCGAGGGTCTGTCCATCACTGCTCCAACTAACGCTACTGACCGAGCCTTGATGGGTCTGTATTGACTCAATGGGCTGCCCCTTCTGATTCAACAATTTGACAGTGCCACCAAAAAAGGCCGGCGGTGGCGAGGGTCTGTCCATCACTGCTCCAACTAACGCTACTGACCGAGCCTTGATGGGTCTGTATTGACTCAATGGGCTGCCCTTTCTGATTCAACAATTTGACAGTGCCATTTTCTCCAGCTGTGGCGAGGGTCTGTCCATCACTGCTCCAACTAAAGCTAAGGACCGAGCCTTGATGGGTCTGTATTGACTCAATGGGCTGCCCTTTCTGATTCCACAATTTGACAGTGCTATTTTCTCCGGCGGTGGCGAGGGTCTGTCCATCACTGCTCCAACTAACGCTACTGACCGAGCCTTGATGGGTCTGTATTGACTCAATGGGCTGCCCCTTCTGATTCAACAATTTGACAGTGCCATTTACTCCGACGGTGGCGAGGGTCTGTCCATCACTGCTCCAACTAACGCTAGTGACCACGCTTTGATGGATCTGTATTGACTCAATGGGCTGCCCCTTCTGGTTCCACAATTTGACAGTGCCATTTTCTCCAGCTGTGGCGAGGGTCTGTCCATCACTGCTCCAACTAAAGCTAAGGACCGAGCCTTGATTGGTCTGTATTGACTCGATAGGCTGCCCCTTCTGGTTCCACAATTTGACAGTGCCATCACCAAGGCCGCCAGTGGCGAGGGTCTGTCCATCACTGCTCCAACTAACTCTAGTGACCGAGCCATGATTGGTCTGTATTGACTCGATGGGCTGCCCCTTCTGGTTCCACAATTTGACAGTGCCATTTTCTCCGACGGTGGCGAGGGTTTGTCCATCGCTGCTCCAACTGATGCTAGTGACTCTGCCATGATTGGTCTGTATTGACTCGATGGGCTGCCCCTTCTGGTTCCACAATTTGACAGTGCCATTTTCTCCGACGGTGGCGAGGGTCTGTCCATCGCTGCTCCAACTGATGCTAGTGACTCTGCCATGATGGGTCTGTATTGACTCGATGGGCTGCCCCTTCTGGTTCCACAATTTGACAGTGCCATCAACAGGGCCGCCAGTGGCGAGGGTCTGTCCATCGCTGCTCCAACTGATGCTAGTGACTCTGCCATGATTGGTCTGTATTGACTCGATGGGCTGCCCCTTCTGGTTCCACAGTTTGACAGTGCCATTTTCTCCGACGGTGGCGAGGGTCTGTCCATCGCTGCTCCAACTGATGCTAGTGACTCTGCCATGATGGGTCTGTATTGACTCGATGGGCTGCCCCTTCTGGTTCCACAATTTGACAGTGCCATTTTCTCCGACGGTGGCGAGGGTCTGTCCATCACTGCTCCAACCAACGCTCCAGACCGAGCCATGATGGTGATCGAAGAAGCGCTCTTGAATATTGAACAATATCTCTTGGAGGGCTCCACGAGGGCCAAGAGCTGGATAATCTTCTAAAGCAAGCTTGTTGTTGACTAGTCGAGCATCAGGAGCTTCAGATCGTTGATCAATCAAGTCTTGCAATGCCTGACCCGCTAATAGTGCACTCAGCAAGGCGCCCGATTGATTAGTCTGAAACTGTGTTCTTGCAGCAGCGCCTAGTTGCTCAAGCTGCGCTCCTGCTCGGGCAATCTTTAAGTTAGCCTCAACTTGTTGACGCTCTGCACTAACCTTTCTAAACTCAGCATTCGCCTTTTTGAGTCCTGCTCTAGCAACCGTTAAGCCATGCTGTGCTCTAGACTTAGCTTGCTCTGCAAGTAACTTAGCCTGCTCTGTCTGTGTTTTGGCTTGATTAAGCTGTTGAACTTGAAGCTCAGTTTGGGAGATGCGCTGTTCGGCAAGTTCAACCTGATGAGTTGCCCGTCTCAAATTCCGCTGAGCGAGCCTCAAGTTTTCCCTAGCTTTTCGGGTAGTTGCGTTGGCGCTTTGTTGCTCTTTCTCAGCAAGATTAGCGCGCTGTAATGCTTGATTTGCTTTGTTTTCGGCAACCCGCTGCTCCTGTTGAGCCTGCGCTTTTTCTCGATTAGCCAGCCTTGTCTGCTGAATTCTGGCGTTGGCATACACAAAGGAACCCATAACGATTGCCCCAGCCGCACATAAACCAATACTGGCTAACCGTAACCGCTGGTTAGACCTCATAATTTGGCCTTGAGCCTGTTGATGGGCATTGCCAAGAATCTGTTTCGCTTTGACCTCTGCCTGCAGCAGTTGGTTACTCTCAAATTCTTGACTGGCCTCCAGATAGCGATAGTCCACTGCAGGCAAATTTTTATCGGCTGCCCATCTGCGTGCTTCCTGGAGGGCTTCTCCCCTAAGCAAGTGAGATGCATCTTGATCAGTAGCTATCCATGCCGCTAAACCAGTTGAGTAAGGCCTTAGCTTAGTTAGCTGTCTTTCGACCCAATCTAAATTGAACAAGGCTCCATATATACGGTTATGCGACCTTAAAGCATTCTGATGCTTGACAGCTAGCCCAGTCAATCGTAGCTCCAACAGTTCTGAGCTACCGTCATCGGCAATTTGCCCTGCCTGCAAAACTTGTTGGTATAACCCCAGCAACCGGCCCGCATTACGTTCATTGTGTAGCACCCGATCACGGATGGTCCGCAGATGCTCAGGTTCGTCCTGAGCTTCCCAATTCTCCAGAACATAAGTCTGGACAATATTTGCCAGATTAGGGACTCGCCCCCCATGTTTCACCACCAAGTGACAGAGTTTCTGTGTCAAGAAGGGCTGCCCCCCAGTCCACTCCAAGATCTCTGCTAACACCTGATCAGTGTGATCCACACCAGGGGCTAGTCCAGGAGTGAGCGGCCCTAGTGCTTGCGCTAGCTGAAAGCCAGTTAAATCAACGGCATGGCCCAAATTAAACGGAGTTCTTTCTTTATCAACAATCAACTTAGAAGGGCTAGCAACTCCCAGCAGACAAAAAGTCAGTCGGTCATAGGTAGGATCGTCTCCTCGCTCATTACAGCAGGCTCGGATCAATGCAAATAAATCATCCGTGGGGAACTGGAAACTAAGGACACTATCAATCTCATCGATGAAAATCACAATTGGCTCATCGATGTTGGGCAGCAACACCTCCTGTAACATCTCACCCAGGCGTTGCACCGGTGATAGGGATTCATGTTCTGCCCACCAAGAGTGCCAACTCAACTGAAACCGGCGCATAATCCGGTAGGCAATCCCTGTATACCATTGCTCTGGAGTCACCTGTGACCCCATTAATGACAAGTCCACAGGGACACAGATAATGCCATCCGTCTCTAACTGCTGCCGCACTCGCACTGCCAGACTCGACTTACCCATCTGTCGCGAATTAAAGACATAGCAGAAATGCCCTTGTTTCAGTTCCTGATAAAGCTCCTGGTCCGCTGAACGCTCTACATAAGTGGGGTCATTGGGTCTTAGGCTACCCCCCAAATGCCTGAAGGTACTGCCAGTAAATTGATCCATGATTTACTCCACACCGAGATGCTGCTGGAAGTAGAGGCGATAAAGCCGATTGCGGGGGACAACTTGATTGCCCAGAAATACCACTAAACCCAGCCGATTGAGCAAGAAGCGATGTTTGGCCGGAAGATCCACCGGCCCATCAGATAACATTACTGTTCGCGAGCTGGCGACAAGCTCAGGCTCAGTTTGCAATTGAATCAACAAGTCACGCAGATGGTCTTCATAAATCCCAGCATCAGTAGGTGCATCCTGCATCAGTTCTACTAGTGTCACCTGAGGCTGAAATTGAAGTTGGCGCAAGGCCGTTTGCACTAGACCGGGGTGACCACCGACCATCTCCATGAGAGTGGCGATCTCCGTATCATTGATGCGAGGAGCAGCTAGCCCAGATTGTTGAGCTAAACTATTGACCTGATCACGATTAAATTCCGGCAACTCCCGCGACAAACCCACATTATCAAAGGGGGAGCGATCCTTACTCAGGGGTAGGTAAACTTCCGTGGAGTGGACAATAACGAGTCGGAGTTTTTCCCACAACTCACAATTTTTGGCCTCTTCATGCCATGCTCGCAGCATACCAAAAAAATCTAAGGCCACCTCCTTATGAGGAAATAACCGGTCTACATTATCCAGGGCCAAGACCAATGGTTGATCAAGCTGGGGCAACAGATGATCTTCAAAGTAGACTGTGCAAGATGAGTTTGGTCCCATTCCCATCTGCCAGTACTCAGACACCGCATTCTCAAGCTGTAACTTGCGGGTTACATGGATGCAAAGAGCACGCAAAAACTGGTCGATATCTTGCACTATCCCATTGCTGAGTCGCAGCAAGTTGAAGGATACCGTTAGATACTGCTGCTGCTGTACCTCCACTAAAAGCTTATCCATTAAACAGGTCTTCCCTAGCTTTTTGGCGGCCTTAATCCGCAACAAGGCACCTGGCTTAAGCAGTTCTTGGTAGCATTCTGTCTCCAAAGGCGGTCGCTCTACATAGAGTGTTCGCCGGGCTGCGGGATCACTCACAATGGGTTGATTTGGACAAGAGCGCGATCTCTGGTGCCGATCTAGAACCCTTTTGAAGTTGCTTTTTTTCACTTGTTCGTTACAGGCATCCGACAAATCGCGCCACAGGTGAAAGGCCACGTCACAATTTATATACTCCCAGGTGTAATCCGAAGCCTCAGCTATGTGTCTATAGGTAAGCCCCTTCCAGGATCCTTCTAAAACAGCAGATTCAATATCACTAAGATGTCGCCCCCGATGTTCATATACAAGCACATCAGCAAGGTCTAGAGCTTTATCTAAACTAAACACGACGGTTTCACTCATTGCCGTTTACCTGCCTAAATCTGAATATTCTGATCATAAATACCTTCACTATCTTTGTTAAGCAACATCCTATTTCTTCTAAATAAATTAAATATGTCGGCTAATAATCTCCAACTTTTACCTTATTTTTGAAGTTCTAAGAACAGGGCACCTTGATTGATTAAATTTTATTGAGAATAGAGCTATCTTGTTGAGTAAACTTAAAAAAAATCAATGAGTTTAGCCGTCAGCATATCTATTTTTTTGAGGCATCTAACATAGACTACACTATCGAATATGGTGTTTTTATTCCTTGAAAAATATGCTGTTCCAGTATTTTTTTGCTTTAGGTTTCACTTTATAATTTTCAAAAAAAACAAAGTTTTTCACAATTGAATAAATTGTAACTTCTCAATAACCACTGGTGCTTTCTATGACTGGGATTTAACTGCTGAAGTCATGCTTAGGGTTAGATAGAGTAATTGACCAATAATAAATTCCTTTCATATTAGCAACATAGTCTTTGATGGAAAGAAGCGGAGTTCTTTATCCAGAAACACTATTCGTGTCCTAATCAGAGAAGGTACCAACCGAGACAGGCTATGGCCAGCACCATTCCTTTGGTTAGAGTCAACAAGCCAAGCCACACTCCTGATACTTTGAGTAAAGGTAATGAGCTTAATTGCCCTTGATTCAGATGTTCAACTAAAGTTGTGTCATCGCTCACGAATACGGAGTCATCAAACGTTAATAAGTGGTTTGCCTGAAAGTTTAATTCCTGGATCAGCATATAAATGATCCAGATCAGACCTACTACTGCAGTCCCTAGAAAAATGCCATACAAGAAACCATAAAACAGACCTTTGGGTTGTTGATTGGTGAGGGCACCCAGACACATACCTAAGAAGCCACCAGCAAAACCTGATACCGCAATCACCCCACTACTGACGTTCATCCAAAAAGCTCGACCAAAAAGGCGTTTAATAACCACCTTGGGGTTAGCGTATACAAAGGTCACCACGATAGAGGCCGCAATCATCCATGGACTCAGAGGTGGTTGTAGAATGGCCCCAATAGATATCGTAAATAGAGCTAGCAGCGCTAGCCATTTAAGCTTGAGAATTTTCATCTGAGTTTTCCTGGCGAAGGCAGATATAGAGGTAATGCTTATCCGCATCCGAAGCATTTTAGGAATCAACAAAGACAATTAGGCGATGGTAAAAGGGTTGAGCGGCTGGCTCAGCAATTCTCAACGCCACATGCTGGTGCTGGTATAAGCAAATCAATCGAGTATTTGTTGTAAGAAACTTATTGGGATTCACTGCCAGTAAAAAAGGTAATCTGGTGAGATTCTTTCAGCCCCTTGAGCTAAGAGAGGCTCGAAAAAGGCTTTATTCTACTGCAGGGAGTGATTAGCCAAGTTAACCCCATGACAGAGAGAAAAAGGCCGTTACTTTCAGAGCTAAATTGCGTGAATTCGAACTCTGAAAGCTTTGGCCAAACGGACCTTGAAAATTTAACAGTGTGTGTTCACTCTCCTCATCATGATTGGACTTACCAATCATGATGAGGAGAGTAGATAAATTACCCTTTCTTTTCCCAAATGGCAGCATAATAGGCTTTGTTGGCCACACTATACCCGCTAACATGGACCAGTCGGTATCCGTTTTTAACGTGCTTGTCGAAAGCACTTTGATACTGGGCACTCGTTAGGCCATGGCGGGCAATCAAAGCGGGACCAGATTTCTTTTCCCAAATGGCAGCATAATAGGCTTTGTTGGCCACACTATACCCGCTAACATGGACCAGTCGGTATCCGTTTTTAACGTGCTTGTCGAAAGCACTTTGATACTGGGCACTCGTTAGGCCGTGGCGGGCAATCAAAGCGGGACCAGATTTCTTTTCCCAAATGGCAGCATAATAGGCTTTGTTGGCCACACTATACCCGTCAACATGGACCAGTCGGTATCCGTTTTTAGCTTGCTTGTTGAAAGCGCTTTGGTACTGGGCACTCGTTAGGCCATGGCGGGCAATCAAAGCGGGACCAGATTTCTTTTCCCAAATGGCAGCATAATAGGCTTTGTTGGCCACGCTATACCCGCTAACATGGACCAGTCGGTATCCGTTTCTAGCCTGCTTGTTGAAAGCGCTTTGGTACTGGGCACTCGTTAGGCCATGGCGGGCAATCAAAGCGGGGCCAGATTTCTTCTCCCAAATGGCAGAATAGTAACTTTTTCCCTGGACACCATATCCGGAAACATGTGTGAGTCGGTAGCCCTGCTTTTTGTACTGATCAAAAGCGTTTTGATACTGAGTACTGGATAGGCCGTGACGGGCAATCCATTTACTAGATTGTTGAATGCCTTTGGCTTGATAAATAGGATTTACGGCTGTTTTAGCTGCATTCAACTTTAATTGTCCTACTTGAGAAGCAGTAGACGTATAAGTTGGTGCAAGACCAGAAAATACAGCTAATGAAAATACAGCTAGACCTAGCTTTTTGCGTAACATAATGTACTCCTTCAGAAAATAAATTGAGGCTTTTACCTCTAAGCTTTAACTTAGATTTTTTGTAGGTAATCAACTTTTTACCTATGCCCCTATCATGCTCAAGCCAAGCCAGATAAACAATGGGAAAAAAATAGGTATAACTATATTTCTTTGGATCCAATTTATACTGACTTTTTAGTTAACTCATTTCGAACTTTATTTCATGAGCTAATTTAGCTGAAACCCATACTCTGCTTAGTACTTTATCGAAAAAAACTAAAATAACCTCAGCCTTTTAGTTTGTAGTTCTTTCGGTATGTAGATGCCTTAAATTCAACCCCATGAATGGATTCCAACAATCTTAACCCTTGAGCAATTTGAGATATGTGTCTTTCCCCACTTGAACATTGGCAACCGAGGGCCACAACCAAAGCTCTCTTTGAATGTCATTTTCAACTACACTTTTTCAAGTTTCTACATCCGGGATATCAGTGAAAAAAGCTACCCATTGAAAAGAACAAATTTAGGCAACCGGAAATTAGCTACTTTAGTAGACCTCTTGCATAATTCAGTTGACGATTTGGTAGAGGACTAAAAAATCAAGCCAGATCGCAACATAAATTGAGTTAGTAGCACATCGAGAAATAAATATTCCAAGAGGTCCAGTATTTATCGGACCATCAGATGTTTTGAAACTCATGGCCTCGATGTGAGCATCTTTTAGCCTGGTAGTTTTTGAGGGTATTTCAGAGACATAAATCACCCTAATCTATTTCTCTGAAAGGTTTTTAGCGATTTCCAATCTGGTTCCTATAACAGCCATTATCGTAACCAGTTGCCTGTAAGACTAATGTCTAGTTCTCAGAATGTCCTCTGAAAAGCAGACGAATTATTAGACTAAAATCCCACAAAGGTTCGTGTAATATGGCGAAAGATATGTTCCATGTCGGACATTTGATTACGCTGAAATCTTTATAGAAAAAGGAATAGCTAAACACAACAATTTTTTAATTCCTGTTTTTATATAGAAATCTGGAGTAACAATCACCGATCTTATATAGTGATCTTCAAGTTCGTTCTGTGGTGTAATTTATGTCGCGTTTCTCTCAAACTTCCGACATCCCGCCAGTCCGTCTCATTGAGTTGGGCACGGAAAAATTAGAGGAGAGCAAACCTGTATCTGAAACACCCTTGCCTAAGCCAGCGGTAGTGAATCTGCGATCGCAACGAATCGAACAGTTCCTCACTCTGAAAAACCTGGCGGCTAACACCCGACGCAACTATGAACGTCATCTACGACAGTTCAGTTTGTGGGTGAACAAGGACTGGCATCAGATTACCATGAACGATCTGAAACGCTACAAGACTTATCTAGAGTCGGGTCGGCAGTTAAAACAGGGGTCGGTGGGGGCGATATTGACGGCTCTTAAAAGCTTCTTTTCTTGGCTGAAGAAGGCTGGGTACATTGAGGAGAATCCAGGGACGGCGATCAGTATTCCGGTAACTCCAGAGACGGAGGGAAAGAATCTGGAGCTGTTTCAGGTGGAAGCACTGTTTGAGGCACTGGAGAAGCGGAAGACACAAAGACGTGATCGGGCGATCCTATGTTTGATGGTGTTTGCCGGGATGCGGGCTGAGGAAATCTCTAATCTCAATGCTGGGGATTATAACGGGGTGGAAATCACTATCCGTCAGGCCAAGCATGGATCCGTGGGTCGGGTACCTGTCGATGAGCAAACTGATGCAGCACTGCGGGCTAATCTTCGGGTGCGGATGGTGGACGGTGAGGGAGGGATGGCAGCGGATGATCCGATGTTTGTCTCTACGAGTCATCGAAATAAGGGTCAGCGGTTGGGGTATGAGGGTATCTATAAGATGGTCAAAGCCTTGGCACAGGATGCTGGCTGGCCAGATATTCATCCCCACAAAGGACGACATACCTATGCCAGTCAGTTGATTGAGAATGGCATGGATGCATATTTGGCTATGACACTGATGCGGCAGCGATCTGTGAAGGCATTTGAGGTCTATTCCCAGAAGGTCCGGTATCGGACGGCTAAGGGAGTGTTCTTAGAAAGCAAAGGAGAAGTGGAACGACAGCCCATGCCGCTGGAGGAGCTGGTGGCATTTAGTGAAGTGCCAGTGGCAGAAGAGGCGATTGAGCTAAAAGTTGTCACTGAGGAGCCTGCGAATTGGCCCAAGATTACTGCGGTGCATCTGCCCTTGAATGCGGTTCAGGTGGGGCTGACCCTAGAGATTTCAGGGAAGAAGAAGGGCGCGGTTAGGAAGGCGATCGAGGAGCGGGTCTTGAGTCAGTTTCAGATGGTCAAACCTAAGCCGAGGGGGAATGAGTATGAGCTGACGATTGGGGTTGAGGATGGCGATGGGGTGTCTGCTATCACTGACCAGATGCGCTGGGATATGGAGCTACTGGGGGAGCTGGATGATTGTTCAGTGGAGGTGAAGTGGTTGGATTGAATGTTGTTCTCAAAGAATCTAATCCCACTTCTTTTGTCGTTGTTCTTTCACATATTTCTGGGCTTCTTCCAGACTTGGAAATTCTTTTGGATATCTGTTGTGTAATTCAGCAGCCAATTTGTCACAGTCTCTATTGAAGTCAATTGAGATGTTCTGAGGAAATTTTGAGTTGCAAATTAATGGAGGTTTCCTACCCTCCAGTTGAGATTGGGTAAGATTAGTTGCCTCTCTAAAGTCTGTTCCAAGCAAGATAGAGTTGCTGAGGTTCAACCTTAATAGGTTGCCTCTTTTGAGATTGGAATTACTTAAGTTAGTTCTGAGCAAATTGGCTTCGATCAGGCTGGTTTGACGAATTCTGATTTTGCTTAAGTCGGCGATGCTGAGATCTGCTTTGCCTAAGTCAGCACCTATGATGCCCATGCTGATGAGACCATTAGTGCTGAGGTCAGCACTGTTGAGGTTTGCACCACTGAGGTCTGCGCCAGTAAGGTCAGCTCTTCTAAGGTCAGCTCTTCTAAGGTCAGCACTGCTAAGGTCAGCACTACTGAGTGAAGAGTCCACTAATGGAGCTTTAACAAGAGAGCGACAATTCCCAAATAGACGCTCTGTAAGATAGTTGGGTATCCAGGTAAACTCTTGTTGTCTTTTGCACCCTCTCACTAAACTTTCTACGGCCTGTTTCTCCTCATAGCCGCCTTTCCCATCCAATCTTGCGAAGTCTTGTTTAATACCAGCTTCTCGAAGACTATTCTCAACAACAACCAGCAGAATTAAGGCTGGAACAATCAGCCAAGCACTTGTCTTGAGACGATTCAACCGGCGTTGTCGTACACCTTTCTGTATAAATGCTCTGCCATTATCCGACAACGAAAATGTTTCAGCCTGATTCTTGTTGAACTGAATGGCTTCAATCAAGGGTAGTCCCTGTAACAGATACCCAGACTTTTGACCTTGATTCCGCCATGAGATCGCACTGGCCTCAATCCTGCGTTGCTTCCTTAATAAATCTCGATTCTGCTCAATCCATTGCCGTAGTAATTTCCAGTGACGGATCAGGGCTTCATGAGCTACATCCACAATCGACATTCGATTAGCTTGGTCGGATTTGCTAACCACTTCACTGGTGACGATCAGGCGATTCTCTGGGCTAGATAGTCGTTCAACGACCTGCTGTACTCGCTGAGCTGGATGCTTTGGCTCTGTAACCAAGTCATCCTGAAATACTCGCCGCCGAGTATCTTCCGTGCCTTCTCCCAACTGCGTCAACTGCTGAAAAATATGCTGAACCGTCTGCTGTTCCGCTTCATCAAAACTGTTATAGATAGCTGTTGCCCGCTGGTCTAATGTACCTTGGATTCCCCCTAGATTTTGGTAGATTCCAAAGGTTAGTTGGTTGTCTTGTCGCTGGTTCCACAGTTCTTTCAGGGTGTATTGCAGCAGAGGCAAGCTACCCGGTGCCCCTTCAATATCATTGAGGATTTCTGTAACCAAGGCTGGCTCAACATTCAGGTTCACCTGTTCGGCAGGTCTACAAATTGCAGACCTTAGCTCATCTGATTCCATTGGCAAGACACTGACCATTTGCTGATCAATCAGTCGAGCTAAGCCACTATATTTCTGCTCCATGCACTTGACGATAAAGTCAGCCCGCATGGCGATGATCAGGCACAGTTTGTTGTCAGTATCTGACAAAGCCCCCATCAAACAGGCAAAGAAACGCTCTCGTTCCTCTGGGTTCTCACAGCGAGTAAAGACCTCTTCAAACTGGTCAATCACCAGAACCGTTCGGGGTGCTGAAGACGCCTGGATTAATTGCTGTAATCCCGCTGCCCCCTCAGTCAATAACCCAGAAGCCTTGCCCAGTTCTGCTGCTCGGTCCAAATCCGACAGACCTTCCTCGACAAAGGCCAGAGCTAGATTCTGCATCGGTTGCCGATCTGGGCGAGTAATCCGAATTCGCCACTGGTCACTCCCTGAGATGCGACGCCCCAGCTTCAGTTGATGCAACAACCCAGCCCGCAATACGGAAGACTTGCCATTGCCAGATGCCCCTACCAATGCCAAAAAGTTGGAGGTTCGCACCTGATCGAGAAGCTGACCCACCAACTGCTCTCGACCAAAGAAGTATTTGGGATCTTCGTCATTGCAGTCAAAGAACTCTAATCCTTTGTAGGGGCAAATACCGCTATCAACCTGACTTTGGCTCGATGGTTCTGCTTGGACTTGCCAGCTACGGGTAAGATTAATGGCATCTCCAAAGTTGGTACAGACAGGGGTTTGCAGTTCTCCTTTCAAAGCTTGGTTGACGTGATCCACCAGAGCAAAAGTATCAATCCATCGTCCTGGTAGACGTTTAGGATCTAGCCCATCTAGTAATGCCTTGGTCAAAACGCTATAGGGACTATTTAAGTCCTCCCATGACTGCTCGAAGTCTCTGGATGAGGCGATAAAACAACGGTCTTTACTTTCTCCATGTCCAGGGTTAGCAGCTTCTACTTTCACGAGGAGAGAACCACTATGACAGCAATCCAACCAGATAATTTGCTGCTTAACGGTGCTTTCAGACAGCAACCATTGCAGCCATCGTAGGGATAGCCCAGAGCGTGATTGGTTGGGGTTGGTATCACTCGTTGCTAGATACCCTTTATCAAAGCCTTTTTGATCCGGGATGCCATGTCCTGAGAAATAAAACAATGCCGTATCAGGGGCTTGAGAACTCTCTGGTAAGAAAAGCTGCTCAAGTGCTTGCTCTAACTGCTCTCGCGTAACTGGATGGGTGTCTGACACCAGGGGCTTTTTCGCTTCCCCTTCAGTGATCCGTTCTGGCAATCGATACAGGGTATCAAAGTCTCCATCTTCTTCCAGTCTCTGTGCGATCGCTTCTGCGTCCAGGGCAGGGGCTTTCAGATCCTGGAGAGACTGAGACTGATATTGATTAATTCCAACAATGAGGGCATTTCGGCTCATAGGAAGAGATAAGCAGCGGGTTTGATGTCAACATAGATTATTCTCGACCATGCAATATCACCTTTGCCGTATCTTACCGTGAGTGCTTATCCATGACCCAACTTGCTCCGATCCAGCTCGATGATGGAACCGTGATTTACATCGAAGCAGAGGATGATGTCTCAACACCCTCTCTACCCAAGTCAGAAGGGACTACCCGCACCTCTAAAGGAGTCGGTGATGTGGCTCTGAAGAACTTCCAGGCCATGCAGGGGACTATCCGCACCTATACGGCCTATACCCTCAACGCTTTCAAAGAGGTGGCAACGGCCAATGTCGATAAGGTCATATTGGAATTCGGGGTCAAAGTTGCGGGTGAAGGAGGAGTGCCTTACATCACTAAGGGGAGTGGGGAATGTAATCTCAAAATCACCGTGGAGTGTTCTTTTGGTGATCGAGAGAATTGATGCTTGAGCAGTTTTGCCAACAATGCGATCGCTTCAGTGGATACCTCGCTGAAGGCTTCCTTGTCTGTGCCATCCATCCGAGTGGCCCTGATCAAAATCCTTGCCCAGACTTTGCGAAAGTGATCGAGGACTGGCAAACATTAGGTGCAATCTCTGAAAACGGTGAGCTGGTCAGGGACTGGGCGGGATATCTCAACTCATCGGAGCGGGTAGAGGTTCTGGAGTCACACCCATACTTCACCGGAGTCTGCCCAAATTGTGGCGAGCTTTTTGGGGATATCAGGCCGATCCACTACGATTGCAGGAAATGTGGATGGATAGATGATTCGATCAACTAATTCATGAAAAACATAAGTCCAATCTTCAATCTCCTCCTTTCCCCTCTGCTTTTAGGGTGCAGCCCACTCCTCAATCGCTGTGCTGAACTAGCGGAGCTGGGAATTAAGTGTCATCCGCACATGTTGCGCCATAGCTGCGGGTATCACCTGGCAAATCAGGGGTTGGATACGAGGTTGATTCAAGATTGGCTGGGGCATAAGACTATCCAACACACTGTCACTTATACGATGCTGAATCCGAAGCGGTTTGGGGAGATTCAGTGGGGGTAGTTGGTACTTTGATAATCGGAGGAATTTTCAGGGAAAGTCGACGTCGGGGTTGTTGGTAGACAATCTAGTAAGTAGATTTTTCTGTACTTAAGGAGCATTTTCTGTCTATTGATTAAACAAGGTATATTACAGAAGCTTGAAGAAAGTCAAAATAACGGGACCCACTTTTTTCCAAGCTGTTAAAAGCTTAGCTCCTTTAGATAGACTTGTAGATATAGCTTGCAAAGTACCTGTGGCTCTTTGAGCTAATTTCTTCATTTTTCCTTCTTGTGGATCTTGAGCTGCTTTTGCCAACTTTCTTACTTGATCTAGGGCCTCAGTCTTCTCAAGATTATTCAACTCGGTTTCCTCTGTAATTGCTAATTGCAATTGATCAAGTAAATCCTTGAGATGGTATTTTCCATCAGCACTTACTTGTGTTAGCTTTTGAATATCATTTAAGAGATCTCCTTGAATTTGTCCTAGATTAGCTACTCCGTTAATATCCCCTGCTACAATGCCACTAATTTGGTCGATATCACCAGATACTTCAAATTTAATATTTTTTATCTTCAGGCATAAAATCTCCAGTTTGCTTATAATTTTCTGCATAGAAACTTGGGCGCTTGAGTGCAATTTCCACAAAATTTTCTAAACTTTTTATGCGATCTTCCTTCTCAGAAATAATTAACTTGATATCTTGATAAGCAAAGGTTTTGACTTGGCTATAGATTTCAAAGTACTCTTTACTTAGTTCTGAGTGATTAGCTGATTCTGAGGTTTTTGCTTTCAATAAAAACTTATCTTTTCCTCGACGCTCCATCGCCACAATTTCTAGTTCATCATTAGGGTTATGTTCTGCGAGCGTCTTAAACGCTATTGCTATAGCTCGTGGATCAATGCCTTGATTATGATAGAGGTCTAAAGTATCTACAATTGGCTTTATGAAGTCATCAAAATCACCAGCCCTAAAAAACTCATGATGATTATCTGGCTTTCTAAGTGGATCAGGATTATTTTTTGTTGGGAGGTGCATGTAGATGTATTTACAGTCTATTTCATTTAGAATTGTATTTGCTGTTATTCCCCAGTCTTCAATATATGCTCCTGTTAATTGAGATTTAGAAAGATCTGCACCATCTAGTTGAGTTTGTTTTAGAAGAGTTCTGGATAAATCTGTACATTGTAAAGATGCTCCGTTTAGGTCAGTACTAATAAAACTTGCATCAGATAATTTGGCATTATTGAGATTAATTCCAGAAAGAGGAAGATTATCATATATATGTCCTTTACCTTGTAAATTCACAATAAGTTCACGGATGCTTTGATATCTTAGGTAAGAATTTCCAGCTAGAATAATATCTAAATTTTTGCATTTATACCAATAAGTTTGATATAAGATTGCTTCTCTAAAATCAGTGTTTCTCAGATTCGCTTTTGAGTAGTTTGCATTACTTAGATCAGAACCTTTAAATGATGTACCGATATATGCTGAAAAAGCTATTGCTAGTTTCTGTATCAATGCAAATCGTTTTTCACCCTTTAATGCGCTTAAAGCAATAAGAGTTCCTAAGATAGCTATACTCCAAGACCATATCCAAGACCAAAATAAATCTATCCAAGCCCAGTTCCATGCTGGATTACCTAGCAATATTCTTGCACCATTTCGAGATAATATCCTAATAAAGGATCCTAAAAATCCACCAAAGAATGCTGATATAATAACTAAATATCTAATGTATATATCAGCAATTACTCCTGCTAAAGTTATTGCTGATGCTATTCCAATTGATGAGATTACAGCAGATATTGTAGTACCACCAATGGCAGCACTCCACCAACCAATAGAGAGGCCATGATTGTTATCAATAGTATTGCTCGTCATTGAAATAATACTAGCAATAAGAATAGCAACGATAAAACAGAATGAGCTAGTTATAAAACCGTTTCGATAAGTAATATAAAATAGTAAAGATAGAATTACTAAACTTACTATCCCAAGTTGAATTGAACTTTGTTCAAAAAAATTGATTGCCTAGCGTATTTCTGAAAATTCCAGGTGTAATAATGGCACCTGAACTGCTCAATAGTGCAATAAGGCATATAAGTAGAACATAATAAATATTAGTACGTCTTCTCAAGCCAGCTTTCACATTAGTGAAGTCAGTATTTCTCAAAATTGCTCCAGAGAAGTTTACCTCTCGAATATCTGAGCCACTAAAATCAGCATCAGATAGATCTTGGTTTTCGAAAGATTGTCCTTGCAATTTTGTCCTTTGAAAGTTACGCTCACCGCGGTGGTAGCGTTTTTAGCAATTCATTCGATTTCATATATAAATTTTATGTAAGGATTTCTATTTGAGCTTCCAAAAAAAATTTATAGACTATATTGCTATATACATATCTGTAAAGTTCATTTCTTATATGCAGTTTGGTTTAAATTTAAATATGTGATACAGAAATTTAACCATGATAGTGTGTTAATTCAGGATATTTTATGCTTGCTAATATGAATATATAAGTGCTGAAAAACTATACAGCTATCAGCTTTTATGAGGATCTATATGCTCAATCTTTATAAGCTCAAATTTTCCTCACAGGTAAATAATAAAATTGAGAATTATGTAACTTTTTATTGAGTAGTTGGTGATAGTTACTACAGAAAATCTAGTAAATCGTATCTCTTCCCCGGTCGGCATGGCCGCTCTCATTTGCGGGTCAGTTCAGCGGATCGGATTTTGAGGCAAGCCTTTGCTCAGGTGGGGTTGGAAGGCTTCAGCACCCACAGCTTCAGGCGCACGGCTCTGACCCAGATGCACAATGCTGGAGTGCCGACGAAGCATATTCAGCGAATATCGGGGCATCGGATGTTGGCCGCATTGTCGGGGTACTTGGAAGTGACGGATGAGCAAGTGGAGGGGGGCGATTGCGAAGTTGGTGTTTATCAAGTGAATTGAATTAATAGTTGATTATAATATTTTCAAGTACTAATTTTTGCATAAAAGTATCCTTAATTAGGAATAAAAAAATAGTTGATTAAGGCTTACAAATCGTTAAGACTCTATATAAGGAGGATGCTAGAAATAATAATGAATACTAGAAAAACAAGAAATAGTGAGTTGGTAAATAGTTATATAGAAGAATACCTAGATTATTATTGTAGTTTAACTATCCCTCCAGGATATGCAATATTATTGAAAGGAAATTGGGGAACTGGAAAAACATGGTTTATTAATAAATACATCAATGACAGCCAAAGTGACAATAAATTCCTTTATGTAAGTCTTTATGGTATATCAGAGCTATCTGATATAGAATACGCTTTCTTTCAACAACTGCATCCAATTATGTCATCAAAAGAGATGGCGTTGGTCGGAAGGTGCCTTAAGGGAATGCTAAAACTATCGTTAAAAAATTGATTTAGATAATAATGGAAGAGATGATGGAAGTGCATCATTACAGATTCCTGATTTAAAACTCTCTGAAGAATTTACTAATATAGATAAATGCATACTTGTATTTGATGATCTAGAAAGATGTGCGTTAGACATTAAACAAATCCTAGGATATATTAATTATTTTGTAGAGCAAAAAAAATTTGAAGGTAATTCTCGTTGCTGATGAAGAGAAAATATCAAATACAGATGATTACTTGATTATAAAAGAAAAATTAATTGGGAAAATATTTTCTATTTCTCACGTTATTGATGATGTTTTACTAAATTACATTAGTGAACTTTCTAAGGTAAACCATAGGCAGTTTCGAGATGAAAATCTAAATATAATAAAGAGTGTATTCTCTGAATCAGGAAGTAAAAACTTGAGGTATTTGAAGCAAATAATTCTTGATTTTGACAGAATATATGAAAAATTGACTAATAATGTAAAAGATAACCAACAAGCATTAAGTTCTTTATTAAAAGCATTAGTACTTTTATCAATAGAACTTAAAAGTAATTCATTCACTTCAGATGAGATTTTTGAAGTTCTGAAGAAACATTCTGAATTTTGTTTTCCTGTTATCATTAATGACAATGAAAGCACTAAGGATAGTTTATCTAATTGGGAATCAGAAGCATTCAAAAAATACAGCTTTTTTAAGGGTGATACTTTTTTCCCAAGTTTGAAATGGTGGCAAGATTTCTTTGATACTGGTCTAATTGATTTAAATGAGTTACATGAAAGTATTAATAGCAGCAAATATTTCCAAGACAAGGATACACTAGATTGGATAAGGTTATGGCATTACTCTGATCTGTCTGATGATGAATTTTCTATTGTTCTCAAAGAAGTATCAGATAAATTGTGGAGCTATAAGTACACTGATATTGGAGAAATCTGTCATATTGTTGGGCTTCTTCTTTATTTCGCAGACGCGAGACTCTATGAATTAGAAAAAGAAGAAATACTAGAAAAATCAAAACAATGTATAAGACATATGTCCAAAAATTGTTCACTTGATTTTGGGCCATTACAGAATATGTATTATAATTACAGTAGCTATAAAAAACTTAGGTGTTCTTGCAAGAGAATCAACAGAATATAAAGACTTTAGAAAATGTATTCTTGATGCTTACGAATCATTTCTAGACAAAAAAAACGAAAGAAGCAGCTCAAGAAATTCCTGAAATAATGAAGGAGGATATTTGGAAATTTATTTTTATGATATGTCCTGACTCAATTTATTATACAGATGAATCAATAACTACTTATTATGACAAACCCATTCTTGATTGCATTGATCCAAATTTGTTTTTAGATAGTCTATTGCAAATGAGTTCTTCTGATAAGATGATTCTTTTTCAGGCACTACCATCACGCTATGAATCACAAAAAGACAATCTTATAGATGAATTAAAATGGCTAAAAAGTATCCAAAAGTTGTTGAAAAGTGAAGCTGCTAAAAAAAACTGAAAAAATCAGTGGATATACCTTAAATAAATATATTCAAGATTATCTAATCCCAGTTATTACAAAAATTGAAAATTATTCAAAAGAGAATGATTGAATTTGAATTACTTTTCTATAAGTTATTAGTAGATGAGCTAATCTGTCTGAATCGTTAGCCGTCCGATCCTAGTGTCTATCTGGCCTGATCGGGCACGTACCGATGCTTTGAGGGAATCTTCTCAACCGCTGCTCTTTGCCGTGCATCCCGTTCCGCTTTCTGCCGAGCAGCAATCCTAGCCCTAGCAGCTTTAGCCCGCATCTTTTTGGCATCGCTGTTGAAGTTGTCGAGAATTTCCTCAGTATTTCGAGAGGGAGGTATGGAGTACTTATCTTGCTCTGACATGGATAGATGGGGGATTGAATGTTGTTCAGTGCATCATGCTAGCAAAGCAGTCTAGCCAGAGCCAAGATCGGGAATCCCTAAAGAGTCTGGCCTGTTCAGCAAGTCAAGAGCTTTGGGATTGCAAAAATTCTTGATTCGCCACCTTCAACGCCTCATCCGTAGGCTCATCAATGAAGCCCAATGTTGTAAAGACTTGCAGTTGGATATCGCGGCCACCCCGACAAGCACGATCCGAGTTGGTGTGACAGATATGCTGTTTGCCTTTGCACAAATACTCGATGACTTTTTGTACTTAATCCCTATCCAGTCTAAAAAATAAAAGATGCGATTTAGCAAGTCAAATGTGAAAGGATAGATCAGCTTCTATAATAAGTTATTTTAGATTTCTGCTTCTTAGGAGACATTTATTCTTGGCAAAAAAAACCAGTTTTGATTATTTTATTACCAGCAATAATAATATCATTTCTTAGTGGATTTAGCTTAGGCTCTACTAGTTTCCCAGAATTGATAAAGGGTGTTAGTTTAACTAGCATTGTTTCTTCTAGCTTTACTGTAGCAGGATTTTTTCTTGCATTTTTTAACTTACAGCCAGTGGCTTACAAACAAAAGAAGAGATGATTCATATCGCGTTGCTAAAGACTATATAGCGGCATTAAATGAAAATCAAGAAATTATACGAGAGATAAACTTTCATTATTCTCACTTATGCCCTGCATCGGGAGTTTCAATTGAGTCTGAAACAATTGCTAAAAAACGAATTGAACATTTGCATGTCTTGCAAGACAATTTGTCTCTAGCACGAGTACATCTTAGTATCGCTAATAGCGAGCTTGCTTTTTGGAAAGTAAAACTTAGTCCTAGCTTCAGTGAGCAGCATAATATAGTTATAAAAGATCTTTCTAATATTGTTACTATAATGGTTGGTTTGAATAGTCAATTATATTTGATGTTTGCCGATGATTACGAGAATAGAAAAGAAGTGATTAGTCATAAAAAAAATATTTGATGAGTATGTGAATTCTGTGACATCAATTATAAATAGCAGACTGACGCAAAGTTTTGAAGAGTTTTTTATTTTTTGAATAATTATGTATATTACTTCTTACTGAATAAATCTCTTTTTTAGATGCAAAGCCTTGAAGCAGAACACAACAAGGCTTTGCATCATTGCTTAGACTCGACCTCTACCTAAAATGGTATGTCATCATTACTAACGCCTGGGCCTGCCGCAGCATGTACCGCTGTTGGATGGGCGACCTGTGCCTGTGTTTGGGGTCTGTGGGTCTGGACTGGAGCATGGGACGGAACTGAAGCAGTGGTATCACCCGATGCGTGCTCATCCTGCTTGGAACCCAACAGATCAACCCGTTGACACCTCACAACAACTTTAGAGCGGTTCGCCCCCGTGGTCTTGTCAGGCCAGCATTCTTGCAACAGACGACCACTAACTCCAACCTGAGAGCCTTTCTTACAGTACTGCCCGATAACTTCTGCTGTCTTCTCCCATGCCTCCATCTCGAAAAAGTCAGTCTCGTCTTTGGTGCGGTTGACGGCAAGGTGGAATTTGGCAATGGCTTTACCAGACTCAAAATACTTCATCTGTGGGTCTGCGGTGAGTCTGCCGATTAGATTCACGGTATTCATGATGGTTCTCCTAAGTGGTTAATGGTTTTTCTGTGCTGTGTTCTAGGCAGCGGCTGAGTTTGCCGCCACCGTATCTGCATTGCTTTGAGGGCCTTTGACTTGGGTATGTGTAGCCTCAATCATCTGGATCAACTCATCCACTTGCTCACTAGCGAGTTGACTTGGGGAGGTGCGCTGGAATTGTGTCTTAAGCAAATGTTTGACGGATTCGGTATCGAGTCCCGCTAATTGACGTGCTGCCCTCACCCGATCGCATTTCTGCTGCCCGGACTCTGGCATGGGTGCGCCATCGGTGAGCCAAGCATTGAGCGCTTCAGCGAGTTCTTGACCAGGATTGAGGAATTGCTGATTGCTCAGCTCAGGGCAGCGAGACTTGGAAATGGTGAGGACATGCTCTAGGTTTAATTCTCCTGCTAGGTCAAATTCGTATTCAATGCCACTCGACTGTATCGGTGCAGTGCCCACCTTCTTAGGTGCTACACAGGCTTTACCCTGCTTGTTCACATACTCTTGCATCACCCATTCCGTCTTACTCCGCATGGTAGCGATGATGTGACTTGGACTAGAGAGCATAGCATCCACTAGGGCGCGTTCTAGAGGTCGAACATCCTTCCAGCCATCAAATCCCTTGCCTGCAAGCTGGCATTCTGCAAACCAAGCGTGGGAAAGACTATCGACCAAAATTACCTCATACTCTGCTTGGCCTGCGGCCTTAATCGCCTCAATATATTTAGCGGGATGATGATCCGTGAGGTCGCACACATCGAAGTCGAACCTATCGGCGTACTTGCTAGCACTGCCGTGTTCAGTATCAATTACGGCAACAGTATTACCCAGATGTTGAGCAATGTTCAGGGCAGTAAAGGTTTTACCACTACCTGAAGGTCCACACAGGGCAAGCCGTAACCGGGATTGAGTTTTAGTGGCTTTTTGAAACATGGGAATTCTCCTTGAAAAAGTTAATAGGTATGTAGTGGCTGAAAGTATGGCTTGGGCCTGCTTTGTTTGTGGCTGCGTTCATTTCTCGGATTCCATCGGGATTTTAATAACTCCGTGCATTTGTTCAGCGAGACCCCAGCAGTGATCGCAAATTTCAGGGTAGTCATCGGCAGCTCCTTTACACCAGGGCTGAAGATAGCCACAGGCTTGACATTCGTAAACCTGCCCCGGTTCGCAGCCTTGGCAAAGTGATTTTGACTGCCTACTCAGACATCCCAGTGGTTTCAGTTGTAAGGCACCTCGACCTCTTTGAAGGAGGTTCCACATCGATCTATCCATTGTTCAAATCCTCCAAATTTAACTGTCCAAACCATTCCTGCTTGGTATAAGCGTTGGCTTGCCGAAATGGAGCATCAAACTTCAAATGACAAGGGGCACAGAGAGCCTTGAGATTATCTGGAGCATTGTTCTGTGGATCTTGATCCAGGTGCGCCACGGTGAGGGTAAATCGTTGGGGCTTCTGCTTCTCTCCCTCTGATGTGACTGGGAACCATTCAGGATGATTAATCATCAGCCAGAAAGCGAAGTGCAACCACTTAACCCCAGGCTTGCGACAGGGTTTGCCGCACTCAGTACAACACCACTTGGCTTCATCTTTAACCCGTGTTGCAATGTCGTCCCAGTTGTCGGCGTATCGTTCCTTGATTATTGGCATTGCGGCACCAGTAAAGATTGTTGCTCTGGGGCTGGATACTTCCATTCGAGATAGTCCTTAAGACCGTGTTCAGATCCAAGATCACGATTTGAGATGAGGCTTAATCCGCTGGTTGTCTGTGCAACTTGCGCTAGGTTTTGGACTTCACGTTTAATTTCATTCCCAGTGGCAGGCTTCCATCGAAGCGAAATCTTCAGCCCATTCTTTTGGGCCAAGGTATTAGCGATGTCGGCAGGATCTAGCCCTTTGTCAATGACTTGATAGAGGTACACTTTGTAAGCTTGATAGGCTTTGTCGCTTTCCATCTCTGGGTTCCACACATGGAAGGGGGAGAATAAGACGGATTGGTCATTGATCTGGATGCCCTTCTCTTTCTTTGCACGGGTTGATTTAGTGATGGTGATTTTCATGGTGATTCCTCCACATCTTTAGCAGTTGAAGTTAGCAGGCAATGACAGCCATGTTCTCGGCCATCTCATGAGCAAGAGCGACCCTCAACCGTTGTTCATCTGTCAGTCCTGCATTGAAAGCCTCTAAGACCGCTTCGGCAGCTTCCATCCTGCGGGAGTAGGGGCCGAAGGACTGATGATTGAGGGTGGTGCCGACGTAATTGGATTGACCCTGGATAAAGTTGATGTACACATACCCGATCAGCCGAGAGCCATAGAAGACATTGAGCTTGCGGTCGTTGTCAGCGGTAGGTCTGGTATGGAGTTCGTAGGAAGGCAGATCAATGCTGTTGAGTAGTTGTTGGGAGAGTGTTGTAGGATTCATTTGAATGACCTCGTTGAATGGTTCGTTCAATGAAAGGCATCGTTTGATTCAGCAAAAATTTGGCGATGCCTTTTACTCTTGAGTCGGGATAAGGCGGCATCCTCTTGAATCTCCGCAATCTCTACGGTTATGGCTGGATCGGGCTTAGGAATAAATCGGAAGACCAGCCAAGCCCCCAGAGGCACCCCGATCAGAAGCCCTAGGGCCGCAGCAATGAATTGCCTAGACATCGGTATAACCGTCATGCAGTAGAGCTTCTAGCATCAACGCCGCGTCGATCCGCTTGAGTGCATCAGTATGTCGATGCTCGGATCTCAATCTCGTGGCTTCGCTCATCAGATAAGCCACACAATCTTTGAAGCACTGATCCTTGTGGTGGTCGAAGGGGATTCGTTGGACCCCCAACTGTGGCAAGACTGGAGAGGTTTTACTGATATTGAGGAAGGGCAGACTCAACGGACGTTCGGGGAAGTTTGGATGATGGGCTTGCATGGTTTTCTCCAAAAAAAGTGGCTAGGGAAGGCCAGCCCCGATTACTGGGGGGTATTGCCACAGGGCTGACCCAAGATGAAATATTGAGAGGAGCTAGGCTGCTTTACCAACGTTTTCCAGTAGCTTTGTATTGGCCCACTCCCACCAAGAGCGATTACTCCAATCAATTGAGGTGATATCTTCACTCTGGGCATCGTTGTAGAGAGGCACAATCACAGCGTCGAGGTCTTCAACTGCACCAGGAGAAACCCCCGAGAGTTCATAGACCGTATCGGCTAGAGATTCTAGTTCTGTTCGCTTAATTGCCAGTTGCTTAAAGAACGTCTCCCAGCTATTAATACGAGTGACCGTGAGTTGATCCATGAGTTCATTCAGGGCAACGATCATCAAAATGTCCTGGCCTGCAACCTGTTTAAGCACTTTGAACACTGCCTCTTTCAGGGGAGAGATTTTGGCCTTATTGGTTTTTCGCTGCTCTAGTCCAGTGGCTTCCAGGGTCAGCAATCCGAAGAGTTCGAGGACATGATCGCGGTTCCGCATATTGCGGTTGCCGTGATGCAACTCCCAGGCAAACTTAGCTAGCTTGTCTTGTCCTGTGGGGTCTTCAGGTTTGTACTGTTTGATGATGTATTTCTTGATATTGACCTTCTGGGGATTAGTGGGATCGATATGCTCCTTGATGGCCTTGGTCAGAGCATTGCGAGTAGCGTTGTTGTCTAAAGCGGTAGTCATTATGTTTCTCCAAAAATCGATTAATGTTTGAACGGTTATAAGAAACGTAGGCAGATTGACCCTTAGCAGCAAATGAAGTCCTGACCATCGGCTTCAATGTCTGAGCGCACGGAATTCAGCAGTTCCACGGGGTAAGACGGCTTGGGTTCGGGCTTTGCTGGCAGAGCGGCTAGGGCTGCATATCGGAGCGAGGAAAATATGTCTCTGGGGCTGGCATGGTCACAGACTTGGATATAAGGGTTAAGGGATAGCCAGAGGTCTAGAGCCTCGTCATCGGTCAGATCTTTGCTACCCAGCACCAGGCGGTTGAGGAGTGCAATTTGCTGGTCATGGAGTTCCACTGTAGTGATGAACTTGACTCGTGGAATGAGTTTGTATCGTGTGGTTGGTTTCATTGTCAAAATCTCGGTAGAAAACGAAATGTGTTGAGCAAGCAGATCAGGCACTACCCAAGGCAGAAGAAATCAAGCAACGGGGATTGCTCTGGGTTGCAGTGAAGCTTTGCTGATATCTAGCTCGATGTATTCAGCCAAAGTCACCAGCTTGGCGAAATACTGATGGTTGGTTTCAATGACCCCCAAGTAAAGAGGCTTACCTTCTGGGGTATGGGTGTATAGCTCAGGATTTACATACCCTTTAGAGTCTTGATAGAGGGGTGGCAAGCACTCTAGAAACCACCAATATTCATCACTCCCAATCTCGATCCAAGGGGCACAGTAGCCTGACTCTTGTTGTTCTCTGGTTAGGTTTTGTACGATCTGGGGATACGGCCACAGAGAATCCGTCTGTAGTTCAGCGAGTTGCATGATTGACTCCAGTTGAGAATGTAGCGGAGGGTGGTTAGGCACCACCCAAGCCAGGGGATTAGTGTTCAGAAGGCAGCAGCAATACGCCATATTCCACGTAGAGCTTGATTTCGGGCAGTGGGAAATCAGTGGAAGGAATGTCTTGGGTAATGACGGGAGCGCAAGTGCTGGGGCTGTCTTCGTAGCAGGCTAAGACAGCGCTCTGGTTTTCATTTACGGTTAAAAGCCAGAGCTGGAATTCTCGGAGGTTGGGGTTACTCTTGATGGCTCGCTTGGGTTGATAGCTAGCTACTGCATCAAGGAGCCAGTAGCATTCCCCCTGATCGGCTAGGGTCTTAATCCCTTCTGTGTAAAGGATTCCTAGCCAGTGCTTGTAGTGGGTTTCACTGCAATGACAATGCGCGAGTTCAGCTTGAAGATCTGAAGCGTTGATCATGATATTCATTCCCTTGAAGCGATTGGGTGTAAGTGCAGCGGGAGGGGCAGGGGTGCCCCAGGAGGTTTCTAGAATTCTTCGTTTTCGGCTTCAATCTGGCGAGTGGTGGGGATGGTGCGCCAATCTGCTAGCCAGTGGTCATCACCATAGAAAGTCTTGACCCAATCCTCTAGGCGAGGCTGAAGAAGACCAGGCTTGCAGATGACGGGTGCATAGACTTCAAATAAATCGCCACCCTCGCGCACACCGGGGTATTGCTCGATCTGCATCTCGACTGCAATCACTTCAGGATGAAGGGGATCAGTGACTTGAGAGTCAACAAGCTGAAGCAGTTCAGTGACGGTGGTGGGAGTTTTGAGTACAGTGGTCATAGTTATAGCCTCTGATAGTGGTTTTAACTCGGGCATCGCTGAACTTGACGGGGACGCGGTGCCTTTGTTTGTATGTAAGTATTATAACACCTTAATCGAATGTATACGCTCGATTAAGGTGTATTTGTTACATATGTATACGTTCGATTAAGGTGTTATCCTTTAAGTCGTTGCTTTATCGGCTCTATCCATGTCAGTCAATAAAAAAAGCTTGGAGAACTTGACCATTGGCAAAACAGCTCCAGACTCTAATGAACTATTGGCAGCAACACCTTTAAGCGTCCGCTTACCCGCCAGCCTCGATCAAATTGTTCGGCAGATGAAGAACAAACCGCAATGGTTACGATCAGCGATTGTTAATGCCGCAATCGCTGATGAGTCTATTGATTGGCCTCCAAAGAAATCCTGATTTTGTGGCGCTTCAATTTTTTGAGTTTCTGATTTTCGATATTGGACTTGCGTGGTTCTAGCTTTTGCAGTCATTGGATAGATAGCGCGTTACTAAATCAGTGGCACAGAAAATCGAATGTATACATTTACAAATTTATTCTCTATAATCGAACGTATACGTCTGATTATGATATTATAAATATATAAGCACAGAGATTTCACCCCCAACCGCTAAATACTCAATTGGTACAATGCAATTAACGAAGGAGCTAACCATGCCTCAACAGCAAGTATCCGAAGTAGACGTTTTAAGAGAAACGGTTCGCCACAACGAAAAAGGCATTGATGCATTAACCGCTGACCTCAAAGAATTCCGTAAGGAAGTCAACGGTAAGTTTGAGCGAGTAGATTCAAAGTTTGATGCAATCAGCGACAAGTTTGATGCAATGAACAATAAAATTGAGGCTAGTAATAAAGCTGTCAATGACAAATTTGAAGCGATCAACAATAAATTCATCGCTCTCTACACCCTGATTACCTTCTCAATCTTTGTTCCGATTGGGATAGCGGTCTATCAATCGATGGCCCACTAATTCGGAACTCTCAAACCTTGTTCAATCCCAGCCCAGTAATCACCCGCTTTATCCTGTCTTTCCCCGGTGCCCACTTATCCCCCTCAGTCATCCTCACCACCTCTCCCCAAGCCTTAAGCTGATTAGCCCTCGACAGCTTTACCAATGGCCGAGCAGCACTCTCAGACTGAGGAAGCACATCAAAATGCTCCTGCAAGAACAATACGAGTTCAGCCGCTTGAATACAGCGAAAAGCATGGATGTAGGTAACCCCAAGATTTTCTTCCACATAGACCTTAAAGCCTTTAGAGCCTGGTAAATACAACTTGTTGTCTTGAATGACCTTCAAAGCCAACCCAGAAGACAACAGAGCATTCGTTCCAGTTTCAGTCGGTTCCAAAAATATTTCTTCCAGCTCCGTTAAGCCTTTAGATTTAAATTCCTGCAAGTCCATATCATTCAAGGCTAGAAATCAGAGCCAGGTGAATTATAGCAAGCCGTCCTTTATCCAAAATCTCTACTAGGCAATATACAATCCATATAGAAAGTGAATCAGTCTCATGCCAAACTTAATCAGCAAATTAATCACAGCCAAGACCGCAGACCCACAAGGCGACTCATCGGCCAAAGCCAAAACGGATGCCCCTCCCCAACTTTCCGTAGAAGATATCTGGGATACCCTCGCAGATCGTGATCTCTATCGCCTCTCCATCGAGATTGATTCAGGGTTACGCCTCTCGACCCGATTGGATGCCGTAGACCTGGGACTAGATCCCTATGTTGTCGATGAGCTAGCGGGAGGATACCGCAAAGCTTTTTCAGATGCCTTCACAAAAGCTAGAAATCAACTCTCTGGCCTACAGAAGAAGTTCAACAAACAATTCACCATCTACGTCAAGCCCTTCAGATTTATTGATGGCAGTGTGATCAATGATGCCGTTGACTTCGCTCAACAAATCAAACTAGAGGCTGTATCCTTACGCCAAGACTTAGTGGACACCTACTCAGATCAGCTTGAAACATTTTTGGTGGAGTTAGACCGGAAGCTCAATGAAACGATTCCAGGGGAAAAGAAGCAGATTGAACAAGCCCTGATCCACTACGCCCAGGAATTCCCCAGCATTGATGATTTCTCCGGTAGCTTACAAGTGATCATCGATGGCCCGGTCCAGCTTACCTCCCTCAAGAATAAGCTCAAGGCCGATGCTGATTTACAGGCCGAGCTAGCTAAAAAGAAGAGACTGACAGCGAAGCAAAAGCAGGAAGCTCAGGCCATCCAAGAGCGCATCAAAACCAGCCAGCTCATGTTGAACGGCATTGCTCAAGCAGTGCAACAGTCTCGTGTGGCTTGCCTGGATGAAGGCTGGGAACTGATGGCCGACCTGATTGACCGTTTTGGAGCCAGCCCCGATGGGAAGCTCACCAGCAAGGACCAGTCTGCGATCAGCTCAACATTCTCTAGGCTGGAATTGCTAGAGAAGCACAACCCCGAGATATCACAGCACCTCATAGAGGCTAAGAAGCTGCATGAGGTCATGCAGGGAACCCCCACCCCAGAACAAGCCCAAGCAGCCTATGAGAAATTCTCTGAATTCCTAGCCCAGCAATCTCAGTCAGCGAGTGGTGACGGGGCCGAGAAGCTTCAGAAATCTCTTCGTTTCGCCAATGACTATAAGGCCTAAAACGAACTAAGCTGCGATTTGCCGCCATTTAGTACAAATACACTATAAAATTCCTCGCCTTTGGAATTTACTCATAGTCTGCAGCTCAAGAGTAGTAGACCTACTCTTGAGTTAAGAGTCTTAGTGAAAAGATGACTGCTCCAATACAGCGTTTGCTCTATCTTCAAGCAACCTTTACTCACTCGATTGAATAAGCAAATCTAACGCTTGATGAGCCACCATCTCAGCCCGACCAGAAGTTACTTTCTGGTATCGCAAAGTCGTCTGTATCTTCTCATGCCCCATTAAGGCCCTAAGTTCTTCAATTCCCATCAACCCCACCCGTTCAGTAGCAAAAGTATGGCGCAGATCATGCAGGCGAATTCCTTCCAGTTCAGGAATGGGACGAGTCAGTTGAACCCAGTGATGATAGGCCGTGTGGTAGCTCATCCGTGTAATCTCTGCTGAAAAGCGATGCTCAGCTGTAAATAAGGCAGGATGATTACCATGACGTTCATTCCTGCAGTATTTCTCTAGAGCTTCAGCTGCATCAGCACTGAAATAACACCATCGCTGTTTATTGCCTTTGCCAATCACTTGGAACTTCTGCTCTTGAAGGTTCACCGTCTCCAAATCAAGAGCCAACACTTCTGAAATCCTGGCTCCACTGCGATGTAGGAGATGGATTAAAGCATTCATTCGCCTGTCTTTCGTGACAACCTGATAAAGCCTTTGCAGCTGTTGGGGAGTGAGATAGCGAATCGCTTGATCCGTAGAATGTTCATCCTTCTCACGCTCTGGTTTTCTCTGCTTCAAATTAGCAATGGGATTGGATTGGATATCCCCATTCTCTAAGGCAAAATTGAGCAGCGATTGAAGAATAGCTTGATGGCGACGATGGGTAGTGTAGGACAGATGAGTCAGACCGTCGAGGTACGCCACAATCTCCTGGCGATCCAAGATTTCTATGGGCCAATGGCCATAAAGTTTCAGTAAGGGGAGCAGGGTCAATTCATAGGACCGTTGGGTACTTTTAGCGAGCCCTTGACGATCCAGAAATAGAGTGGTGACGGCAGCGAGAGTCTGTGACATGCTCAACCAAAAATCACTTTAAGCGTATGTTTAGAGATGGGTTAATTCCAACTTTTTGTCAATGATTTCTGATGAGATTGTTATGAATACTTTAGAGTCCTCTCAATTGCCTATCCCCGGTGAAACCTTGGCTGATTATATTCGGCGATTGCGGATTGGACTCGGACTGAATCAGAAAGAGATCGCCCTAAAAGCAGGGGTTCATCCCCAAAGTATCGGCAAGATGGAGCGAGGCATAACCGCAACCCTCAACCATAAGACTAAGAATGGGCTGGCTACTGCGTTGGGCATTCCTGCAGAGTATCTGGAAGCTGTATGTAAAGGCATCTCTGTGGAGGCTACGGCTGCCTTAAAGTTCTGTCCCAACTGTTGGGTGCCCGGGACGCCGCCAGATCCTCTATGGATGACCCTTCGGTCAAAATATTGCTTTGCCTGTGCAGCAGAACTGAGATCCCACTGCAGTCGCTGCCAGGAAGCAATCCTGTCATTAAAACATCGATTTTGTCCGTATTGTGGAACGGCCTATAAGGCGGATTAACCAGCTGTTATCTTTCTGGAAGGACTGGTGAAGCAATCCTTCCATACTCGTTTTTTTGTCGACTATTGCTTCTATGTTCTTTAAAAAAATGTAGGGATTTAGATGTCGAATGCACGCATTATGGGTCTATACATCTTGACGATAATAGAGAAAAATATTTCTAGAGATAGCTAATAGCAGTGAGACCTCATTGAAAGATGATGAATAGGGTCAGTAGTTCATAGATAAGTGATCTGTAAGACAGGAATTTATCCCCAAAGACGTGGAGTTGTCTCATGATAAAAGTGCCTCTCAAAGGATCAGTCTGCTTACTGTTTCTCAGTTTATGGGGGGGAGCAGTTTTCCTTCCACATCCTGTTAGTGTTGCTCAGGAGATTCCAGAGCAACAGTCCCCTCAGAAAGCAAGGGCAGATCAGTTATTGAGCCAGGGGATTGAGCACTTTAACAAGGGCCAGTTTCGAGAGGCGAAGGCGGCCTGGGAAGAAGCGCTCAATCTCTATCGTCAAATCGGCGACCAGAAGGGCGTGGCCAACTCCCTCATAAATTTGGGGAGTGCCTATCGTTCCCTGGGAGAGTACGCCCAAGCCATTGACTACTACCAGCAATCTTTGGTGATATTTCGTCAAATCGGCGACCAGAACGGCGTGGCCAACCCCCTCATGGGTTTAGGGAATGTCTATTTTTCCCTGGGAGAGTACGCCCAAGCCATCGACTACCACCAGCAGTCTCTGGGGATAATGCGGAAGAACGGCAACCAGAAGGGTGCGGCCAACTCCCTCATGGGTTTAGGGAATGCCTATCGTTTCTTGGGAGAGTACGCCCAAGCCATTGACTACTACCAGCAGTCCCTGGTGATATTTCGGAAGAACGGCGACCAGAACGGCGTAGCCAACTCCCTCATAAATTTGGGGAGTGCCTATCGTTCCCTGGGAGAGTACGCTCAAGCCATTGACTACTACCAGCAATCTTTGGTGATATTTCGTCAAATCGGCGACCAGAACGGCGTGGCCAAATCCCTCGGTAATTTGGGTCTTGCCTATCATTCCCTGAGAGAGTACGCCCAAGCCATTGACTACTACCAGCAATCTTTGGTGATATTTCAGAAGAACGGCAACCAGAACGGCATTGCTAACTCCCTCGGTAATTTGGGTCTTGCCTATCATTCCCTGAGAGAGTACGCCCAAGCCATTGACTACCACCAGCAGTCCCTGGTGATATTTCGGAAGAACGGCAACCAGAACGGCATTGCTAACTCCCTCATGAATTTGGGTCTTGCCTATGATTCCCTGGGAGAGGTTGTCCAAGCCATTGACTACCACCATAAGTCCCTAGAGATATTTCGGAAGATCGGCGACCAGAACGGCGTGGCTAAATCCCTCTGGGGATTGGGACTCGCTCACCTGAGCCAAAAACAATACAGTCTATCCCAAACCCATCTAAAAGACTCCATTGAGGTCTGGGAAAAGCTACATACAAACCTCTCGGTCCCCCAACAAATCTCCTTCTTTGAAACCCAAGCCAATAGCTATTCCGACCTTCAAACCGTCCTAGTTGCCCAAAGCCAACCCCTACAAGCCCTCGTTGTTGCTGAACAAGGCCGCACCCGTGCCCTGAATCAACAGCTCTCCGGTGCCAATGCCCCTTTTGACCTAGAGCAGATCAAACAGGTGGCCAAGGAACAAAACGCCACCATCGTTGAATACACCCTAGTCCGCAATAACCTGCTTTATGCCTGGGTGATCCATCCTGATGGCACCATTGACCACCAACCCATCGGAGGTAAAAAGCTGGGGAAATCCCTGGATAACTTAGAAGCACAAACCCGACAATGGCTGGAAAATATCCGAGGGGTTAAAGACCCCAACCAGGACAACGCTATTCCCCAGGCATTGGACAACGCCAATTTGGAGGACGATTTGTCCCCATCAGCTTCTCAAGAAAAGACGAACTATACCTATCTCCGTCAGCTTCATACCCTCCTCATCGAACCCATTGAAGATTATCTGCCCCAGGACCCCAACGAGCGAGTGATCATCATTCCCCATCGCTCCCTGTTCTTTGTCCCCTTCCCAGCGCTGCTTGAAAATAAAGGTGAGAAACCTAAATACCTCGTGGATAAGCACATCATTTCCACCGCACCCTCTATCCAGGCCCTCAAGCACCTCCAAGACCAAGAGAACCTAAAACCCCAGCGACCCCAACGGCCTCAACGGCCCTTGATTATTGGCAATCCCACCCCACCCTCAGAAAGCTTCGATGATCTGAAAGGGGCTAAATCAGAAGCTGAGCTAATTGCCAAGACTTTAAAGACGCAGCCAGTTCTGGGAGACAAAGCAACGGAATCCTTAGTCCGAAATAAGTTGTTAACGGCAGACCTGATCCATATTGCCGCCCATGGGGAATTCAAGCCCAATGAATCATTAAAACTACTAAAGGACCTGACCCCGGCAGAAAAAGCAAAAGCAGAGGCAGAAGCAGCAGAGGCCAAGAAGAAGAATCTCCCCCCTGGAGGTGGGTCGATTATCTTAGCCAAGGACCCCAACCATGATGGCTATCTGCAAACCCAAGAACTGATCAAGATGACAAAGGAGAACCGACTCCAGGCTGAGATGGTGGTCTTAAGTGCCTGCAAGACGGGCCTGGGCAAGGTGACGGGAGATGGAATCGTTGGACTATCCAGATCTTTACTGGCTGCGGGTGTACCGACGGTGGTGGTGTCCCTATGGTCCGTGTCAGATCACTCAACAACCATGTTGATGAATGAGTTTTATACCAATGTCTATGCCAAGGGCTGGGATAAGGCTAAGAGCTTAACCATGGCCATGCGGACGACAAAGAAAAAGCATACGGATCCAGGTAAATGGGCCGCCTTCACCCTGATCGGATTGCCGGAGTAATCCCTGTCAGCCCACCGTTTGAATCTACAACTGACCCTTCCCCCAGCAGCCTTCCTTCCAGAGGGCTGCTTTTCAGATTTCTCCTGAAGACTAGAGAGACGATATACTGCTCCAATTCACTAAATTAATAGAATTCATAGGTCTAAGGTCCATTCCTGTGACTTTATATTCACCTCATCTCTCCATAGCCTGAATAAGGTCATCTTCCTCTGGATAACTGAGAGCGTAAAGGGAAAACATCCCCCCTCAGTCAACAACCCACGAGGAATCACCACCCATGAACGTCTCTCAAACCATCGGCAGCTGCAATACCGGCCTGATTCGCGGTCTCTCCGTCCAGGTCTTAGAAAAGCTGATTCAAGAAAAGCCCGGCGTCCTCAGCCGCATTAACCATTCCCTGATCCGCGTCAGCCCGAACCAAAATCCCTATGTGCAGGTCAAGGCCTATCAGGCCCTCGTCCGAGCCGTAGAGTCCCGGGGCACTGTGCTCAACATCACCAGCTGTATGCGTACCCCCATGCAGCAGCATCTGCTCTACCAGCAGTACCGTCGAGGCAGCTGCAATATTCCCCTCGCCGCCCCACCGCCTCGAAGCAATCACAACTCTGGCCTAGCCATTGATACCGGCGACTATGGCAGCTGGCGCTCAACCCTGGAGCGCTATGGCTGGCGCTGGTATGGGTCTGGAGACCCTTATCACTTCACCTATGCCGCAGGCGGCCCCAAACTGGGCAACCTCCAGGTAGAGATCTTCCAAAAGCTGTGGAATCAATACAACCCCAATGACCGGATTACCGTTGACGGTCTCTGGGGACCCACCACCGCCAGCCGAGTGGACCGCTCCCCTGCAACGGGCTTTGGCAATCCCAGTGGCAGCAGCAGCAGCCGTCCCACCTTGAAACGCGGGTCCCGGGGGGCTATCGTCAGAGTTCTCCAGGCCAAACTGGGCCTCAATCCAGACGGCATCTTTGGCCCCCAAACTGAAGCCGCCGTCAAGGACTACCAAAGCCGCAATGGCTTAACCCCAGACGGCATCGTTGGCGCTAAAACCTGGGCGAAGATTGACGGCAAAAAGACCTCAACTCCTGCCACTCCCTCACCGACTCGCTCAACCCTGCGACAGGGATCTCGCGGCAATGATGTCAAATATCTCCAGTCCAAATTGAGTCTCACCCCAGATGGCATCTTTGGCCCCCAAACCGAAGCCGCCGTCAAAGCCTACCAAAGCCGCAATGGCCTGACTGCTGACGGCATCGTTGGCCCCCAAACCTGGGCCAAGTTAGGCTAGCCTTTTTCCTCCCACCTCTCCCCCCTCTAATGAGGACAGTAAATCGCTGTCCTCATTTCCTGCTGGTCATTTCAGCTCTGAATAGGCAAGGGAGAGGACCGCTATCTGGGGGTGTTGATACAAACACAGGATTCACACCATGGCTTTTTCATTAACCTGGCTCCCCACCGTTCTCCGCCAAGCCGGTCTCAAGGTCGTTGAAGTCGACGGCTGGCAAACCCGAGGCCGCCGCGAGATGGGCACCGTCAGAGGCGTTATGCTTCACCATACCGCCGGTCCCCGCACGGGCAATATGCCCACCCTGAATATCCTTGTGGACGGTCGCCCGGACCTCAACGGCCCCTTATCTCAACTGGGTCTAGCTCGCGATGGCACCTACTACGTGATTGCCGCAGGCCTCGCTAACCATGCCGGTCCCGGCAGCTGGCAGGGCATCTCCTCGGGCAACAGCTCCTTTATCGGCATTGAAGCAGAGAATACTGGCCTCGCCAACGACTTCCCCTGGCCTGAGGTACAAATGGCGGCCTACCGCCGCGGGGTGGCCGCTATCCTTAGCTATGTCAACGCCTCCCCCCTCATGGCCGTCGGCCATAAGGAATATGCCGGGGCTCGGAAAATAGACCCCACCTTTGATATGGATGACTTCCGCTCTGAGGTGGCCGCCCTGATGGGCACCACGGTTCCCGACAATCCCCAAGCGGGCCGCCCCACCCTCCGGCGCGGGTCCCGAGGGGCCGCTGTCCAAACCCTCCAGGACAAACTGGGCATCACAGCTGACGGCATGTTTGGCCCCCAGACGGAGGCCGCCGTGATCGCGTTCCAGCAGAAGTCGGGGCTAACCGCCGATGGCATCGTTGGCCCCCAGACCTGGGCTGCCCTTGAACCGCCAACGTCTTCAAGCCGTCCCACCCTGCGCCAAGGAGATCGGGGAACGGCGGTCAAGGACCTGCAAACCCGGCTGCGGATTACCAGTGACGGCATCTTTGGTCCCCAGACGGAGGCGGCTGTGATTGCCTTTCAACGGCAGGCGGGATTAGTCCCAGATGGTATCGTCGGACCTAAAACCTGGGCCGCCCTAGATCGAGCCTAAAGCCCGGGAGTCCTTTTCCCGAGAAGGACTCCCCTAGGGTAGGCCCCGCCGTCTATCCAGCCGTTTTTGAATAGGGTCAATGGCCCCTGGATAACAGGGGGTAAGTCACCCCCCTCTCCCCTTTCCTCTCAGTTGTTACCGGTTAAAGCGAAGAGAATGAACCGTTCACGCTACTGGACCCTCCATGCCATCAATGGGTTGGGACAACATCAACCCTATGTCCTGGAGCAGATCCAAACCTTTATCCCCCAGCAGCCCCTGGTCGATCTGACGGATCGCCAGGTCCAAGCCCATCTCGTGGCCCTGGAGCAGCCAAAACTCTGGGCACATTTCAGCCTCCGCTGCTTTATCTCCGCCATCCTTCTATATGAATGCCTGGATAAGGCCAAGACCTATGGCACCCAGCATCAGTTTACGGCGACGGAGCTGTTTCCCCTGGTGATGGACCCGCGACCCACCACCGACCTCCGTCAATATCCAATTCCCCATCCTGAAGTTTCCCTCACTTCCAAAATCCTATTGACCTTTTCGCCGGAGAAGAGCAACCTCTCCACCTACACCAAGCTCTGTCTCAAAGGCTGGGGAGTCTTGAAAGAATTCTTTCTAGACCATGGATTACTTGAAGTCACGAACTGGTTTTTGCTGAGTGACCGCCGCCCCAGCGGCCTAGCCCGAATATTAACGGACTATTCCTTTCCCCGCAGCTGCTCGACGGTCAAACGTCAGGGATCTGTGGATTCCGATAGCCTGTTTACCTATTCCCCGGCAGAAGTCAAAGCCGCTGTGGCCTTGCACCACTGTTTCCATCAGGTCTATGTCCAGCAGCGCCAGGCGGCAGGGACCTATCGGAAGCCCTATCTACCCCCCTCTCCCGGACAGCTACAGGAGATGGGCCGCATCCTAGACCGGGACCCCGAGGCCGTCAATACGGAGCTGCTGACCCTGGCGAAGATCCTTCGCCATTACCTGGTGAACTATGCCTCAGTCCAATCCGAAGACTTCTCAGATCCAGACGAACCAGAACTCGACCCCCAAGAGCAGGTGCTGTTTCAGCATTTACTGCCCCATCTCAACGCCGCCGTCGAACAGGTAATCTGCCATCGCTATCGTCATCACAAAAAGGCTAAAAAGCGGGCTCAGTTCAAGGAAGCCCTGGACCTGTTCTTTGGCCAGAGCATCCCCACCGTGGAAATCGCCCAGCGCTTAGGCATCTCCCAATCGACCGCCAGCCGCCTGCTGGATCTGAACCCCCTGCGGGAAGATGTAACGGTGGAAATCCTGGTCCAGGCCCCCCAGGACATCCTTCTTAAGCTAGGCTGCAGTGCCCCCCCCCCTCACCCCCAGCTGACCTCCTCCAGGCCACGGCCTATATCGAAGGCTTTTTACAGAAGATGATGGCTGAGGATGCCAGCCAAGCCTTTACCAGCCGCAATCGGGAAATCAATACCCCCTTTGCCCAAGCCATTTGTCAAACCCTACCCAAACTGGATCGTTGAGGAGCGTGCAACCATGACCACTGATACTGACAAAACCATGGCAGGGATAGGCACCTGGGACCTATTCCCCCTGGAAGAAACCGCCTTTACCCAAGCCCAGCAGCTTAGCCTGGGCTGTCGGATTCCCCAGAAACAGAACGCCATCTATCGCCAAGCCCTGGCCCTGGCTGCCTTTGCGGAATGGCTGGACTATCGGGCTCCCCGATTATCCCTCAATCAGGAGCATTGCTCCGTTACTCAGCCTGACTATGGCCATCTCGTGGAGGCCGTGAGTTTCCTCCAAGTGGGGGAGTTTAAGATCTGCCTGCTACCCAACTTGATGCTGACGAGCCCCGAATGGCAGCTGCCCAAAGCCGTCCAGGATATTCCCGAGCTGGCAGCCCATCTCTATATCCTGGTGGGCATTGATGAAGAACAGGCCCTGGCCACTATCCAGGGAGTCCTCCGCTATGACCAGCTCCATGACCTGACGGCGGGCTTATCCCCCGATGCGGACTGGAACTATACCCTGCCGGTGGACGCCATGGCCCCAACCAAGGCCAAAGATCTGCTGGTTTATCTCCACTGCCTAGATCCCGCCACGATTCCCCTGCCCGTTGCGGATGGTGTGGTTCGTCTCGAACGGGCCGAACTCACCGCTACCCTGACCCGCCATCAGACCGACCCCGTGGCCTTCCCCTGGTCCTGGGAACACTATGCGGCCATCCTCACGGATGCCTCCCTGCGAGCCTGGGTCTATGACCAGCTCCAGCAAGACCCGGAAGCCATCTCGCCCCGTCAGCCCCTGGCGCAAACCGTTGTGGATGTTCGCCAATGGTTAACAACCCAAGTCGAGGATCTGCAGCAGGAATTGGCGGGCTGGATACTCCCCCCGCCCACCCTGGCCTTTCGCTTTGATGACCCCGTAGAATCCCTGCTCACCCAGATCCAGGCAGAGACAGGCCTCACGGTTCCAGACACAGCGGGGCGGGCCTACCGGGATGTCCGGGGGACGGTGCCGGGGCTGCGCCTCTATGCCCTCACCTGGATGTCGGCCTCCGGCTGGCAGCTGCTACTGATCCTGGGGACTACCAAGCATCATCCCCCCGCCCATGGGGTGACCCTCACGGTCCAAGATGCCACCGAGATCCAATGGCAAGCGCAGCTGCAGCCCCCCAAGGGCTACCTCTATGTCCAGCTGTCCGCCCCCCTAGATGAAGGCTGGACAATTACCGTTACTCCCCTAGAGGGAGCCGCCAGTACCTATGCCCTCACCTGTCGGTCCTAAGTCCTATGAAAACTCCAACTCAGTTTGAACTCAAAGTCCGGCGCATCGGCGATCTGTGTGAATTCACCCTGACGGGCCAGGGGGGCACCTCCCTCGTGGCCGAAGTGCCTTTCCCTGTGGACCTCTCCCCTGCCTATGACCGGTGGAAAACCGCCTATCTTGCCTACTATGGCCAGGGCCGAGGTGAGGTGGTCACAGGGGGCAGCCTCAATCCCCCGGGCACCCGAGCCCAGCTGGTGCTCGCAGAAGACCATTTACGCAGCCTGTTCCAGGACTGGCTCCGTCATGCCCAGCTCCATGACCTCCAGGCTGAAATCGCCCAAGCTGTCCATGGCCTGGACTCGGATGGGCCACCCTGGGTGGATGTCTTTTTGACCTGCCTATCTAGGGATCTAGCCCGCCTGCCCTGGGAGACCTGGGAAATGGGCATGGACCCGGGAGCGGCGGCCCAGATTCGGATTGCCCGCCGCCCCGTCAATATCCGCCAAACTCCCGTTAAGCCCCTGCGCCGAGCGGCTCGGGTCCTCGTGATTGTCGGTCAGGGGTCGGGACTGAACTTGGACCTAGATAAAGCCGTCTTGACAGCAGACTTACCGACCACGGTAAAGGTAACGGTCTATCAACCCCCACCTGAAACGGACCCGACGGCTTATCTCCAAGGGTTCCACCAGCAGCTCCAGGACCCCCGGGGCTGGGATATGCTCTTCTTCTGCGGCCATAGTGATGAGACCCCCGCCGGGGGGCAGCTAGAGCTAGCCCCTCAAGTCTCTATCCAGATGAGTGAGCTAAAGGAGGTCTTAGGGGTGGCGCGCCAGCGGGGACTGCAGTTTGCCCTGTTTAACTCCTGCAATGGCTTGGATATTGCCGAGACCCTAATTGAAGCGGGCATTGGCCAAGTGGTGGTGATGCGTGAACCGATTCCCGATGCCGCCGCCCCGGTCTTTCTTAAGGCGTTTCTACAGCATTTGGCAAAGCATCGGGATGTCCATGAGGCCCTGCAGCTCACCTGTAGCAGCCTCAAGCGGGAGTCCCTGCGCCTCATCTATCCGGCTGTGGCTTTAGTCCCCTCTCTATTCCGCCATCCCCAGTCTCGGATCTTCCGCATCCAGCCCTACGGCATTCGCCATCAGCTCAGACGCTGGCAGCCTAGCCCACGGGAACAGCGTTGGTTAGCGCTATTGCTATGTGTCAGTCTCGTCCGTCCCTTGCAGGATTTGTTATTGGAGCCACGAATTGCCGCCCAGGCAGTCTATCAGCAGCTGACGGGACAGGTGGCCCCTCCTCAAGATCCTCCCCCTGTTCTATTTGTGGAGATTAACAATGACTCCTTCAAGGATAAGGGCGGACAGCTGATTGATCATCGCTACGTTAACTATGGCTATTTAGCCAGACTGGTAACCCAGCTCAGTCAGCAAAATGCCCAGGTGATTGGCATTGACTACCTCCTGGACCGGCCTCAGAAACAGCCTGAAGAAGCCAAACAGCTGAAGGAGGCCATTGAGCAGGCCAGGGACGCGGGGACTGAGTTTGTGTTTGCGGCTCGCCAACGGAATGGGCGGCGCGAAGGGATCCAGCTGCCCCAGATGGCTGCCGTTGAGAACCATGAGGATGGCGATATTGATCTCTATGAGTGGATTGTAGAATTACCTCGAAAGCAAGACTGCCGAGATCAATGTCCCTTTGCCTATCAGCTCGCCCACAAGCAAGCAGCGTCATCTACAGGGTCGAAGCCTCGTACCCTGCATCTATGGAGTCAAAACAGTCGGCTCTTTTTTCAGCAATGGTTTGAACCGATTATTGATTTTTCCATCCCTGAACCTCAAGTCTATGAGCGGGTCTCTGCCTGTGGGGTGTTAGGGACTTGCTCGACGGATTATTCCCCGGCTCCCCTGAACAATCAGGTGGTTTTGATTGGCCATGGGGGCTATCTAGAGGAAGGGGTGTCTAATGCCGAAGATGATAACTATGCCCAGCCTTTAGCGCGACAGTTTTTGGCCCTGCAGGCCAAGGCGAATCTGCCGGAACAGTTTACGGGGGGGGAAGCCCATGCCTATAGCATTCACCACCTCCTGCGGCAGCATTTAGTGATTCCTATTCCTGACTTTTTGATGATCCTTTGTATTGCGCTTTGGGGCAAAGGAATCCGTCTTTACGTATTAGAGAATCCCCAGCATAAAACCCGGTGCTATCAGTTAGGTTGGCTCGCCATTGTTCTGTATATTTGGATTAGTTTACAGCTATATATTTCTGCCCTGATTCTAATGCCAATGGGGTTACCTTTATGCACCTATTTAACCTATATCTGGCCTGGAAAAAAGGAGATAAAAGATGCATAGACTGAGGGTTTTTTCCATGGCTTTATCGATGGCATTGATCTCAGGTCCACCGTTATTGGCTGCGCCGACGGCCCTCGATGGGTGCCAGATCCTGGGGCAGGGCTGTGGGGCTGCTAAGTCCCTTCCCGACCCGCGCATTGCTCTGTCGTGGGGGGATGTGATTCAGGTGCTTTTTGGGACTCAGAAAAAATCCAAAGGACGACGGACTGAGGAAGATTCGACCCGTTTTTCCTGCATGGTGGTCCCCGGCATTATGGAAGACCCCAACGACCCCCTCAAGGGAACGGCCAATACGGTGATGACTCGACGGCCCTTATTCCTCTGGCAGGGGGAGGTGACTCAAATCGATCTTTATGATGCTGACAACCCCATTAATCAACCGATCTGGACCCAAGCCATTGAACCGGGACAGCAGCATATTTTCTATGACGGTAAAGTGCCCTTGGTACCCAATTCCTTGGGCTACTATTGGCAGCTGACCTTAAGATATCCTCCTGAATCCAACCCAGATGAGACGCCTCGGAAGGCGTTTATGATCCTGGATGAGGAGACGACGACAGCGATCCAAAAGCAGTTTGACCCGATTGATCTGCAACCCCTGACGGAGGCTGAAAAGGCATTGAAGCGGGTTGAGATTTTATCAAAGCAAGCCTATGGTCCCACCAAGGATGAAGCCTTGGGGGCTGATATTTTGGCGGAAATTTATCAGTTGGGTGAACGGCCTCCAGCGTTGGCATCCCTAAACGAATTTGATTTTTGTGAGCCTGAGGCAAGTGTTTCCTAGCGACCCCGTTAATGCTCTGCCCATGAGTGGGGCGGAGCAATCTATTGACGGCCCATCTATCGTCTGAGGTCTATTGAAGATGAAGAAGTTGATTCAAGGCGGATTGCTGATCTCGCTACTGAGCGCGGTGATTGTGCCCCTATCGCCAGCTGCCGTTAGTGTGGCTCAAGAAAGTGTAGAGTCCGTATCTGCGGAGAAAGAAAGGGCAGATCAGTTATTGAGCCAGGGGGTTGAGTACTTTAATAAGGGCCAGTTTCGAGAGGCGAAGGCGGCCTGGGAAGAAGCGCTCAATCTCTATCGTCAAATCGGCGACCAGAAGGGCGTGGCCAATTCCCTCAATAATTTGGGAATTGTCTATCGTTCCCTGGGAGAATACGCCCAAGCCATTGACTACTACCAGCAGTCCCTGGTGATAACGCGGAAGATCGGCGACCAGCAGGGCGTGGCCAATTCCCTCAATAATTTGGGTCTTGCCTATGATTCCCTGGGAGAGTACGCCCAAGCCATTGACTACTACCAGCAGTCCCTGGTGATCAAGCGGAAGATCGGCGACCAGAAAGGCGTGGCTGGCTCCCTCGGTAATTTGGGGAATGCCTATTCTTCCCTGGGGGAGTATGCCCAAGCCATTGACTACCACCAGCAGTCCCTAGTGATCATGCGGAAGATCGGCGACCAGAACGGCGTGGCCAATTCCCTCATGGGTTTGGGGAATGCCTATTATTTCCTGGGAGAGGTTGCCCAAGCCATTGACTACTACCAGCAGTCCCTGGTGATCATGCGGAAAATCGGCGACCAGAAGGGCGTGGCCTACTCCCTCAATAATTTGGGGATTGCCTATGATTCCCTGGGAGAGTTTGCCCAAGCCATTAACTACCACCAGCAGTCCCTGGTGATAGAGCAGAAGATCGGCGACCAGCAGGGCGTGGCCAACTCCCTCGGTAATTTGGGGAATGCCTATCGTTCCCTGGGAGAGGTTGCCCAAGCCATTGACTACCACCAGCAGTCCCTAGTGATCATGCGGAAGATCGGCGACCAGCGGGGCGTGGCTGGCTCCCTCCATAATTTGGGGAGTGCCTATCGTTCCCTGGGAGAATACGCCCAAGCCATTGACTACTACCAGCAGTCCCTGGTGATCATGCGGAAGATCGGCGACCAGCGGGGCGTGGCTGGCTCCCTCCATAATTTGGGGAGTGCCTATCGTTCCCTGGGAGAATACGCCCAAGCCATTGACTACTACCAGCAGTCCCTGGTGATCATGCGGAAGATCGGCGACCAGAACGGCATGGCCAAATCCCTCTGGGGATTAGGACTCGCTCACCTCAACCAAGCCCAATATGACCTCTCCCAAACCCATCTAAAAGACTCCATTGTGGTCTGGGAAAAACTCCATAAAGACCTCACCGTCCCCCAACAAATCTCCTTCTTTGAAACCCAAGCCAATAGCTATTCCGCTCTCCAAACCGTCCTCGTTGCCCAAAGCCAACCCCTACAAGCCCTCGTTGTCGCTGAACAGGGCCGCACCCGAGCCCTGAATCAACAGCTCTCCGGTGCCAATGCCCCCTTTGACCTAGAGCAGATTAAGCAGGTGGCCAGGGAACAAAACGCCACCATCGTTGAATACACCCTAGTCCGCAACAACCTGCTCTATGCCTGGGTGATCCATCCTGATGGCACCATTGACCACCAACCCATCGGGGGTAAAAAGCTGGGGCAATCCTTAGGCAACTTAGAAGCACAAACCCGACAGTGGCTGGAAAATATCCGAGGGGTTAAAGACCCCAACCAAGATCAAGCCATTCCCCAGACATTAGCCAAAGCCAATTTAGAAGACGATTCATCCCCATCAGCCTCCAAAGATAAGACGGACTACACCTACCTCCGTCAGCTTCATACCCTCTTAATTGAACCCATTGAAGAGTATCTGCCCAAAGACCCCAACGAGCGAGTGATCATCATCCCCCATCGTTCTCTGTTCTTTGTCCCCTTCCCAGCGCTGCTGGAGAATAAAGGTGAGAAACCTAAATACCTCGTGGATAAGCACATCATTTCCACTGCCCCCTCCATCCAGGCCTTGAAGCATCTCCAAGACCAAGAGAACCTAAAACCCCAGCGACCCCAACGGCCTCAACAGCCCTTGATTATTGGCAATCCCACCCCACCCTCAGAAGGCTTTGATGATCTGAAAGGGGCTCAATCGGAAGCTCAGCTAATCGGTAAATTACTCAAGACAAAGCCAGTTCTAGGAGACCAGGCAACGGAATCCTTAGTCCGAGAACGACTGTTAACAGCAGACCTGATCCATATTGCTGCCCATGGAGAATTCAAGCCCAATGAACAGTTAAAGCTGCTTAAAAAGCTGACACCGGAAGAAAAAGCGGAGATAGAGGCTCAGGCAGCAAAGGATAAGGAGAAGAAACTTCCTCCAGGAGGTGGGTCCATTGTCTTAGCCAAGGACCCCCAGCATGATGGCTATCTGCAGACCCTGGAGGTGACGGAGATGACAAAGGAGAACCGATTCCAGGCTGAGATGGTGGTCTTAAGTGCCTGCAAGACGGGCCTGGGCAAGGTGACGGGAGATGGAATCGTTGGACTATCCAGATCTCTACTGGCTGCGGGTGTACCGACGGTGGTGGTGTCCCTATGGTCCGTGTCAGATCACTCGACAACCATGTTGATGAATGAGTTTTATACCAATGTCTATGACAAGGGATGGGATAAGGCTAAGAGCTTAACCATGGCCATGCGGACCACCAAGAAAAAACATACGGACCCGGGTAAATGGGCCGCCTTCACCCTGATCGGATTGCCGGAGTAACCAACGGTTTACAGCTTTTGAATAGGTAAAACAGTCCCGGAATAGGGGTGAGTGACAGACAAGATGATGCCCATTAAAGAGGTGTTCACTCCAGTTCAGCTCTGATTCCAATCCCGACGGATTGACTGAATAGAGACCGACTGATATCCGCCTTGAAATATAGGAGACAACAGATGCATAAGTTCAATATTTTTTCAGCCATGTTATGGATGGCGTTGATGACGACCTCGCCGTTACAGGCCGCAACGACCTCCACCGATGGATGCTCGATATTAGGAGAAGGCTGTGGGGCGGCTGAACCTCTTCAACCCCAGCTGATCGCTTTGTCTTGGGGGGATGTAGCTAAGTTTCTGTTTGGCAAAAAGGGGTCTAAGGGACGTCGCCTTCCATCGGATCCTCCTGAAAGTGATGTCTGCATGATGGTCCCCGGCATTATGGAAGACCTGAAACAGCCACTGGAGGGAACATCCAATACGGTGATGACGCGACAGCCTTTGTTCCTCTGGCAAGGTGAGGCGACGTGGATCGAACTCTACGATGCCAACAACCCGATCAATAAACCGATATGGACCCGGGAGATTCAACCAGGAGAGCAGCATATTTTCTATGACGGCGATGTACCTTTAGTCCCCAATTCCTTGGGCTACTATTGGCAGCTGACTTTGAAATATCCACCTGACTCCAACCCAGATGAGACGCCTCGGAAGGCGTTTATGATCCTGGACGAGGAGACGACAGCGGCTATTCAGAGGAAGTTTAACAAAATTGAGCAGCAGTCTATTTCTGATACTGAGAAAGCCTTCAAGCGGGTTGAGATTTTGTCCGAGGAAAAGTATGGCCCCACCAACAATGAAGCCTTGGGGGCTGATATTTTGGCGGAAATTTATCAGTTGGATGAACGGCCCTCGGCGTTGGCATCCCTAAACGAATTTGATTTTTGTGCAGAGTCTGAGGCAAGTGTTTCCTAGCGACTCCGTTAATGCTCTGCCCATGAGTGGGGCAGAGCAATCTATTGACGGCCCATCTATCGTCTGAGGTCTATTGAAGATGAAGAAGTTGATTCAAAGCGGATTGCTGATCTCGCTACTGGGCGCGGTGATTGTGCCCCTATCGCCAGCTGCCGTTAGTGTGGCTCAAGAAAGTGGAGAGTCCATGTCTGCGGAGAAAAAAAGGGCAGATCAGTTATTGGATTTGGGGATTGAGCACTTTAACAAGGGCCAGTTTCGGGAGGCGAAGGCGGCCTGGGAAGAAGCACTCAATCTCTATCGTCAGATCGGCGACCAGCAGGGCGTGGCCAACTCCCTCAATAATTTGGGGGAAGCCTATCGTTCCCTGGGAGAATACGCCCAAGCCATTGACTACTACCAGCAGTCAATGGTGATCATGCGGAAAATCGGCGACCAGAAGGGCGTGGCCAACTCCCTCAATAATTTGGGGACTGCCTATTATTACCTGGGAGAGGTTGCCCAAGCCATTGACTACCACCAGCAGTCCCTGGTGATAGAGCAGAAGATCGGCAACCAGCAGGGCGTGGCTGGCTCCCTCAATAATTTGGGGGCTGCCTATGGTTCTCTGGGAGAGTACGCCCAAGCCATTGACTACTACCAGCAGTCCCTGGTGATCAAGCGGAAGATCGGCGACCAGAAGGGCATGGCCAAATCCCTCAATAATTTGGGGGCTGCCTATGGTTCCCTGGGAGAGTTTGCCCAAGCCATTGACTACTACCAGCAGTCCCTGGTGATCAAGCGGAAGATCGGCGACCAGCAGGGCGTGGCCATATCCCTCATGGGTTTGGGGAGTGCCTATTATTCCCTGGGAGAGTACGCCCAAGCCATTGACTACTACCAGCAGTCCCTGGTGATATTTCAGAAGATCGGTGACCAGAAGGGCGTGGCTACATCCCTCTGGGAATTGGGAGTCGCTCACCTGAGCCAAGCCCAATATGGCCTATCCCAAACCCATCTAAACGACTCCATTAAGGTCTGGGAAAAGCTACATACAAACCTCTCCGTCCCCCACCAAATCTCCTTCTTTGAAACCCAAGCCAATAGCTATTCCGACCTTCAAACCGTCCTAGTTGCCCAAAGCCAACCCCTACAAGCCCTCGTTGTCGCTGAACAAGGCCGCACCCGAGCCCTGAATCAACAGCTCTCCGGTGCTAATGCCCCCTTTGACCTAGAGCAGATTAAGCAGGTGGCCCAGGAACAGAATGCCACCATTGTTGAATACACCCTAGTCCGCAACAACCTGCTTTACGCCTGGGTGATCCATCCTGATGGCACCATTGACCACCAACCCATCGGGGGTAAAAAGCTGGGGCAATCCTTGGATAACTTAGAAGCACAAACCCGACAATGGCTGGAAAATATCCGAGGCGTCAAAGACCCCAACCAGGATCAAGCCATTCCCCAGACATTGGCCAAAGCCAATTTAGAGGACGATTCATCCCCATCAGCCTCCAAAGAAAAGACGAACTACACCTACCTCCGTCAGCTTCATACCCTCTTAATTGAACCCATTGAAGACTATCTGCCCAAAGACCCCAACGAGCGAGTGATCATCATCCCCCATCGCTCCCTGTTCTTTGTCCCCTTCCCCGCGCTGCTTGAAAATAAAGGTGAGAAACCTAAATACCTTGTCGATAAGCACATCATTTCCACTGCCCCCTCCATCCAGGCCTTGAAGCATCTCCAAGACCAAGAGAACCTAAAACCCCAGCGACCCCAACGGCCTCAACAGCCCTTGATTATCGGCAATCCCACTCCACCCTCAGAGGGCTTCGATGATCTGAAAGGGGCTCAATCGGAAGCTGAGCTAATCGGTAAATTACTCAAGACAAAGCCAGTTCTAGGAGACCAGGCAACGGAATCCTTAGTTCGAGAACGACTGTTAACAGCAGACCTGATCCATATTGCCGCCCATGGAGAATTCAAGCCCAATGAACCGTTAAAGCTGCTCAAGGACCTGACACCAGCAGAAAAAGCAAAAGCAGAGGCAGAAGCAGCAGAGGCAAAGAAGAAGAATCTCCCCCCTGGAGGTGGGTCGATTATCTTAGCCAAGGACCCCCAGCATAATGGCTACCTGCAAACCCTGGAGGTGACGGAGATGACGAAGGAGAACCGACTCCAGGCTGAGATGGTGGTCTTAAGTGCCTGCAAGACGGGCCTGGGCAAGGTGACGGGAGATGGCATCGTCGGACTATCCAGATCTCTACTGGCTGCGGGTGTACCCACGGTAGTGGTGTCCCTATGGTCCGTATCAGATCACTCGACAACGATGTTGATGAATGAGTTTTATACCAATGTCTATAAAGAGGGATGGGATAAGGCTAAGAGCCTGACGGAGGCCATGCGAACGACAAAGAAAAAGCATACGGATCCGGGTAAATGGGCCGCCTTCACCCTGATCGGCTTGCCGGATTAAGGCCCCTTGAATCGGCTGTACTCCACTGGCCTCTCTCCAGATAAAAGGCCCTGCTGGCTTCCCGATCTGACCGCCTTTGGTCTAGAGGGAAATCGCTCTTAGGCCCCGTAGACAGGCGTTTTTACTCATTTTTGAATAGGCATAGATGTCCAGGGATAGAAGGGTAATGAGACCCAGAATTCCCCCATAGATTTGGAGTTTTCTTATGAATAAACAGGCGCTCAATGGATCGGTTGGATTACTATTGCTCTGCTGGATGGGAGGGGCAACCCTTCTTCCCCATTCAGTGAGTCTGGCTCAGGAGAAAGCAGCGCCCCAGATCGCCCCCACCCCTGAGGTCTCTCAGGACTTGCAGCAGGGACATCAGCACCTGAAACGGGGGGAGAGCCAAGCCGCCCAACAATCCCTGAAAAAAGCCCTATTGCACGCTCGCCAGCAGGGCGAGCCTCAGGGCATAGCCAACGCCCTCTTGGGCTTAGGGACCAGCTCCCATGCTCTGGGGGAGTATGCCCAAGCCCTGGACTACCACCAACAGTCCTTAGTCATCTTTCGCAAGGGCAACAACATCAAAGGGACCGCCAACACCCTCTTAGGCTTAGGGACCCTCTATCAATCCTTAGGGGACCCGACCCAAGCCATCGAATACTATCAACAGTCCCTGGAACTCTTTCGGAAGCTGGGTGACCAACAAGGGGTGGCCCAATCCTTCGACCAGCTCGGGCGGACCTATCACTCTTGGGGCGAGTATGCTCAGGCCATCGATTATCACCAACAGTCCCTGGTCATCTCCCGAAAAATCAGTGATCGCACGGGGGTGGCTGACACCCTTAATCAGTTGGGGAGTGCCTATGACTCCTTGGGAGAGCATGCCCAAGCCCTCGACTACCACCAGCAGTCACTTCAGATCGCTCGTCAGATAGGTAATCAGAAGGGGGTAGCAGACGCCCATGATCGGATGGGGCGGACCTATCGTAACTTGGGAGAGATGGCCCAAGCCCTTCAATACCATCAGACCGCCCTGGAGATCCGGCGAAAAATCGATGATCGGCCTGGGGCCGCCATGGCCCTTTGGGGATTGGGCCTGACTCACCTCAAGCAGAATCAATATGGTTCAGCTCAGACTGCCCTGATGGAGTCCATCCAGATTTTTGAGCACTTAAATCGTGACCTCACCCTCCCGCAACAACGTACTTTCTTCCAGTCCTATACCCGACTTTATGATGACCTTCAAACCGTCCTGGTTGCCCAAAACCAGCCTCTACTTGCTCTGGAGATTGCGGAGCGGGGACGCAGCCAGGCCCTCAATCATCAACTAGCTGGGACAAATCCTCCTTTAACCATCCAGCAGATCAAACAGGTGGCCAAGGAACAGAATGCCACCCTCGTCGAATACACCCTCGTCAGCAATAACCTCCTCTATGCCTGGGTGGTCCAACCCGATGGCACCATTCATCATCAACCCATCGATGGTCAACAGCTAGGGCAATCCGTAGCCACCTTCGAGGAACAAACCCGGCAGTGGTTAGAAAATATTCGCGGGGTGAAAGCCCCCAACCAAGACCCAGCTGTCCCCCCATTACTCCCCAAGGTCAATCTAGAAGACGAATCTTCCTCCTCAACCTCCAAACAAGAGACCAACTACACCTATCTGCGTCAGCTCCATACCCTATTGATTGAGCCCATCGAAGACTATCTACCCCCAAGACCCGGATGAACGGGTGATTATCATTCCCCCACCGCTCCCTCTTCTTTGTCCCCTTCCCCGCCCTCCTCGATCACGAGGGGAACCGATCCCAATATCTCGTGGATAAGCACATCCTATCCACCGCACCCTCCATTGGGACCTTAAAGCATCTTCAAGACCAGCAGCACCTGAAGCCGAAGCGTCAACTACGTCCCGAAGCGAACCTGATCGTCGGTAATCCGACGCCTCCCGCCGAGGGATTTGATGACTTAGCCGGAGCCCAAGTGGAAGCCCAGCGGATTGCCAAATTGCTCAATACAACGCCCGTTTTGGGAGCCAAAGCGACGGAAACTCGTATCCGTAAGGACCTGTTAACTGCCGAGATTATCCACCTAGCGGTCCATCGTCAACCCCTCTCCCCTAACCCGTCTCCGTTACGGGGTCCGCTGCCGCCAACCGAAAAGGCAAAGCTGGAGAAGAACCGGCATCGAGCCCCGAGAAATGGCTCAATCCTGCTGGCTAGGGATGCCCAAAATGATGGCTTCCTCCAACCCCAGGAGCTAAACCAGATCGCCTTAGGGACGAAACAACCCCTCCAAGCTGACCTCGTGGTCTTAAGTCTCTGTCAAAGCGGATTCGGAATCTATGGTGGCCAAACCGGGCCATCCTTCCCCTTTCTGGCTGCGGGAGTCCCCACCGTGGTCGGGTCCTTATGGTCTGTTTCAGATCGCTCGACCCCCATGCTGATGGACGAGTTTTATACCAACGTCTACGAAAAGGGCTGGGATAAGGCCAAGAGCTTAACCATGGCCATGCGGACCACGAAACAGAAATACACAGACCCAGGAAGATGGGCCGCCTTTACCCTGATCGGACTACCGGATTGAAGCGTTCTGAATAAGCTTGCCCCCCCACCAACAATAGGGCCATACAGGGTTCAAAAATATGAACCCTGGTCAACAGAGTAAGAGGAACAGTTCCATGTCTCCCTGGTTATGTATGGTCATTATCTTTTTAGCCGGTGGGTTCGGCGGCATTGCCAATGCCCTGATCAACAAAGAAGGACTCCTATTTCCCCACTGGAAGAACGGAGTCTGGATCCCCGGTTTTATCGGCAACGCGTTCACGGGCGCTATGGCCGCATTGATTTCATGGGGGCTCTACAGCTCCGGCAGCAGCATCGAGTTGGCCCCTGGCGCTGCGGACAACCCTGAGGTGTCCTTGACGGTTGGTTCCGTGACCGCCGCCATCCTCGTTGGCGTCGGCGGGACCCGCTGGCTGTCCAATGAGGTGGACAAAAAGCTCCTGCGCCAAGCTGCCAGTGAAGCCGGAAGCCGGGACATCCCACCCGATGACTGCAATAAAATCCGCAAGGCCTCACCCATGAGAGCCTTACAGCTTGCCCAAAGCTTCCCCACCAGTCACGTCATTCAGTAAATAGGAGGTAACAAACGAACCCAGTCAGGGAGAAGATATCAATGGTTTAGGCCCCATCCAGGGCCATCCGATCCTTAAAATCGAGATTGAACCAGCCATAGGGCGTCACATGATTCCAAATCAGGGGTGACAAAGCCCTTAAATCTTCTCCCTGCATCTTTTTCATCCATTGAGGTTCACTTAACACATTCTGAATCATCAAGGTATTGATGTAGACCAAGCTAATCTGGAGCAGGTGCAGGGCCAGAGCTGACAGGGCTTGGTTTTCCCGTTTATTGGTAACAAACTCTCCCCCCCGTCCATAAAAGATAAAGTCATTTACCCCGTTCCACCGCTCCACGACATTGAGCCCCTCATTGATTTCAATTCTGAGGGCCTCCGAAGAAAGATATCGACATAGGAAGATAGTTTTCACCGCCTTACCCAATTCCAGCAAAGCCCGATGGGTGGGATGTTTAACCTCAGTCCGTCCAAAGCGCCGCAGAATATCCTCCACCTCAGCCGTCCTCGCCTGTAACGCCGCTGCATATTTAATCATCTGGTCGTACTGTTGGGTCACCAACTCCCAATCAATGGCCTTTGATAATATCAACCTCAGATTCGGATAGGCTGCTTTCATCCCTGACTCTGGCAAAGATAGCTTTTGCACGCCAATGCGTTTGAACCGAGGCAGCAGCTGAAATCCCAGGAGACGACAAAAGGCAAACCCCAGCTCACTTTGGCCATGGGTATCCACATAGTTCTTGTCCAGCATCAGATCCGTGTCCTGACGCAATAGCCCCGTCAACATGGATGAGACCTCAGAAGAAGAGCAGGTTTTCAGCTGGGAATAGACACACAAGGACTTCTTTTCGACGTGCCAATAGACCATAATTCCTTTTCCCCCATAGCGGTTATGCCACTCGGTCATTAGGTTCTGGTCCCAAGCCCCAAACTTTTTAGAATCCGAGGCACAAGAGGTGGTTGCCTCACCCCAAATAGAGGTCAGGCGAGCCTTGAGCACCGCATTGGCAACTTCAGCAATAGCATTTTGCAGATGTTCTTTATGTAGGAACTGCCGCTTGACGTAGAGTAAGTGAGCGTAAGTCTCCTGGGCTATCCCCGCACAGACTCGCTTTAAACCCATATTGGTCCCCAAACCAAACAGCGTCAGCAACAGCCGCTTCTGCAAGGTCAGCCGGTCCAACCGTTGACGAGTGGCCATCGTATGGAACTGATCGGTGAAGTTTACCCGCAGATCCGTTTCCTTGAGGATGTCTAGCAAGCTGATCATGGGCCAGCGTTTCGCCACTTCCCGCTTCAGTTTTTGAATATTAGTGGGCTCTGCTTGAGCCTCAAATGGCGTGATGCGAATCCACCCGTTATCCTTTGGCAGAATGTTGACGGCAGGATCATTTGGAATACTTTGATTCAGCAGGGTTAAGGATTCTGTCATTTCCTGCTTGAGCTGATGGACAAAGGTCTTGGCATCTAACGGTTGCTTGAGTTGCAGATAGTACTGTTCTCGCTGGACCTCAAAGTCCTGAGGTAAGTCCGTTTCTGGGTTACCGTAGCGTTTGGCCCCCGCGATCCACACTTCTCGGCACCTGAGTTTTTCACGCAAGGCCTGCAAGACACAGATTTCGTAATTGACGCGATTGATCTGGTCTTGGCCCTGAGAATTTTGTTCAATCACTAAATCTCGCCATTCCCGTTTAAGGACACCAGATATGATTACGGGATCCGTGTCCGAGTAGTAGCGCTTGCTACTGCCTTGATACTGTTTAAGCAGTTTCAAGGCTGCAATGATGGGGCGGTGATGGTCGTTGTTGGAGTGAAAGTCCAGGGTCTCTAAGATAGCTGGCACCATCTGCCGGTAATGGTGCAAGTAGGAGGCTCGGATCTTGATGTTGACTTTTTCTCGGTAGGTGGCCCCCGTATGTTTTTGCTCTTTGATCAGGTTGGTTAACTTATCGGGACTGGCGACGGGATAGATCACCTCCTTAACCGGTTGATCTGGATTGGCGAGAGCTGCAGCTGCGATGCGATAAAGCAGTGCTTCTTTATTATTGACGCGCTTAAAGTTGGCGATCAGCTCCCGGTCTACCCGACGTTCAGCATTGATGGAAAGACGATGAATAATCTGGATCAGGAGTTCCACGAGACTATCGGTGATCTCTTGAACTCGCTGATGGCAAAAGGAGGCGATCAGGGTATACCGAATGGTCTGAGGGTGGCGTCGGAGAAGTCCTGCGAGGTCTGCTGAAGCACGACGCCGGTATTGCTCAATTAGCTTGGGCGAGTAGGACTCAAATAGGTCAGCAGGTAACTCTATTTGCCGGATGCTTTGTAGTTTTTCGATTTCTTGAAAAAGACTCTTGAGACCAAGGCGTCCTGGATCTGCTTTGAGCCGGGTGAAATCAGATTGTCGAAACTGACTGTCTTCAGCATTCGGCGTATATTCAGTGTCTAAGAGGGCATCCATCTTCTTACGCGTTGCTGCTGGAAGTCGGACGGAGATGGTTCGACAAAAATCACGCTCATGATGACGAGTAGCCGAGCTGATGAGTCGGGTTAATTCTTTGGGGGAAGGGGGTTCCAGTTTAAGATGACGCAGGCGTTGATAGACTTGCTCACGAATTGAGTTCAGATGAAGGCCAAGGGGTAAGATTTTCTCACCTAACCATTGTTTGAGTTTTTGCTTATGTTGGAAGGTGCTGCGCTTGAATCCCCAAAGCTGACGGATTTTTCGCCGATGTCGTTCAAAAACGCGACCGAGCCAGGTGTAGTTGCTGAAGATGTTTGGACTCAAGTTCAATTGCTGGGCAATAAATTGAACGACTGACTTTGAGATGTCCTGGCGATGTTGAGGGAAACGTGCTTCCAGCTGGAAATATTTCAGTAATACGGCGAATCCTAAACGATTATGGTCGCTGGCGTTGGTGGAATCCTTGGGAATAGCATCTAACTCATGGGGCATGAGAGTGAAGTACTCTACTAATTCCTCTGGTTCCCAATACCGCTGCATTCTGGAAAAGCCTCTTGATCTGCACATTTCACCGTATCAAACGATGGGATAGAGGCTAATATACATGTACTAAATGGCGGCAAATCGCAGCTTAGATCGTTTTAGGCCTATAAAGAGATAGTCGCCAAGCTAGAGAAGCTGATCGAGACACCCGACTCAGACACATTAGCCGAACTAGAAGCGGGTCAACTCGCCAACATTGAAACGACGCTTACCCGCCGAGTTGCCAATCTTAGAAGACTCACCAAGAAAGCTCAAGAGTCAGCACAATACAACAATGAGAAAGCAGCAGCCCAGGGTGGAGTTGATCCCGTAGCTGGCTTCTGATCCTAAGAATATTTTCAATAACTGTAGAGAATTTATATTACCTAGGCTATTTAGATTCTGTGCGGAACTTTGAGAATTACATTAGCTTAGATTTCTGGATCTTGAGTATGAATCAAAACATTGGAGAAATTTGCTCAAGAGGGCTCGTCTTCATAGTAGAAAGACGAACCCTCTTGCTACTGAGTACTAGATACTAATACTGTTGATCACCAAAGAGGGTTTAAGGAAGGGGTAGGGAACGACTCTATTTTTGTTATTGAGATCAATTTTGTTCTCAGCTTTGTTTAATTGTTGCTGAAAATCATCAATGGTAACTTGAACAGCGCTTGCAAAGTCTGAACCTTTATATGCTTGCTCAAAATGTTGACCATAGTGGCCTAGCTTGTCATAGCGGTAGTCTGCCAGAGTATATGTGATCTCCAATTGGCCTGCTGTTGGCTTAAAGGGTGGCAAAAACTTTAGCAGCCAATTTTCATCGATATCTTGTACCTCTGATTTGTTTAGAGTAGCTAGTCTATCTGGATCTGAATAAGCTGCAAAAGGCATATTTGCTACGAAAGCCATATAATCCCACTGGGGAAAGTTCACTGCTGAATGCTGAGGCCCACAAGTGAAAATTAAAGTGGTCAATATTTCCTTAAGCTGTTTGATAGAAGAGATGGATGTTGGCATACCAGGAACTTTAATATCAATGCCATTCTCTCCGCTTAGTTCCTTTGCCCATGTCTGTAACTCAACATCATCTTTAACGAAACCTTTGACATTGTCATCTGCCTGAGTAGTGTCATCAGTCTGAGGAGTGTCATCAGCCTTATAAAAGATATTAACGTAGTCGCTGACAAACTCTTGTATAGCATTCCATAATAACTGGCCATCATCTCTGTAAGGAAAGTGTGGAAGTTTATTAGGATCATCCATTCCTCTACTTTTTAGTTCTTGAGGAAAAGAAAATTTAAATAAATCCCAGTTCCGATATGAGTCTTTAACCAATTCTAGAGATTCTTTAAGTGTTCCAGCTAAAAGCGTATCAACTTGACCATCTTTAGCAATCAAGGTGCCTCTAGCAAAGAAATTATTGGCAAGCATGAATCTAAAATGAGGCTTGAGTAAAATGTTGATGGGGTGGTTCTCTGCAAGCTGTCGGGCAGTGGAGATAGCAAAAGGCTCCATAACAAAATGAGTCCAACCTAAATGGCTAAACATTTCATGGTGATTAGCGTCCGCAATTTGCACACATAATTTAGCTGCAAACCACTGTTCATGCTCATCAAAAGGAGTATAAATATTACTATCAGGTTGAGTGACATCAATTTGAATGGCAATAGGTACTAATTCTCCTCTATCTCCATATCCACTGCTTTGCCAATGAAAAATTGCAAAAGGACGAGGTAGGTATTTATGACCTTTTTCATAAGTACCTCCTTTTACAGCTTTCAAATCACTGTAATTGGTGCAATATAATGTTCCATCATTTATGGCTGTATTGAAGTCAAGCTTTCCTTCGTAAATATTGCTGATTTTGTCACGAATAGCAGCATAAAGAGTATTATCATTCTCATGATCTCTTCCCAATCGACGGATTGCCATTGGGTTCACACCTGATAGTCTCTGTTCTGCAAAAGAACTATCGGTCTGATATGTATTGGTAATTGCTGGTGATTTTATAATCGTAAACAGGTCATCATAGTCTTCGAGATGATCAAAGGGGTCAAACAAAGTTCGAGCCCTAGCTGCAAGCATATTAGGTGGGAGATCTGCAGCTTGGATAGCCCTATCTGCTAAGTAACCTACCGAGAAATTTTCCTCTGATGGGACTTCATCAATCAATGCCAGTGGAGGCATGAAGGCAGGATTGAAGTTGTACTTTTCTCTTTGCTTTTGTAAGGCCTCGTTACGTGAGTTAGTGTCATTATCATTCTGAGGGAGACTTGGAAACATAAGAACCGCTTTAAACCTTGTACTCACTTGAAGTATTCTCATAACCCCTCTGACGAAAAGAGAAAGTTTATGCAAGTAGTAACAATTTATATTTTCCTTAACAAAGAAATTTTCAGAAATTAGTACGTTTGAGATGAAAAAATCTAGTAGTGCTTACTTCATAGACCTCTTGCATAATTCAGCTACCGATATAACTGAGATTATCCACACCCTGATCCGTGATGGCTTTGTGATCAGTGCCCGACGACGAGTAAAATTGCTGCAATTAGCTCAGTGCTTTGCGTATGTCCAGGGAGATTCACAGATATACCTAGAGCATATCCACGAGCTATTACCCCAGTGCTGCTGGAAGTCCAAGATCGAGGAAATCAGGGAAATAAAAAGACTGATTGAAACAGCCGCACCCATCGCGAAAAAGGAGTTATCGAGCATTACCCAAGCCGCTCAAAGTGAAGTCTTAAGACTAGAACAAAAGTTGAATAACTCAAGTCTGGGTCATACCGATCATGTGAATGCCGCAGACTTCGCTAGAACCCAGCTCACAAATCTCAGTCAGAGTATGGCGAAAGTCAAAGCTGATTTATGCAGGAATGGAGCCAGTCAGAAAACGAAGGCAGAGGCCGACCTACAGGCGAAAGCACAGCGAGTCAGTGAACTAGTTGAAGGCTTGTATTGATGTATACCCAGCTCAAGACAGAATTAAACCCGATCACAGCCGAAGTCAGTGCAACCTCAAAGCTGTTTTGGCAAGACTATCTCAAGTCCAATCAAGCGATGGTGGAGATAACCTCAGAAACCAACATCAGAACCCTAAACAGCTTTGCTCTAGAAGTATTTCACCGTCTCTATTACTCCCCTGATCCTGATTGGTTACCGGAAAAGCCCGAGCATCAATGGGCGAGAGTATTGCATGATCAGCTCAGTGAATCTGAAGAATTTCAAAATCTCACCTTGACCTGTGCGGGTGATCCATTAGGGGCAGCAATCGCCGCACAATCCATGATTACCAATCTGCACAGACAGCTTAAGGATGCTAGTGGTGATCAGGAGATAGATGAGCTGGATACCCTGAGAGCTGAAGCCCGAAAAGCTAAAAGGGAGGGTGATGAGGAATTATTTCAAGACCTCCAAGCCCAAGGGCAGGCCATGTCTGAAGCAGCCCAAGCTTTTGCTCAGAAGTTAGAAGACCAGGAAGGGGAAGGCATTGGCGAGAGTGTTGAGGATGCTGAGGGGGAAGTGCAGGAGAAAAAAGACGAGCTGGAAGCTCTGGGGATTAGCTGGGGGAATGAATCAGGTGATCGGAATCCTACACCCACGGCAGAGAAGCTAAAGCTTGCGGCTTTGATTGAGGAGAACCCACAGCTTAAAAAGATTCTAGATCTTGCTGGTAATGCCTTAGAGACTGCCAACCGTAAACGCCGACAGCATCAGGCCGAGACGGGAGACGGGATACGGTGAACTAGTGGGGATTACCACGGGGAATGATGTTTCTCAAATCCTGCCTCAAGAGTTGGGAAGGCTGTCAGATTCCAGGCAGAAACTGAGTTTTTATCGAGACTTTCTAGAGGGTCAGCTATTCCAGAATGATTTGCAGGCCCCAGAAGAGAAGGGGAAAGTCCCCATGGTGATCTGCTTGGATTGCTCTGGGTCGATGAAAGAGAGAGTAAGCCGGGATTTATGGTCAAAAGCGCTGATCGTGGCATTGGTGAAGCTGGCGAATGAACAGGATCGGGTGGTGTCAGTGGTTCGGTTTGAGTCTGTTTGCTATGAGCCTATCGAGATTCATCCCAAAGAGGATATTGAACAGCTGATCCGTTTGTTGATCACGAGTCCTACTAATGGAGGAACCAAGTTTCAAGCTCCACTGGAGAAAGCCAGAGACATCATTGAGCAGGATGACGATTATAGTGAGGCCGATATCGTGTTTATCACCGATGGGATTGCGCCACTGAGTTCTGTGTTCTTGCAAGAGTACTCAGATTCTTTAGAGAAAATGAAAACTAATTTCTTCTTGTTGGAGATTGAACCAGAGTGGGGATGGTCAAATGCTCTCAAAGATTTGGCTAGCCAAGCTTGGGTAATTGACGCGGAAGGGAATTTTGAGGAGCTGGGGGCTGTGTTTACGGCTTGTTAGTTGGCAAAAAATATCAGAGAAAAAACGAAAAAGGGGAGCTTAGGTGAATCGAATATCTTACAGTCAAGTCTTTCAGAGATTGAAATTTCTCGTGCTTCCCTTGCTACAAGAATGAGGATAATTCTATGAATTAGCTTCTGAAATCTTCTTTTCAATTTCTTCAATCTCCTTGGTTTTCTCAATCCCTTCTGATAAATTATCAAAATCTGTGCCTTTGATTGCTCTCTGAATAAGCATTCTATAGTACTGATTAAACTCTAATTCTGACAGATTGCTTTCTCTCTTCGCTTGATTTATTAGCTGGAAAACTTCGTCATATTTGTCTGGAATATTATTTGGAGACAACAAGTTTTTTAGGTTAAATGTAAAGACTCCAAGTAGTATCCAGAGATATATTGGGAAATCTGGAAATTCTAACTTTAAATATTCGTTCGTGATGTTTGGTATAAATCCATTAATAAGTATTCCAAAGATTGCGCCCATTGCCGTTGTAAAAGGATATTTTAAAAAAAATGGCATCTAGTGCTTTTCCGCCCCATTCAGTAGCCTTATCCGTTTTCATGCTATCCCTTCTCCAGACAAGCCTTCATTAATAGAAAAATTATCGCTGCTTGTTTTTTTCAGGAAAAAATTTTCCTATTCCGATCACCATCATTAGGTGGTTCCCAGTTATTAGAATTTTGAATTATAAATAAAAGAAGTTTCTTTGCTTCGTATTCATTGGTTCCAAAGAAGCCTGAGTTTATTCTGTATTCAAGGATTACTCTATCGATACATAAAGCTACGAAACAAATAGACATAACTATAATAGTTACTATGAGGTTAGTTTTATCTATCGTTCGCCAGATCTCAAACCTAAAAAAAACTAAAATAGTGAACAAAATTGAAAAAAAGTAAAATCTCAAGCTTATTTGATTTTTTCTTTAGCATATACTAGAGCAACTGCCTTCTGCTTTTCAGCATTTACATGTTTTTTGGAGGTTATCTTCTAGTCTCTCTATCTTTTTAATTAAAAGAGTGTCAGCTTCAGTTTTTTTGAAATAAGTCTAGTAGAGCACTAAAAAATTTTATTGGCTCCAAGTTCTGTTCTTAAATAGATAGATACAGGTATGATTTCTATGCCTATAGACATAAGTAAAATTATTATTGCTGCCAGCATCGGCAAAGCAAAAGACATACTTACTAATTGTGAATATATGCTAGGTAAATGGATAATTTCATCTGCAATTTTATTAGCAGTAGAAAAATACAATATACCCGAACATATCAATAATGCTGTTTTCATTAATCTTAATGAAATTTTCTCAAACATAATAATTGATCCAATTGAATATCTTTATTTTATTTCAGAAATAATAGTATTTATTGCATTAGATTTTATAGATTTTCCTTTGTATTCATGAATATTTTTTTAAATTATTGTACCCATCTCTTCGCTTAATATTGAATCTTATCTTTGAATACTAGAAACTCTCAATTATATATATTTGCCTAAAAGGACGCTTACCACTGGGCATGTTCCGGGGGCTGGCGTTGAGTCGAAAATTGGTCTGTGATGATGCGAAAGTGGGCACCCCCGAAACGAGCAAGAGCTTAGCTCACCTCAGATCGGCAATGTCGCCATCACAAAGCCGTGCCTTTGCTCTGCTCCCTGCCTTTATTTTGGGATGCTGCATTATTAGAATTTTGCGGGATAGGTGCAATTTTGGGGGATGGTATCAGGGCTGAGATCGCAAAGTAATGTCTAACCAAGCAGAATGTCTTTTTCTAGGGTCTAAGAGCTATTTCTATTTCGCCAAGGTTAATACAGAAGCGCTAGAAATTCATGATAAGTAAGAGTTTTATCAACAATCTAAGCTCCAGATTCTTTCAGAAACTTGCAACAAAGAGAAATAATCATGTCTCTTCTTGTTGAGGTATCAAAGACTTGGGTGGGGTTTGTAAATTTTGTAGTTGCTCATCAGTCATTGAAAAAGCTGCCCTCAATTGGAAATTTTTTGCTTCTCCAATCACAGCGTTTAAAGGATCTAAGAGATGCCTACGGACATGACGTTCAATAGAGTATTTACGCTCTTGGTGCCTGAATTCACCCACTTCATGAGCAAAAATAGTCAATGCTTCGTATAAATCTTTAAGCTCATCTAATGAGTCCGCTCTGGTTAGTTTAATTGCCAGTCCTCGGAATTCTTTAGCAATCTCTCTAGCTTGCTCATAGGTTGCATTATGGTGTACATGATAATAGCAGATCGACTCAGCTAAGTCTTGAGCAGACATCGCCATATTTTGCAGGAGAATATTAGCTTCTTCGATGGGACGCAGGAACTTATCCAAAATTAACTGTTGAGCATACGCATTTCTCATGTCGGAATTATTGATCAGTTCTAATTCCTTTAAGCGTTTCTCATGTTTATGTTCTTTCTCCAAACTAATTTGCTGGAGATAGGTATTCAATAGTCCAGCAATTTGACCTGTACTGTGTAATGCTGCTGTCGCAATGATTTCCACAATGCTCTCCCAAACTAAATATCTAAAATTTCTATAACAGTTGAGAGCATTTAGAAAGATCCGTCATGCTGATCTCAGACTTAAATTGATATTTAATATTTTGCCCAGAATAGAGAATGAAGTAACTAAACCTGCTATCACTATGTTGTATGGGTTGATTGATAATATCTCGAAACAAGGCTGTTTTAAGTTCACTAGTGGGATGCAAGGCCTGTCAGTAAAGGCAGGTAGTTGGGATAGGCGATTCGCGTCAGCGGAAATTGGAGACTCACTTTTGAATATACAGATGGCGACGTTGTTGTACTTGATTACGAGGACTACCACTGATGTTGATGCATAACCCACCCCACCCCGGCGAGGTCATTCAAGGATTGTTTATTGAACCGAATGAATGGACCCTGACTGATGTTGCAAATGCTTTAGAGATCAGCCCCGGTAATTTTTCAAGGCTGGTCAATGGCAAAATTTCCCTGAGTTCTGATATGGCCGTGAGGCTGTCTAGGGTTTTGGGCCTGGAGCCGCTAACCTGGATGCGAATGCAGGCCGATCATGATATTTGGAATGCACAGCAAGAAAATGATCATGCTGAGTTGAAGCGGTTAGCTGTTGAGGTTTAGCTAACACCGCAACAGGTTTTGAGCAAGAAATAAAAAGCTAGGTAATACAGATTCTCTGTGGATTTTTAATAATCTGCACCAAGGTCAATGGTTACATCCTTCCAATCGAGTTGCCTGAATCTCAAATCTTGCTGAAGGATCGCGTAATAACAAGGATTTTCCCAGATAATTAACTGATATTTGACCCAAATACAGCTACGACAGAACCCTTGACCTTGAAAGCCGCTTCTATGATTCCTGTTTCATATTCAACATCTGGTGCTAAAACATGACTAAGCAAGGTCAATGGTTGAGAAAATCAAACAATGGTCTCAACGTGGTGTTCATTCATGGAATTAACTCAAGTGATGAGTGTTGGAGAACTAAAGAAGGTGCTTACTGGCCAGAATTGCTAAAAGCTGAAGGTGGATTAGAAGAGATAGGAATCTATTTGTTTTCCTATCGAACTGGATTCAATACAGGCTCCTATAGTTTGGGGGATATCGTTGATTCCTTAAATGAGCATATATCTAATCTTGATAAGGTCTTGGATAGCGATCGAGTTATCTTTGTGTGCCATAGCATGGGAGGTATTATCGCTAGGCGCTTTCTGGTTAGAGAAGAATCAAACTTAATAGAAAAAGGACTAAAATATATTGGTTTATTCCTCATAGCATCACCCTCATTAGGTTCTGAATATGCCAATATGCTGGGTCTTATATCAGCATTTTTGGGGCATACACAAGCAAAGGCGTTGAAGTTTTCCCAGAATAATGTTTGGCTCAATGATTTAGACAAAGATTTTATTAACCTCAAAGATACGAATAGATTGAACATCATCGGGAAAGAACTCATTGAGGATTTATCCCTTAAAATCACTCGTTTCTTGGGCATTAAAAAACAAATTGTGGAACCATTCTCAGGAGCTAAATATTTTGGGCAATCGTTTAAAGTCCCTGGGTCAGATCACATCACAATCGCTAGACCAGAGAGCAAAGACGCCGTTCAACATCGCTTACTGATTGGATTCATCAAAGATTTTGAAAACACCTGCAATTTAACTGCAACACAAGCATCAAAGATACAAGATCCATCAAATCCAACAAAAAGGGTTCAAGAAAATCACATTGGAGTTCAGTTCAATAATGAGATATCTGGTGGAGAGGTCTATCAAGGCGAGAACATCACCATCAATAAGACCACTTGACTAGAGTCGTCCGACTGGGACCGGACAAAGTTACATCCCCCTACCGATATACCCAACAATCTACCTCCAAGTGGGGCAGTCACCTTCGTCGGTCGAGACTCCCAGATCAACCAACTGCATGAGCAACTGCAAAGTAACCAGCGAATCGCCATCACTGCACTTGAAGGGATGGGAGGGATTGGTAAAACTGAACTGGCTTGGGAATATGCTCAACGGTCCTTAATCCAAAATCTCTATTCGGGTGGAGTTTGTTGGTTGCGGTCGCGAGATCAAGAAATCGCCACCCAGATTATTGATTTTTCTAAAAGCAATTTGGGAATGAAACCCCCAGATGATCTGGAAGTAGAGGCCCAGGTCAGTTTCATTTGGCAACGATGGCCCCAAGGGGAGGTTTTAATCGTTGTTGACGATGTGGTTGAGTATGAGCTTGTTGCCTCCTGTCTTCCTCTATCGAACCCACGGTTCAAAGTCCTGATCACCACTCGACTTGATTTTGGTGGATCTGTTCGCTCTCTTTGCCTGGAAGAACTCGATAATGAGAGCGCACTAACACTACTAGAAAAGCTGATTGGACAAAAACGGGTTCAGTCTCAATTAGAAGATGCACAAACTTTGTGTGGTTGGGTCGGTAACTTGCCCCTTGGACTAGAGCTGCTAGGACGGTCATTAGCTAAAAAGCCAGATTGGTCTTGTCAAAAACTAATTGAGCGACTTGAATCCAAGAGACTTGAAGCGAAAGCGCTGACTGCAACTGAGTCAGGGATGACGGCTCAGTTAGGAGTAGCTGCTGCTCTAGAGTTGAGTTGGGTAGAGCTAAGTGAAGCAGAGCAGGAACTCGCTTGTTTATTAGGGATGTTTGCAATTGCCCCTATTCCTTGGCATTTGGTTGAAGGATGTCTATCAGATCAGGATAAGGATGACTTAGAAGACATCAGAGATGAAGGTTTAATTGCTAGATACTTACTCAAACGAGTAGAACAGAGTACCTACCAACTCCATCAAATTGTGCAGGAGTTCTTTCGGATTAAGTTGAATGAGCGCACTGACAAAGGGGAATCCCTTAAAGCCGCTTATTGCACAGCAATGGTTGGTGTTGCTAAGGGTATTAATGACAGTCCAACACTTGATGTGATTGCAGTGATGAGTGCCAGTATTCCCCATCTGGAGGAGCTAACCAGACAGTGGATTGACCACCTCAGTAATGATGAATTGATGTGGCCCTATGTCGGTATTGGTCGCTTTTATGGAGGGCAAGGTAACTATGCATTAGCCTTACCTTGGTATCAAAAATGTCTTGAACAGACTCGACAGAAATTAGGCAACGAACACCCCGATGTCGCGACTAGCCTCCATAGCCTGGCAGGACTCTACATCAAACAATGTAGTTATGAGGAGGCAAAAACGCACTGCATTCAAGCACTGCAAATGAGACAGAATCTATTGGGAAAGGAACACCCTGATGTTGCTATTAGCCTCAATACTCTGGCTTTACTCTTCGACAACCAAGGACGGTATGAGGAGGCTGAGCCTCTCTTTCTTCAAGCCTTAGAAATGAGACAGAATCTCTTGCACAAGGAGCACCCATATATCGCTGATAGCCTCCATAACCTGGCATTTCTTTACAGAAGCCAAGGACGGTATGAGGAGGCTGAGCCTCTCTTTCTTCAAGCCCTAGAAATGAGGCAGAAGCTCTTGCACAAGGAGCATCCATATATCGCTAGTAACCTCAATGACCTGGCATTTCTCTACAGGAGCCAAGGACGGTATGAGGAGGCCGAGCCTCTCTTGCACCAGACTGTGGAAATGTTAAGAAATCGATTGGGTAAGGAGCACCCATATACCGCTATTAGCCTTAATGACCTGGCAGCACTCTACGAAGATCAAGGACGGTATGAGGAGGCAGAAATTCTTTATCTAGAAGCATTGGAAATATACCAGAAGGTATGGGAGAAAAAGCACCCCTATGCCGCGAGTAGCCTCAATAACCTGGCCTTACTCTACAAAAACCAAGGACGGTACACAGACGCTGAACCCCTCTTTGTCCAAGCCCTAGAGATGACACAGAAGCTCTTGGGCAACGAACACCCTCATACAGTCACGGTTCAGCAAAATCTAGATGCTTTTCGTCAACAAATGAAGGATTAAATGAAAAAAAGAAAATACGCTATCCGTTGGGCATGTTCCGGGGGCTGGTGTTGAGTCGAAAATTGGTCTGTGATGATGCAAAAGTGGGCACCCCCCGAAACGAACAAGAGTTTAGCGAACCTCAGATGTCCATTAATTCTTTATACGCACAAGAATGAGCAATTTATAGAATTAGCTGCACAACTTTGAATCGCTACAAACCAATTTCAGAGAGTATTCTGCTAATTCGTAAGTAATGATACTCAAGAAAAGATTTTATAGAGCTAGATGCACTATTTCTGAGAGAAAAATAAACTCTTTAAGGAATTAGTAGCACTATTTTTTGATAGTAGCTTCCTATCAATCAATCTACTGAATCTCAAATCAAGCTGAAGAACCACGTAAATTTGTAGTTTTTCCCAGATAATTTAGTGATATCTGCCGGAAATAAAGCCATGACTGAACCCGTTACCCTGACAGCCGCAGTAATTGCCAATCTCGCCTTTCAAGAGTTCCTAAAATCCAGCGCTGGTGAAGCAGCAAAACAGTTCACTGCTGAAGCAATAGCTAAGATGAGCGAGCTTCGTCAGAAGATTTGGGATAGGCTGCGGGGTAAACATGACGCGGCTGAACAGGCACTAAACCAAGCAGAGTCAGGGGATCAGAATGCAATTGAAACTGTTGCTACTCTACTAGGCGTGGAAATGCTAGATGAAGCCTTTGCTGGAGAACTTCGACAGATAGCCCAAGAAATCAATATTCATATCAGCAAGGACACCAACACCCAAGTTCAAAATAACTACGGTGGAACCAACTTCCAAAACAGTATTTCAGGTGGAGAGGTTTTTCAAGGCGAGAACATCACCATCAATAAGACCACTTGACTAGAGTCGTCCGACTGGGACCGGACAGAGTTAAATCCCGACATCCATACCCCCAATAACCTTCCCCGTAGTGGTGCAATTGCTTTCGTGGGTCGGGAGGATCTGCTCACTCGACTTCAAAACCAGCTCCAAAACAACGAGCGTATTGGTATCACTGGAGTCAAAGGCATGGGTGGTATCGGTAAAACAGAGCTTACCCTTCAGTACGCGATTTCTTCCTTCAACCAACAACTCTATCCCGGTGGCGTTTGTTGGCTTCAGGCCAGAGGTCAAGAAATTGCCACCCAAATTATCAGCTTTGCCAAAGCTAATCTAGGCATCAAGCCACCGGATGAACTAGAAATTGATGAGCAAGTCGCCTTCACCTGGCAACGATGGCCAGAAGCAGATACCCTCATTATTCTGGATGATGTCACCGACTATGATGCAGTCTCTTCTTATCTCCCACCCCCTTCTGAGAAATTCAAGATCCTGATTACCACACGCATCAATCTTGGTTCATCTGTGACTCAAATTGAGATTGAACAACTCACTGATCAGGCTGCGATTGCATTACTGAAATCCATTGTTGGCAGTGACCGAATCGAGTCTCAGCTTACGTTTACAGAAGCGCTTTGTCACAAGGTGGGCAATCTACCTCTTGGCCTAGAGCTACTGGGACGATTCCTAGCGAAAAAGAAAGATTGGACGATTCAAAAACTTGCTGAACGGCTGGAATCTAAAAAGCTGGAAACAAAGGCTCTCAAAGCCACTGAATTGGGAATGACGGCTGAGTTGGGGGTAGCAAAGGCCCTTGAATTAAGTTGGATAGAGCTGAATGAAGTCCAACAAGAACTCGCATGTTTATTGGGGATGTTTGCTGTTGCTCCTATCCCTTGGTCTTTGGTTGAGAACTGCTTATCAGAACAGGATAAGGATGACCTTGAAGATATTAGGGATGAGGGGTTAATCGACAATAGCTTGCTTAAACGGGTAGAGCAAGACACCTATCAGCTCCATCAAATCGTACAGGAATTTTTTCGGGTCAAGCTGAATGAGCATTCAGATGATGGGCAGCGACTCAAGGAAGCATTTTGCAACGTGATGCTTGACATCGCTAAAGGCATTGATAACCGTCCAACGCTTGATGTGATTGAGAAGATGAGGGTTAGTATTCCCCATCTAGAAGAAGTTGTGAAGGTGTGGGTTGATCATCTGAATGAGGATGACCTGACCATGCCCTACATAGGGATCTGTCGATTTTATGAGGGTCAAGGTAGCTATGGATTAGCCTTGCCTTGGATGCAGCTATGCCTCAAACAGGTTGTAGAAAAGAAGGGTGAAGAAAACCAAGATATTGCGACTATCACCCTCTGGGTTGCTCATCTCTACCAAAACCAAGGACGGTACTCAGAAGCCGAACCCCTCTATGTCCAAGCCCTACAGATGAGACAGAAGCTCTTGGGCAACGAACACCCCGATGTCGCTACTAGCCTCAATAACCTGGCAGCACTCTACTACAACCAAGGACGGTACACAGACGCCGAACCCCTCTATGTCCAAGCCCTAGAGATGAGACAGAAGCTCTTGGGCAACGAACACCCCTATGTCGCTCAAAGCCTCAATAACCTGGCTTTACTCTACCAAAACCAAGGACGGTACACAGACGCCGAACCCCTCTATGTCCAAGCCCTAGAGATGAAAAAGAAGCTCTTGGGCAACGAACACCCCTCTGTCGCGACTAGCCTCAATAACCTGGCAGCACTCTACAAAAACCAAGGACGGTACACAGACGCCGAACCCCTCTTGGTCCAAGCCCTAGAGATGAGACAGAAGCTCTTGGGCAACGAACACCCCGATGTCGCAACTAGCCTCAATAACCTGGCAGAACTCTACTACAACCAAGGACGGTACACAGACGCCGAACCCCTCTATGTCCAAGCCCTAGAGATGACACAGAAGCTCTTGGGCAACGAACACCCCTCTGTCGCTCTAAGCCTCCATAACCTGGCAGCACTCTACTACAACCAAGGACGGTACACCGAAGCCGAACCCCTCTTGGTCCAAGCCCTAGAGATGACACAGAAGCTCTTGGGCAACGAACACCCCTCTGTCGCGAGTAGCCTCAATGACCTGGCCTTACTCTACAAAAACCAAGGACGGTACACCGAAGCCGAATCCCTCTTGGTCCAAGCCCTAGAGATGACACAGAAGCTCTTGGGCAACGAACACCCCAATGTCGCAACTAGCCTCAATAACCTGGCAGAACTCTACCAAAACCAAGGACGGTACTCAGAAGCCGAACCCCTCTATGTCCAAGCCCTAGAGATGACACAGAAGCTCTTGGGCAACGAACACCCCTCTGTCGCTCTAAGCCTCCATAACCTGGCAGCACTCTACTACAACCAAGGACGGTACACCGAAGCCGAACCCCTCTTGGTCCAAGCCCTACAGATGGCACAGAAGCTCTTGGGCAACGAACACCCCAATACAGTCACATTGAAGCAAAATTTAGATACTTTGCGTCAACAAATGAAAGATTAAATTAAAAAAAGAAAAGACGCTAGCCACTGGGCATGTTCCGGGGGCTGGTGTTGAGTCGAAGATTAGTCTGAGATGATTCGAGAGTTGCCCCCGAAACGAGCAAGAGCTTAGCTCACCTCAGATCGGCAATGTCGCCATCACAAAGCCGTGCCTTTGCTCTGCTCCCTGCCTTTATTTGGGGATGCTGCATTATTGGAGTTTTTGGGATGGGTGTGATTTTTGGGGATGGTATCAGGGTTGAGATCGCAATCCCTAACTCAGCAGCCCTTCTTTTTCTGCTGCCTCTCGCGTAACTTTCCTTAGCCACGCTCTAAGTTCTCCTCTTTCAGAATACTTCTCTTCTAAGGCTTTATATACTTCTTCTTCCAGACGAATACTAATTGACTTGGAAAGCTTACCCGTTGAATCATCAGCTCTGGGCAACGGCTTCAAGTGGTCAAATGTGGGGTTCGGATTTCTAGGCATATCCAATTCATAAAATACACAGAATCAGATTAGCATAAATAAGAAAAAAATAAGCTTGAGTTCAAGCATATTTGATTCTAAAAGAGAATATGAGGAAAAGTTAGGTAATACAAAATCCATAGAGATTTTGATAATGTAAACTAGTGTAAATGCTAAGCTTATACGCTTGAACTCAAGCGTATAGATGATATAATGATTACATACAAACAAAGGCATCGCTCACGACTACCAATCTCAAGCGATGCCCGAGTTAAAACCACAATCAGAGGCAATAACTATGCTTACTTTAGCCGAAACATCGATTTTTACGCTTCATCTTCAGTTCAACAATCCCAACCTGTTCGCCGCAATGGAAGATTGCGAAGATTCACAGGATCTAGTCGAAGAAGTTGCTAGCGATGGCGAGGCCCCTTCCTGCACTCTTCTAGGCCGCATGGGCCGCATTGATGGGGTGGCTGTGGGTTATCTCTCAGATGGCACCCCGTTAAGAATCGAATAGTCTCTCTGGGGCATCTCTGCCCCGCTCCTTTCGCTCCATCTAAACCCACTCGCTACACAGGGAATAAATATTATGACCACTCACACCAATCGCGAAAAAGCCCAAGCCAAGCAACAAGCAGCACTCGAAAAACTAGAGCAAGGAATTCTGAATATTGCAACTGAAGCCGACTGGAGAAAATACCTCGATTTCCATTCCAAGTTCTATAACTACTCTGCCAAAAACTCGATGCTGATTTACGGCCAATACCCAGACGCTAGCCATGTGGCAGGCTACAGAGCTTGGCAGAAGCACGGGAGACAAGTTCGCAAAGGGGAGAAAGGGATCGTCATCCTCGCTCCCTGCAAGAAGAAAGTCGAGGATGAAAAAACAGGGGATAAAGCTTGGCAAATCTTTGGCTTTAAGACTGCAAGCGTTTTTGATGTTAGCCAAACCGATGGCGAAGAATTACAGGAAACAGATGTCAAGGCTCAGACCACTGAGGCCGAGCTATACCGGAACCTCAAAGCCTTCGGGGAAGCTCAAGGGTTTACGGTGCTTGAGCAAGCCTATCCTGGGGCTTACGGGGTCTGTATCTACAAGCCCAGTGGCATAGAGATTCAGGTTGACCCACTGCTCAGTGTAGAGCTGAGAGCTAGCATTCTTGCCCATGAGCTAGGCCATGCCCTCATGCATAATGCGGCTGAGTATTGCGACCACACCCCCACATCCACTAAGGAGCTAGAAGCTGAGTCAGTCGCCTACTGCGTGACGCAATACTTTGGAGTTGCTGAGGATCAGAAACGCTCGTTTGCATACATCAACTGTTGGAACCGGGAAAGCGATCAGGCACTTGAGCAGTTCAAAGCGTCAATGAGTGTGATCGCAAAAACCGTTAAGGCGATTATTGAGGGAGTTGAAAGCACTACCTCAACTGAATCTAAAGCTTTAGCAATTACCTAATCCGCTGGCCTGGGTAAGCCATTAATCACCCATAAAAAACAGATTCTAGAGAGAATCTAAGATCGTAAATCAGTGTAAATAGTGAGCTAATATGCTTGAACCCAAGCATATATATGCTATAATTATTATTTTGAAAGACAGAGGCAAACCGATGACATACTTTCCCAAAGCCACTACCCTCACCACTGTTAGAGTCGCCCAATATCGGGAAGCCTTGAGATTCGCTGAGAACTCAGCAAACCGCATCGAATACTCTTCTTGCCGTTGGGATGAGGTGATCCAAGAGCGCAGCACAGGCTTTCTATCTCTATTTCGCGCCATGCGTGAATTGCAGTCCATGAAGTGTCCCCGAGCCTCACAGGATGATAAAAACCGCTACGCTTCCGTGATGGCTAAAGCTAATCGAATGATGCAGCAACATGGGTCTGAGTACTTCGAGACCTTTGAAGGGCTTTCAATCAACCAAACCGACGAGGAAATCCATTGGAATTGGATCGGGTCTCGAATGGCTGATGCACTCACTTACCTCCGCAGCCCCCAGGAATACCCCGCACAGTACGCCCGAGTGGTTGCCTCTCTCCAACCCAAAACCGTCAAAAAACGACATCTACAAGTTGTTTAGTGCCTAAATATTGCACACTGTACAACATACATATTATGATAGTGACATGATTAAAAGCTTTCGCCACAAAGGACTTAAGCGTTTTTTCGAGACTGGCTCAACTGTGGGCATCCAAGCCAAACACCAGACACGATTGAGGTTACAGCTACAAGTGTTAAATAGTGCTGCATAATCATGACTTCTCCGGTTGAGTGGCACTAACTTCTCCACCCCCCCAACCAAAAAAAATATTGGCCAACCATTTTCGACAGGTAGATATGGAATTAAGGGTTGCAATTCATAGGCAAAAATTCAGATCTAAATCCATACATATCACGAATGGAAGATCGTGATCTCATCCGGTCTATTCCTCCATCTGTCCCTCCTTTTTTTTCATTCCTCTTCTCCTTTTGTGTTTTAAGGGTTGTCTCTCTCGTTGTATTCTCCTCATCTGAACGGTTAATACTCATTTCTCCTTCTGGCTTCTGGGTCAGCTTGCTGGTCAATTTCCTCATGGATTCTCCTCGAAGCAAGACCTTCATCGCATCATGGATAATCCGGTCGAGGATGGCATCGGCCAGAGTGGGATCTTGAATTTGTGAGTGCCATTGCTCCAGGGGCATTTGCGTGGCAAATAAGCAGGAGGCTTTGCGAAACCGCTCGTCTAAGATATCGAGCACTTCTCTAGCCTCAAAGACAGATAGAGGATCTCTAAGCCATTCATCCAGCACCAGTAGATCGTAGGCCGCTAATTGTTTTCGGAGTTTTGGATAAGACCCATCTCCTTTGGCCAGCTTCAACTCCAGAACGAGATCAGCAGTTTTGATATAGCGGACGCTATGGCCTTGCTTACACAAATGATGGGACAATACGGCCGCCAAGAAAGACTTCCCAACGCCCGTCGGTCCCAGGATGATCAATGACAGATTTTCCTGGAGCCAATGACCTTGAGCAAATTCAAGGAACTGGATTTTACGAAGTCCTCTGGGCACATCGAAATCTACTGCATCTAAGGTGGCGTGCACCGGCAGTCGAGCTTGCCTCAGTCGGCGTTGCATCCGTTGATTCTGACGCCGGATGTATTCGCGCTCTACCATCAAGGCCAGTCGTTCATCGAAAGACAGATCATGATAGGTGGGCATCGCCTGCTGTTCTCGCCAAGCTTCGAGTATGCCGGTGAGTTTCATTTGTTGTAGCTGTTCAATCATTGCTTGCATCGCTGTCTTCCCCTACGTCGCTTGATAATATTCGGACCCTCGGACATTGGCATGGTGAATAGGAATCACCTTATGGGTTTCATCCGGTAAGGGGTCTGATTCAAGTTTGTTTTGGAGCATAGATTTGAGATAGCGTTGGCCCACCATCCCCATAGCATTAGCCCGATTACAGGCGGCTTCCAACCTTTCAGCACCATGGGTTGTTCTTAGATGTTGCACCCCTTTCAAAGCACGAAACGCCTGTTCATCATGGGCTTTCTTCTCAAAGATATCTATCACTTGCTGCTTCGTCGCTGGTCCAACATTCTGGGCCCAAGCCAGGAAGGTCTCTCTCGATTGGGTTTTGTAAGCCAAATGCGCTGGTGGCATATGCCCCTCTTCAGTGGAATGCTGAAACGGCAAGCTAGAACGTTCATGTATCGCAATGCGCTGATGGTCATGAAAAATCTGCACCAAAGATTCCGTAATCTTGACGGATACTGATTTCCCCACATATTCATAAGGGACACTGTAATAGTGGCGGTTCACCTCAATGTGGTAATCAAAACTCACTTTCGCGGTTTTAAATTCGCCAAACTCAAACGCATGGCTGGGCAAGGGTCTGAGTTCTGGTTGGTCCACTTGCTCAAATAATTCTCGACGGGATAGACCATAGGATTTCATGGTCCGATGGTTGAGTTTCTCCAACCCTGCTGCAATCGCTTCATTCAGTTGCTTGAAACTGGTAAAGGTCTGGTCTCTCAAGGGTGCGAGAATATGACGTTCCACTTGCTGCACCGCATTCTCCACTTTGGGTTTATCCCGAGGGCATTTGGGGCGAGCGGGCAAGATGATCACGTTGTAGTGTTCCGCAAAGTCTTGATAACTCCGATTGATACCGGGCTCATAACGGCACGGATCTGTGACTCCTGACTTGAGGTTGTCTGGAACGATAGCGACCGGCACTCCACCAAAGAAGGCCAATGACCGTTGATGAGATCCGAGCCAGTTCTTGATGGTTTGGCTTTCGGTCGCCTCTGCATAGGTGTAGTTACTCGCTCCACAGCAGGCCACAAACACTTGAGCTTGAGTGACCTCACCGGTTTTGGGATGGACCACCGGCACGGTCATACCACAGTAGTCTACAAAGATTTTTTTCCGCTCCCTTGTGGGTCTGGCGCATGGATAGCGAGTGCTGTTTTTTCCACTTGCGGTATCGACGGCAAAAGCCACTATAGCTACAGTTCCAATCCCCTCTCTCTTTACCTTCCATCCACAGTAGGCCGAGGGTGACCCCTTTACGTTGCATCTCTCGATGCACATACTCGAAGTCAATCGCAGGCTTCTTACGGGAGGACTGACGTTGACCTTTTCCCAGCAGATGCTGGATATCACTATCACTTAGTCGGCTTAACTGGTCATAACTGAGGGATTGACCCTGAGCACGATGCAGATAGTCTCGGACAGCGGTACGGGAGATGAAGCAGCTACGGGCGATCTCCGATTTATTGTGGCCGAGTTCATGTAAGCGAATAATTTCTCTAAATTTACTCATCGACAGGGTTGCTCCTTGACGTTTATAGGCCATTGCCATCTCCATTCCTCTGGCTAATGCACAGAAGTTTAGAGGATGGCCTGGCTAGGGATAATGACCTGTCGAAATGATGGTTAGGGGGGTGGAGAAGTTAACTGCCACTTATCCGGTGAAGATAACTTCCACAAGGGTGGAGAAGTTTATTGCCATTTGACTGGCGAAGATAACTTCCACAGGGGTGGAGAAGTTACTGCCATTCGACCGGAGAAGTTACCCTCCCAAGGGGTGGAGAAGTTACTGAGAATATGCAAATAGCATCTCGAATGTGCTAGAGCTTGATATTCCTGGGTTCTATCTCCATAAGTTAAAGCCAAGCTCTCGATGGTCGATTCGCGTTAGTGGCAACTGGAGACTCACCTTTGAATTCACTGATGGCGACGTTATTGTGCTTGATTACGAGGACTACCACTGATGTTGATGCATAACCCACCCCACCCCGGCGAGGTCATTCAGGGATTGTTTATTGAACCGAATAAATGGACCCTGACCGATGTTGCTAATGCACTAGAGGTCAGCCCCGGTAATTTTTCAAGGCTGGTCAATGGCAAAATTTCCCTGAGTTCTGACATGGCCGTAAGGCTGTCTAGGGTTTTGGGCCTGGAGCCGCTAACCTGGATGCGAATGCAGGCCGATCATGATATTTGGAATGCACAGCAAGAAAATGATCATGCTGAGTTGAAGCGGTTAGCAGTTAAGGTTTAGCTAACACCGCAACAGGTTTTGAGCAAGAAAGAAAAAGGCTAAGCAATACAGATTCTCGCTAGATTCTAAAAATACAAAGGTATTTAATAGGTGTGATGTCGGAGTTTGGTATTGAGTTGCGATGCCCGTTGCTTGCTGTCCGTAGGACTTAGGGCGGTCTTCGACCATCGCACCCCCATTCTTAATCAAGCAGCTTTTCATTCTCCGCCCCGATCCTCGCCTGTTTTCTGAGCCAAGCTGTTAGCTCCCCTTTGCCTGGATACTTTTTAATCAACGCTTCATAGACACTCATCTCTAGGCGAACCCCTATTGTTTTGGATAGTTCCTCTTCAGTGCTATCCGCTCTAGGCAAGGGTTTGAGGTGATCGTAAGTTGGGGAAGGGTTTCGGGGTGACATCTCCAATCCTTTCAGACAACAGCTTTAAAACTAACACACATATGCATGTTATCAAGCATATTCAAGTATTAAGTTTATGAAACTAATTTCCTATATACGCTTGTTATCAAGCATATAAATGCTATAATACTTACATACAAACAAAGGCACCGCTCACGACGACGAATCAGAAAGCGGTGCCCTAGTTAAAACCCAACTAAGGATTAACTATGTCAACTCTAACTCATACAGAAGCACCCACCACCGTCAACGAACTGCTTCAGCTCGTTGACTCTCAAGTCACTGATCCCCTTCATCCTGAAGTCATTGCAATCGAGATGCAGATCGAGCAATACCCCGGTGTGCGCGAGGGTGGCGATTTGTTTGAAGTCCTCGCTGCCGTCACCAACAAGCCAGGTCGTCTCGGTGATCGCCTCCGCAATTGGGTTCAGTCTGAGTATGGCGACGACTACCGCCTAGCTGATTGGCGCACCATCCCCACCACTCGACAGCTTGAAGCTGAAAACGATTACGAAGACGAATTCTAAACACATTCGGGGGGCAACATCGCCCCCCAAGGGATATTGCGCGATAATGGTATTAACGGAGAGACAAATGAATTCATCAGATACAGCTCAAATGCCTCAATGGTTGGATGTCTTAGCGAAGCTAGCAACGATTGTCATCGCTATTGTCGCTCTGATCTCAGCTCTGGCAAGCGTCAATTTTTTCGTGGTTAGATCTGTTGTTGCTGAACAAATTACACCTCAGTTCCAGCAAATAGATCAGCGGTTTCAACAAGTTGACTTGCACTTTCAACAAGTCGATCAACGGATTCAGCAAATGGATCAACGACTTGAGCGAATAGAAATCAAGCTAGACAAAATCACGAATTGATTTGGATTTTCTCCAAGTGCCCTAGCTTAAAGTTAAGGCACTTGGAGATTGTTTGTTTTTCCCATCTCGTTAAGCTTAGTTACCTAGGTAATATAAATTCCCTGAAAAATCTGAGATTCCATAGCTTCACGAATGCGATCGCGGCATTCCAACATCCCCACCAGCGCTATCACTTGAGAAGCAATATCCAGGCGATAATCCCTAAGACCCAACCAATAGGGCCTGCGAGGATCAATAAGGGGGTAATCAGGATCAGAAGAACAATCAGACAACCTTTCATCGAATGACCTCCATAATGTAGTTTTCCGTCAGTATTCTGGCGATGGTTTCAAGTTCTTGTTCTGGTTTGACTAGAGTTACGCTCATGACTGAGCCTCCATGATTAGGTAATACAGAATCCACACAGAAAATGAAAATTTAGAGCATTGGTATTGAGTAGATAGTTGGGGAGTAAGCTAGGTAATACAGAATCCGCATGGAATCTGAAAGCTTGAAAGACTGGGTAAATTAATAGGTGCAATACCAGCCATAAATCCAAACATATACATATGGCTAGCGACCAGAGTCGAGAAGGGGAAGCCGTTTCACTGGATTGCAGCACCAACGCTACCAGCTAGAATCATGTATACGGTTATACGGTTTGGGGAGTTAATTATTGCTTTCTACCGTGTCTACATACACGGGTAATTCTCGATCAATAGGCTTCATAAACGCCGATCCTAATGACGCCAAAAGAATGACCGCTCCAATACTGCAGAGTATAAAAACTTTTCTAGTTGCCACTGTTCTTTAGCTCCTTAATTTCCTTTTGTTGTTGCTCAATAATCTGCTGTTGCTGAACCGGGCTTTCGTGGTGTCCGCTGGCAATGAAACTGCACCAAATAAACGTTTGACCTACCTAGAAAGGCGGCATAAACAGCGAACCAGAGGGCTAAGACTTTGCTATCAGGCATGTGTCAAGAACCTTCGATATGTACGACTGGAGCAGGGCTATTAAGCCCCTCTTTAACGGACATTCCCCAAAAAGTAAGCAGTACGCCGATAAGCACCCCGATTGAGATGTAGGTCAGCCTGTACCATTTGTTTTCCCTCTGGATATCCTTTTCTACCTGTTTCATTCGCAGGGCGCGATCGGCCAAAGTCAGCTTTTCTTTAGTTGCCGCTATTTGGGCGAACCTCTGTTTTAGTGCCACGCTGTTTTTGGTCAGGTAGGTTTCGAGGTACGAAACTAATTGCTGCTGGGCAATAGTCCTGCGGGGATCGGTTGACCAAAAATCAAGCTGGTCAATCGCTTTTTTTGCTCTGCCTCGGTGCCCCCTTGCATGATCGCGTTTGTCCGGGCCTTAAAATCTTCACTTTGCAAGGTCTCGCAGACTACCTGCCTATATTCGGTGATATAAATCTCTTGTGCCGCTAATTGATCCGCTGCACCCATAGCGGCCAGCTCTTCAACGGTCTCACAAAGCTTCTTGGCATTTGCACGGGCGATCCCTTTTAATAGCCCTACCAGTTCATTGCCCTCCATGCCGACCCCGGATTTTTCTGCAGCTACCTTGATCTCGTCATCTGAAGGGGCTTCAGGGGATTGAATCACCAGATTAGGCTTTTCCCCTGCCTGAACTCGCTGACACAAAGCCTCAAACCGATCTCGGTATTGTCCTAGGGTGCTGCCTGTGCCTGTGATAGCCGATGATAATTCGTCGAACTGTTCGGGGGTCAAGCCTTGTGTTTCGGCGACTTTTCTCAGGTAGCTCTCAATATAGGTCCAGCCGTTCGCGTTGCGGCCTATATTTACTGCGATCAGCAATTCGGATTGAGCGTCATCGAATTGGGTCAGATCCTCCCCCCAGCCCACAGCTTTCAGAAGTTTTTGCAGATCCTCTTGGGTGATCTCTAACAGTTGAAGAATGTCGTCTAGGTTGTGCATGTCTTGATTACCTTGTTAGGTTTGTTTGCTTGTTCGATTCAAATATTAGGCTTGCGCGCGACTAGCCGAATGGGTCACCAGCGATAGACACAGCCGGGGAATCATCGTCTGTGTCTTCGGTGCCTTCGCTGTCGTTGACCCAGGTATCAAGACTGGGCTGATCCTCGCCAACGATCTTATTCCCGCCGCTGGCTGTAGCTAAGGCCTCACTATCTAGGGCCAACTTAAAGTGATTGCCTACCGTTGAGAGCCGCTGAACTTCATCAAGTGGCGCTCCAATTAATGCACTCCCCAGCGGTCCTAGAGCTGACCATGCCGCCTGGAAAAACATTTCGTTGAAGCTGCCCCCGTAGTATTTTTTCAGGGCCAAGTAGCGACGGTAGTGCGCGGAATCTTCGGGGTACTGCTTCGAGGGTCGGATCGTTTTGATGTCTGACTCTTTAGGCATTGGTGAGACCTCCTTTGATCAAGAGGTAACTGTCAGTAAACCGATTCTTGTACCCCGTGTACTCTGGCGCATTCAGTTCTGGCAAGGCCCCTGACATCTCTTCAAGTTCATCCTTGAAGAAACGCAGCTTAGTTCCAAACTTGTTTTTTAGCTCTGGCCCCCAGACTGGATGACTGCCCCCAGTCACATAAATCTTGGTTGCAGTCCCCAAGGCTGGAAACCCGTCAAACTTTCTGGAGAGTAGAGGCCAAACTTTAGCCTTTGTATCCTTGAGGATCTGTCTGGCGTTCTTCAATGCTTCCTTATCTGAGAAAGCATGTTTAAACCCATTCTTGTTTCTGACTTCTCTACAGATCAGTGTAGAAAGGATCAGTTCATCTGAAATGTGAATGCCGCATTCACTGATGAGCTTAATCATCCCAAGGTTGGAAAGCGTGAGACTCTTCTGAGCCTGGATTACGCCGTTCAGAACTTGGAGCAACGAGACATCCTTGTGACCAAACATGATCGCCATTGCCCCCTGATCTTGTATCTGTGAAGCAATACCCGATCCTTCAGGCAGTACCCGGACCCGTCGCACTTTCACGTTTGGCTTAAGACCGTTGAATGTTGATCCGTAAATACCTTTCGCCAGGTTCGACTCCAAGGTTTTAAAGTATCGCCGCTCACCTTCAGGTAAAAGCACCGTTAGATCAACATAGCCCTCTAAAAACTGCTCTCGTTCGATGACCTTGCCAAGCATTCCCAGAGTTCTTAGACTGGCTTGCTCTGCTTTGTTCTGATGCAACAAGGTTTCATGTAGGCCGTAAATAGCGCTAGAGCCGACCGTCCATGACCTACCCTTGTACTCGATCACACAGCTCTCACTGTCCAGGTCTCTAACCTCCTCCTCTTCAACTGCATTATCTTGAGCAATCCACCTGATAGACCCGTCGAGGTCATAACAACCCTTGCCCATGCTTGAGCCTAGATCAGTGCATATCTTTATTTCTCGATCCATTTCGTGAAGCTCCTATGTTTGTCGTCCTCACCTATCTATAGGCTTGCAATCAGAAAGACGAAAATACTTTTTTTAAGTGGGCCTGAATACTACATTCTGTAGCCTTTTGTAGTGGTCTCCTCAAAATTTTGTGGTGCGTTTGAAATTTTTTGTAGTACTTCCAAATTTTTTGAAAAAACCTGAAGAATCGGCCCTAAAACGACCTCAAAGCCTCTCTGTATCTACGTTTGAGTCACAAAAAACGCCCATTTTCGCGAAATATCGATACCAAGTAGCGCCAAACTACACCAAGTGGCACCAACAAAAATCCGTGCTGGTCTCACTTGGCGAGATTTGGCTTTGACCTGAAAGCCAAGCCTCAGAAACTATACGGGGAGGGCATTTCGGGGATTGCATATCTTGTCTGTGGAGTCGGGGGGTGGGGGGCATACGCCAACCGCCATCCCTTGGGGCTACTTCCTGGATCGGGCCAAAAGTCAAAAAACGTGTTTTTAAGTACTACAAAAAGTTTCAAGCGCACTACAAAAAATATTTTTCTTGTAGCACAAATGTAAAGCCAGTGTAGTGTCAAGGATCGAGAGTTTTGGTTTCCCCTTGTCCACTAAAGTGCTAGCTACGAATTAAAGAGCTAGCACACAGACTATAAATCGTTAAAACTATTTCTGAATCTCAATTCTTGCTGAAGACTCGCGTATTTTCAGGGAGTTAACCAGATAATTAACTGATATCTGCCCTAAACACTGCCATGACTGAACCCCTTACCCTGACAGCCACATTAATTGCTAATCTTGCCTTTCAAGAATTCCTCAAATCCAGTGCTGGAGAATTAGCCAAGAAATTTACCGCTGATGCAATTGAACAGATGGGAAAACTCCGTCAGACAATTTGGAATAGGCTACGGGGTAAGTCTCAAAAAGTGGATGACGCTCTAAAGAAAATAGAGCAGGGAGATACTGAAGCCCTATCAACCATTGCCAAGAATTTAGATGTAGTGATGGATGAGGATCTTGATTTTGCAGCTCAAGTCCAGGCTATGGCTCAAACCATCAATGCTGGCAAGATTCTCGACCAGAGCAATATGACTCAGAACAACTCAGATAACGCCAAAGGTTGGCAAACCAAAGTGGAAGGGGGAACAGCCTATATCGGTGAGATTCATATCAGCGAATCCCAAAATAAATAAGGGATAACCTCAGTGAGAGATCCCATACAAGAAATCCGTCAGATTGTTGCCCATAAGCTGCAATCAGAATCCAGTGCCACAACTAATGAAATTGTCACTAGTCTGCGCTCAGAGCTAGACTCTAACCCTTCACTCATAGAAGCACTCCAGACAGATCAGCGCGTCGTACAAATCAACTTAGGAGACTCCAAAGGTTTTCAAACCTTGGTCAAGGAGGGTGGAATTGCCAACCTTGGAACTCATTACCATCTTGACTCTGAGAAAGTAGTTCAACAACTCGCAGAGCTTCTTCAAGAGCTGATATCCCAAAGACAGACTCCAATCCCTACCAACGTTCCACGTAGTGGAGTCAAGGAATTTGTGGGTCGAGGTCCAAAACTTCAAGACCTCCACGAGCAACTACAAAACAGCCAGCGTATCGCCATTACCGCGATTTCAGGAATGGGAGGCATAGGCAAAACGGAATTGGCCTTACAGTATGCCATTGCTCAATTTAGACAAGAGCAATACCCTGGTGGGATTTGCTGGTTGAGAGCCAGGGGGCAGGAGATTGCAACCCAAATTGTGACGTTTGCTCAGACTAAGATAGGTCTTACTCTCCCTGATGGATTAGATGAAAAAGGCCAGGTTGACTATTCCTGGGGGCATTGGCGAGAGGGGGATGTTCTGGTTGTTCTCGATGATGTATCTGAGTTTGATGCAGTTGAACCCTATCTGCCTCCCTCAGATCCGAAGTTCAAAGTGTTGTTGACAACTCGTTTGAATTTGGGCAGCTCTGTACAGTCTCTGTCCATTGAAGAACTCGATGATAAAAGTGCATTAGCACTACTGGAAACACTAGTAGGATCAGACCGGATTCAATCACAACTGGAGGATGCTAAAACCCTATATGATTGGGTGGGTAACCTACCATTAGGACTAGAGCTGTTAGGCCGTTATCTGGCCAACGACCTGGATCTATCCATCCACGATTTGCTCCAAGAACTTAAGTCAATGCGGTTGGATACTGAAGCATTACTTGAGAAAGAAGATGGCATGACAGCTCAACTGGGCGTTGTCGACGCATTGGAGTTGAGTTGGAAGAATCTTGAGGATCCAGAAAAGGAATTGGCCTGTTTATTGGGGATGTTTGCGATTGCTCCTATCCCATGGCAATACATTGAATCTTGTCTACCCAACACCCCTCCAAGGGAATTAACCAGAGCTAGAAAGAAAGGTTTACGGAAACGAAACCTCCTCAAACGGGTAGAACAGAGTACCTACCAGCTCCATCAAATTGTGCAGGAGTTCTTTCGGATTAAGTTGAATGAGCGCACTGACAAAGGGGAATCGGTTAAAGCAGCTTATTGCACAGCAATGGTTGGTGTTGCTCAGGGTATTAATGACAGTCCAACGATTGATGTGATTGCAGGGATGAGGGCCAGCATTCCCCATCTGGAAGAACTAACCAGACAGTGGATTGACCTCAGTGATGATGATTTGACATGGCCCTATGTCGGTATTGGTCGATTTTATAAAGGGCAAGGAAACTATGGCTTAGCTTTACCTTGGTATCAAAAATGCCTGGAACAGACTCAACAGAGATTCGGCAACGAACACCCCTCTGTCGCCACTAGCCTCAATAACCTGGCAGGACTCTACGAAAACCAAGGACGGTACACAGAAGCCGAACCCCTCTATGTCCAAACCCTAGAGATGACACAGAAGCTCTTGGGCAACGAACACCCCGATGTCGCGAGTAGCCTCAATAACCTGGCAGGACTCTACAAAAACCAAGGACGGTACACAGAAGCCGAACCCCTCTATGTCCAAGCCCTAGAGATGAAAAAGAAGCTCTTGGGCAACGAACACCCCGATGTCGCTAACTCGATGTGGTGTTTAGGGGCACTCTATCAAAAACAAGGCAGAAATGAGGATGCAGAAGGTCTTTATCGAAAAGCTCTAGTCATTTTTGAGGAAAAACTTGGGAGTAGTCATCCCCATACTCAAAGACTTCGGAACTATCTAGCATCACTTTCCTGATGGGTTTGTGCATTAAAGCTTTAAAACTGGAGGTTTAATTTTTTTTGGCTACTAATTATTTGAAATGGCCTAAATTCGTAGATCGGAGCGCTATGTCTTTCTAACTGTACAGAGCGCTTTAACGTTCAGCTTTGGTCTTTTCCGTCGCAAGCCTATAGATAAGGTAAGAATTCGATTTTTCGATAAGCCATGCTGAATGTTACGACTATCAATTCCAATGTCAAAGATGGGGCGAAGTATTACACCAAGGAAGAGAGCTACTACAGCCCAAACGAGGAAATTCAGCGGATCACTCAAAACGAATTTATAGGCAGGATGGCACCGAATGACCCTTACTCTGCTGAGCTATTTACGAAGCTGTTTTATGGGGACTATCCAGGCAAGGGGCGAATTAGAAACAAGGTAAAGGGCCAGGGCCAGGAGCGGTTAGCCTATGACCTGACGTTTTCTATCTCTGGCAAATCCTTAAGCATGGCTATCCATGCACCCAACGGCGATCACCGTTTATGGAATGCCCATGTCGAGGCCATTAAAGAAGTAATGCAAATCGTTGAGGATGAATATGCAGCGGCCCGAATTCAGAAGAACAATGACCGCCAAACCGTAAAGACAGGCAACATCGCCGCTGCTTTAATTCATCACCACGAAACCCGAGCAGGCGACCCTCACGTACACACCCATGTTGTTCTTTTCAATGGAACTCATTGCCCTGATGGTGAATTTAGGGCCTTTTATAAGGAACTGTTAACGAGAAGCAGTGTTTTAGGAAACATCTACGATCAGAAGATGGCTCTCAAGGTCCAAGCGCTGGGCTATAAGATTCGGGAAACAAAAACAGGGTTTGACCTCGAAGGGGTTACCGACGAGCAAATTAAACAATTCAGTAAGCGCTCAACCGAAATCGAGGACTACTTAAAAGAGAAAGGCTGGGCCAACACCCCAAAAAATCGACAAAAGGCAACCTTTGAAACTCGCATCGGCAAGGATATTACGGAATCACTAGAACATAAGCAGCAACGATGGGGCGAAGAAATGGCCTCAGTCGGTTTCACTGGCATAACCCCATTTGACCAACCTATCAAGCCTGAAAACCAAGAGACACCCCGAGAACTTTTAGACGCTGCATTAGCACACCTGACAGAATATCAATCCTCATTCAACGCCGAGGACATACAGCGCTTTGTGTTCTCTCACCTGAGAAGTTTTGACGAGAAGCCCTTAAACGCTGAGATTGCAAAGCACCCTGATCTGATTACTGCCTGGGATGGCCGACTCACCACACAGACCGCAGTAGACAGGGACCAAAGGATCTTAGACATCGTTCTATCCCCAGATAACCAGGTTGGACCGCTGAACCCAACCGCTGATTTTAGCGACACGATGCTAAACAGTGGACAAGCCGAGGCCATGAGACGCTTGCTCAGCTTTTCGGATCAGTACCAAATCCTTAAGGGACTGGCAGGCACGGGTAAGACAACTGCTCTGGGTCTGGCAAGAGAACAATTACCCCCTGGCATCGATATCAAAGTTTTCGCGCCCACCCACAATGCAAAACATCAGATTAGTGAGGCATTTGGACTAGAAGGAACAACCATAGCCAGCTTTGTTGTCAGTCCCCCACCAGAAGGGGCTAACCAGCTTTGGATCTTTGACGAAGCGGGCATGATTGGATCTGAGGACATGGAGAAAATTCTCCAGAAAGCCGAACAGGTCGGGGCTAGGTGTTGGTTTGTCGGTGACACTGGGCAGAATGCCGCCATATCCGCAGGGGCACCTGTACGAATGCTGATGAATAAAGGCGCAATCGTTCACCGTCTCGACCAAATCATTAGACAGCAAAACAAAGAACAGCTTAGGGCCGTTGAGCTTATCGCCGATGGTCACGGGGTTGAGGCTCTGAGAGCTTTAGAAAAAAATGGAAATATCAGAGAGGTCGAAGACTCGGAAACCAAGATCACAAGTGCCGTTGCCTATTACATGGAGAAGCCTAAACATCGCCGAGACAAAACCCTCGTAGTCGTGGGGACTAATGCAGAACGGTTTGGCTTTACCAAACTCCTAAGAGCCGAGCTTATCAAGGAAGGCCAGCTTACCAAAGATACTGAATTTACTCAGCTCCAGAGAAGAAACCTCTCCAAGGCCGAGAAGAAACGGGCCGAGAACTACAACAAGGGCGATTTACTGGTACTGCACAAAAAACATAGGCTCTATACCCAGCTTCAGACCCATGTCCCTTATAAAGTCTTGGCCGTTGAGGGCAAAAACCTCAAGGTCCAGTCACCGGGCGGTCGGCATTTCACCATCAATCCTGCAGAGCATAAGTTAACTCAGGTCTATACGACGAGGCGCAATCAGATTGCTGTTGGTGATAAGCTCCGGTTCACTTCAACCAACATGAAAAAGGATATCCATACCAATGCTTTTTTAACCTGTACCGATATCAAAGATCAGATCGCAACGGTCAAAGATAAGCATGGCCGAGTGCATCACTTAGACCTCACCAAGCCCCTACAGATAGATCATGACTGGGCCACGACTACCTATCGATCACAAGGTAGTACCAACTCAGAAACCCTCTACATTGCTAGCCTTAATCCTACCTCAGCCAAAGAATCCTTCTATGTGGGTATCTCCAGGAACAAGACCAAATATCTGACTGTGTTCACTGAGGACCTGAGTAAGCTCCAAGAGTGGGTCGGACAATCCTATGCACAGGAAAATGCATTAGAGATACTGTTTGACCCTCATGTGGGCTGGAGTCCAACTTATGACAAAGAAGAACGGCCCTATGGGTTGGATGAGGATACATGGAAGGAAATGAAGGGTAGCGGTATTCACCCCGATCTATTGACCTCGAACCACCTCCGAAGTGAGAACCCCGATCCTTATGGATCTATTCGTGACAATCCTTTGGTTGCCGCCCTACTAGAAGCCGAATTCACTAAATCTAAGTATGGGGCTGGACAAGAGGTTACAGGGAAGATGAAAGGCTTTCTATACCGAGCTTCCATCGTTGACGGTCATACCCAGTATGACTCCGAGAAAGCGTACAGCCACATTGCCGAGGTGGGAGGTTGGATCGGCTATGGTGGCACTGATTTACTCTCTGTCATCGAGGGCAATCCTCAACCATCCCAGTATTGCCAAGTGAAACCTAAGACCCCCCGCTTAGACAAAGACGGCGACATCATAAAATACGAGACGCCTAAAGTACCCGGTCAACAAGTCTTTCTACCTGAGATACCTTTGGCAATCGAGGAACGAATTTATCAGCGTAATGGCATCAGTCCAACTGCTGAGGAGCGGTCTAAGGGGGTTTGGTATGTAGCTGACAAATATAACCTACCGATCGTCATCACAGAGGGCCTGAAAAAGACATGGGCATCCCTGAGCCAAGGGCATCTAACCGTAGGCTTGCCCGGTGTAACTGCCTTGTACCGGGCTAAGAATGAGTATGACAAACGACTGCCCCAACGTGAACTAACAGAGTATGGTGAGGCACTAGCTAAACCGGGTAGGCAAATCACTTTTGCCTTTGACCAAGACACAAAGGTATCGAGCATCCTAAATGTGCGTCGAGATTTGGTGAGAACAATCGAGCTAATGCAGACTAGGAGCGTTGTCTGCAAGATTGCCCAATGGAAGCCAGAGCTAGGGAAAGGCCTGGACGATCTAATTGTGAAAGCTGGCCCGAAAGCCTATAACCTTGCGATCGCAAATGCTGTGAGGCCTGATGCAGAGATTAAGCGTCGCTATAGAACCCAGTACAACGCTATTACCAAGCGGGCTGTAGAGCGTTTCGGCGATATGCCTAAAGAAAGGCTGGACATGGAAGTCTACAGCTATTGCTTATCGCCTGATAACGGCGCAACCATCAATGACGCTCATCGGTTCCTTTCAGCGTCCGATCATATGAGAGCTGCTGAACCTGGGGACCGTAAACGATATTTGTTAGCCATTCACAAAAAATCACGGAATCTATCAGGACATCTCAGCGGATAAACGGGCCAATAAGCTGACAACGCAATTGGTTAATCGGTCGATCAAGAAACAGGAAGATGACGAACTCAGAAGAAAAGGCCTACTCAAAGTAGAGCAGACCACAATCCAGTCAAACAATTACTCAGTTGGCTATTAAAACGTCAAAGATCCATATTCGGTCTATTATCTTCGTCTTGAGTATTTTGTTGCCGAGGATGGGGTTTTCGCTGCTGTCGCTTAATTTTTGGTAAGCTTGCTCTCATTATCTTGATTGCTTCATCCACACTATCCTGCTCACCTCGTTTCGCCCGAATAGATTGAATCTGGGGACTCATTGAAAGTGCTCCCAGAATTTGCTGCTTATTTAAGCCAGCTTTAGCGGCATTAACAACAACCTGATTAAGAAATAAAGGATCTTCAGGGTTTAATTCCACTGAACAACGGTGATAGGCAGCCTGATTAGCCATTTCCTTCATCGTCGTTTTCACTTCTTTAGTCAAAGGCTGACCGTTGAGATACCCTTGCTCTACTTTCTCGATGGTTTGAAGAATATCAATGGGCGACTTTAGTTGTTGGGCATTTGAACGCCATGTCTTAATGGAGGCCAAGCCCCGTAAGAATTTTGCAAAATCCTTCTGAAACAATCCCCGGGCTTGCGATGGCAAGACACTCCCTGATTGATGGGTTTCCAAGACATCCTTGATCCATTGTGAACGGACCTCTGATCGCTCCAATGCGGATGCATATTTAGGCCAGTTCTCTAGTCTGGGTTTTACTTGGAGTTCAGTTTGCTGTTGCTCTACCAAGGGAGGTCTATATTGCCACTTTTCTATCTGTTGCCCCGTGACTTGAATGATTAATCGCTCCATCAATGTCGCCATTTGGAAGGGGCCAACCCCACCAGGAACAGGTGTGATGTTCTGGGGGATGTCATAGGCTGATCGGTTGACATCTCCCAGGATTTGGGAGTCAGCGAGGGGAATAAAGCCTGAATCTACAACTAATCGATGTTCAGGAGTGATATGTCTCTCGTCGAGTAATTCTGGAACGCCTGTGGCAGAGACAACTATGTTGGCTTGACGAGTTTGGAGCAAGTCATCACCATAATCGAGACCAAGCGTGTTTATTCCCTGTTCTTCCAGTAGCTGAACGACCCCGCCACCAACAAAGCCTTTCGCACCCACCACAGCAACGACATCGTTATCTTGAACAAATGGTTCAACTAATCGGAAGATCGTTTCTGAAGTAGCCGATACAGGGAAATATGGATTGTCTAGACGCATTCCATCTAAGTCTTTTTCAAAAGGAATTTCTCGAATGAATGGCTCTAGATGTTTAGGGATTGGGTTTTGAACTATAAGGCCCACAGATGTCGTTACTGCATCTTGCAAGAGTTTATTGAACTGATCGGGGGTTGTAGAGAAATTGAGGTGAGGTTGTATGACTTCACAGCCCAGCGCCGCAAAGGTTTTCACCTTATGCTCAGTGGAGAATCTTGCTGCCTCATATTTGGCTAGTTTGATGGGATCTTGTTCCTCCGCTGGCGGGGAAAAACGGATAATTGTTACTCGTTGACTTGAACAAGATTCTGAGAAATCAGCCAGCACCTTTTTAGTGTGCTTCAGGATTTTCCCGCCTCTTAACTCATCTGTCACAGGGCATTCTTGCGAGAACGTCGAGTACTGGGACCAAAGATACCTTGGTGTTGAGTTCTTCTACTGCAGCAGCAGATAAAAAAGTCCAGCAACCCTCTAATGAAGAAATTCGTGTAGGTAATGGCCAGGGTAGGTCAACTGTCAAAAAACTTTCAGTAGTATGCATATTCTCGAAGCTATGGACATCTGAGAACTGACCAAAATGGGCAATCCAAATGACCTGTTTAATCTTGGATTTTTCAAACAGCGACGTATACTGTTTGCTGATGGAAATCGCTAATGTGTCAAAGTCAGTAGACACATGTTTGTCCAGCAATTTGTTACTGTGTGGTTCTGACGCCACTACATAAGCTTGCTGAACTTGCTCATCGACAAAAATCCTGAGTAAACAATGGCTCGGATCATCAGCCTGCCAGTGGAAGATGGTTTCCACCACTGGTCTGAGTTGTTGGGTTGCAATGACTTCTTTACTGATCATGACATCACCTCGCAAACGCTGGTAGGGGAACCTGAGATTTCTTCTGATATTCTTGAATCGCCTGGGGCATCCAATCTGCCCACCCTTCACTCATGCCGAAATAGACTAAGCGATCGTCATAAAGCTGTTGCAACTCCCTCGCCCATTCACCATAACCTGATTGTCCGATAATGCCGTCAGTGGTTTGAATGTAATTTACTAAGACTTTAGTGGTCAAAGATCCATCTTTGGACCATTATCAACGTCTTGAGTATTCTGTTGCCGAGGATTGGGTTTTCGCTGCTGTTGCTTAATTCTTGGTAAGCTTGCTCTCATTATCTTGATTGCTTCATCCATACTTTCCTGCTCGCCTCGTTTCGCTCGAATTGATTGAATCTGAGGACTCATTGAAAGTGCTCCCAGAATTTGCTGCTTATTTAAGCCAGCTTTAGCGGCATTAACAACAACCTGCTTCAGAAATGAAGGATCTTCAGGGTTTAATTCAACTGAACAACGGTGATAGGCAGCCTGATTAGCCATTTCCTTCATCGTCGTTTTCACTTCTTTAGTCAAAGGCTGGCCGTTGAGATACCCTTGCTCTACTTTCTCGATGGTTTGCAGAATATCAATGGGCGATTTTAGTTGTTGGGCATTTGAACGCCATGTCTTAATGGAGGCCAAGCCCCGTAAGAATTTTGCAAAATCCTTCTGAAACAATCTCCGGGCTTGCGATGGCAAGACACTCCCTGATTGATGGGTTTCCAAGACATCCTTGATCCATTGTGAACGGACCTCTGATCGCTCCAATGCGGATGCATATTTAGGCCAGTTCTCTAGTCTGGGTTTTACTTGGAGTTCAGTTTGCTGTTGCTCTACCAAGGGAGGTCTATATTGCCACTTTTCTATCTGTTGCCCCGTGACTTGAATGATTAATCGCTCCATCAATGTCGCCATTTGGAAGGGGCCAACCCCACCAGGAACAGGTGTGATGTTCTGGGGGATGTCATAGGCTGATCGGTTGACATCACCAAGAGGCTTTTTGGAGCCACCCTGGGGAATAAAGCCAGCATCAACGATTAACCGATGCTCAGGCACGATATGTTGCTCATCCAGTAGGTTAGATTTACCTGTCGCTGAAACAACAATGTTTGCTTGTCGAACTCTGGTTAAGTCATCTCCAGCATCTAGAGCTAGAGGTTTGATTCCAGCTTCTTCTAGGAGTTGAGTCACACCCCTACCTACAAAGCCTTTTGCACCAACAACAGCAACAACATCATTCTCTTGAACAAAAGGCTCAACTATACGGAAAATCGTTTCTGAGGTGGCTGAAACGGGAAATAAAGGGTTGTCCTCTCGCAAACCATCTATGTCTTTTTCGTAAGAGATGGCTGACAAGTATTCTTTGAATACGCCAGGGTAAGGATTTTGAACGATTACAGCTATTGATTGCTCATTCGCCTTCTCCAACAAAGATAGGAATTCTAGTTCTGAGATAGAGTTATCGAGATATAAATCTCTAACCACACAACCTAGATCGGAGAACGTTTTTACTTTGTGTTCTGTTGAGTATCTTGCTGCTTCATATTTTGCTAGTTCATCAGGATCTACTTCTCCTTTTGGTGGAGAAAACCGGATGATTGATACCTGTTGATTCGTAAAATCCTCAGAAAAATTGCTGAGTCTAGCTTTAGTCTCTCTTAGATTAAGACCACCTCTAACTTCAGTGGCCACTAGCAAACCTATTTAAGATGTCTGCCACTTGTTCAAGTAGAACGCTATTGCTAAGCTCTTGGACCTCTGCATACTCAATCACCTGTCGATGTGAAGTTAACGGAGTCAATTCAGTTGGCAAAGGCCAGGGTAAATCCACTTGCGTAAATCGATCTGGTGTTGTCAAGTTTTCGAACGAATGTACCACTGAGAATTTACCGTAGTGGGTAATCCAGTTTACTTTCTTGAGATCAGAAACATTGATTAGTGTAGGGTATTGTTCAAAGACAGATTTGGCTAACTCTTCAAAGTGTCTAGAAACATGCTTCTCGTTCTGATTATTGCTATAAAGCTCTGATGCCACCACATAAGCTTGCTGAGTCTGGTCATTGATAAAAATTCGTAGCAAGCAATGACTTGGCTCATCGGCACGCCAGTGAAAGATAGTTTCCACTACAGGGCTGAGTTGCTGGGTTGCAATAACTTCTTTGCTGATCATGTCGTTACCTCGCAAACGCTGGTAAGGGAACCTGAGATTTTTGCTGATAAGTCTCAATCACCTGGGGCATCCAATCGGCCCACTCTGCCTTTATTCCTCCAAAGACTAGGCGTTCATCATAAAGCTGTTGCAACTCCCTCGCCCATTCACCATAACCTGATTGTCCGATAATGCCGCCTGTAGTCTGGATATAGTTCACTAATATTTCAGGGTTGAAGATAAGGTCTTTTCCCCAAGCACAATTGCACTGATCGGCGCACTGAAGGAAAAACTGATAATCACAGAAAATCCGATAACGTGGATCCCATTGAGGTGACTCCAGACTTTGGTGGGTAAAGCCATTACTGTCAAAAAGCGATCGCTGAGTGATGAGATCTTCGCAGGTGGTTTCAGGGTTGGGTGAAACAAAGGGCGTTCCCTGTCTGATCACCTGACCATCCTTAAGTACATCTCGACGACGCCACTGTTGGGGGAGGAAGAACCTACACTGTGGCTGTTGTTCAATCCAATTGATGAGGGTGGCGACAAAATTAGGGCGAAGGCTGTTGTCATCATCCAGATAGCAAACATATTCCCCAGTGGCAGATTCAATTCCCAGATTACGGGCGATACAGAGGCCAAAGCCTTCTTGAGGATGGTCTATCTCTAGATATTGATTTGGAAAGGGGAGTTCAGTCGATTGGATTAACTTACGAGTGGCTACATCTTTGCCATCATTGATAATGACCCACTCAAAATCTAGATCAGTCTGTTGAAGTAAGCTAGCGAGAGCATTATCTCGAAGAATTGAGGCGCGGTGATGTGTGGCGGTGATGATTGATAGCTTGAATGATCTTTCTCCAACGCTAGTTGTGATTCGATGTTAGCGCAAAATACTCTTATTAGCTCATGAACGGTCAACTGAAATCCTGTCTAGGATGTCTGCTACAGGTTCAAGCGATAGTTGAGAAAATAGCTCTTGCCTCCCTACTGTTTGCAACAAGGTATCCTTCCCGTCATATCGAGATAACCTATCAGGTAAAGGCCAGGGTAAATCTACTTTTCTAAAGTCTTAGGAGAATTGACCTATATCGATTTATGAAAGCGGAAATCATTACTAATTGTAACGAATTGCATAAGTTCAAAAGAGATTAGAGATATAGAACTATATGTTTATGTGAGCGCTGAATAAAATTAAATTTAGTTGAAAATTTATCTAGTTTTTTTCACTAGGCTCAACACTATCAATTTGCAATATACAAATCTGATCTTTATTTCAAATATCAAGGGGGAAGTTAATGACTAAAAAAATTAGCTGTTGTCATCAGTGGTGCAGTTTCGCTAGGTAGTTATGAAGCGGGTGTTATATATGAGGTATTAGAGGCAATAGCTTTTAATAATAAAAAATTCACAAGAGGCAGATAATATAGAAATAGATATTATCACTGGTGCTTCTGCAGGTGGGATGACAGCTTGCCTGCTTGCACAAAACCTACTTTATAATGGCAATTCCCTGACAAAGGCATATGATAATCCCTTATATAATGCCTGGGTTAAGGAAGTAGATATTGTTAAATTACTAGATTTTAATTCCAACGAGGATGACCAGAAGAAATCTCTCCTAAATATTAAGGTTGTTGAGGATATTGCAAATAAATATCTTCTTGACGAAAAAAAACTAGAGCTAAAAAGCAAAGAAAATTCCGGAATACTTCACAAGCACCCTGCTGTAAGCTCTGAAGTCAAAATTGGTGTAGCGATGTCTAACTTGAGTGGATTTAGCTACAACATAAAAACTAAAACCCAACAAAAGTTTGGATATACTCGTTATAAAGATCAATTCATCTGCAGCATTAAGAAAACTGGAAAAGGAGAACAATCAGAATTACTAGAAAAGCAACTCAATGAGAATAATTTATGGATTGATGCTGAGCCAACAACATGGTCTGATATAAGAAATGCAGGTATATCTTCTGGTGCATTCCCTCTAGCATTTCCTCTTAGAAGTATTAAAAGAAAAGGATTTGGTAAATTTGCTGAAAGAGACTCTAAAAAAAAGCAAAAAAAATTATCCAAAATCCATCCATAAAGGAAATTTTCTATATACAGACGGTGGGGTGTTTGAGAATGAGCCAGTTGGAATGGCCAAAGCGCTAGCTGGTGTAAATGATAGCCCACGCTATTACCTTCTTATAAAACCTGGACCTCGTGAGACTCCAGAAGATCCATTTCTAAATAAATTTCAAAATATATTTTCTAATGCAATTGCATTATTGAATGCTATCCTCCAACAAGCACAGTTCCAAGACTTCATCATGGAGGGTATCGAATCTCCTCTTTTCACAATTACTTCAGAAGACAATAAACTCATCGGTGATGTATTTTCTGCCTTTTCTGGATTTCTTGATGAGAAGTTTAGGCATTATGACTATGATATGGGCAGATTTGAAGCTCGCAAACAGTTACTCAAAGCAAATAAAGATGGATTGATCAAAGGCGAACTAGATGAAGAGTATAATCGAAAGCCTATCAATTTCATTAACAAAAAAAGAACTAGAGTTATTAGCTAAAGATATTATTGATTCAGAAACCGGAACTAGGAATCAGCTTAAAGAATTTCATCGCTTAATGCATTATGTTGACATTGAGAAAAGAAAAGTTATTTGCAGTCTTATAAGAACGCGTTTTACCTTCTTAGTCAACTTTGTGAATGAAGAATTTCTTAATTCTTTTACTTTAACATTACCAGGTCTGCCAGCGACTAATTTTGTACTAAGGCACCTAGTACTTAATCCTTGGCTTAGAAGAAATGTTTTAAACCCACCACAAGATTGGGAATAAATGACTAATCTTTACACTTAATAAATCAAGTGATTGTGATTTAATTTCTAATACATAGCAAGAAATCACCAATAATATGAAGTATATTCTGTTGTATTATTGGTGATTCAAACAAAATTACTAATTACATCTTTAAAATTCATCAAATTAAGCATGGCTAAGCACCTATTGTAGACTTACTATCGCTTAGTGATGTTTTTTAAACACCTGTAAGTGCTTTAAAGCTGTTACTTTTTAAAATATCAATCTATGGCTTATTAAATCACTTAATAACTAGTTGAGAAACTACTTCATGAGCACACTATCCAATCCCTCTTGGGAAAATAAATATATTACGGTTAACAGTATAAAACTCCACTATGTAACAAAAGGGGATGGCCCTTTGATGCTAATGCTTCACGGCTTTCCTTCCTTTTGGTACTCATGGAAGTATCAGATAGAAGAATTTTCTCAAGACTATAAGGTGGTGGCTCTTGATTTACGTGGCTATAACGATAGCGATAAACCAGAGTCAAAATCTGCGTATCATATCAAAGTACTAATCCAAGATATTGTAGAGGTTATTCAAACGTTAGATTATGAGCAATGCATACTATTGGGGCATGATTGGGGTGGAGGTTTAGCCTGGAGTGTTGCTAATGCCCATCCAAATTTAGTTCAAAAATTAGTAGTTCTAAATATGCCGCATCCAAAATTGTTAGCAAAAGCGATAAGATATCCACCACAACTTATTCGTACTTACTACTTTTTTGCATTTCAAATAGATAAAATTCCTGAAAAATTGTTGTTATCAAATGACTATAAAAATGTTCGTGATTTATTTACCCACGAGACTAATAATGGTGCATTTACTAACAGCGACATTCAGCTATTCATAGATTCCATAGCTAAACCAGGCTCGCTAAATGCGATGATAAACTATTATAGAAATATATTTGAGCCGAAATTTTTTTGGAAAAGGACCCAAAGGATTATTTAAGCAAGATTGGGGCCAGTTACCGATGCCTACTTTGCTTCTATGTGGAGAGAAAGATCCATATTTTGGCAAGGAATTAACAAATAATATGGATGAGTTAGTTCCATCCCTTAAGCTAAAATATATTCCTGACGGTGGGCATTGGTTGCCCTTCACAGCCCCCTAAAGTGGTTAACCAAGATATTCAAGAATTTTTAACTAGTTAGGGTTAAAGAATAAAGGTTTCCAAAGACTTTTTGAACAACCACTTATGTCACGGTGGATGACTTTTTCTGATAGGTGATTTAAGTCAAAAGAAAGGCCCACTCTGTAATAGAGTGAGCAAATTGCGGCTGACGTTGGATCGGGTTACTAAAGAGCCTGGGCCACCGCCTGTTTTTGCTCCTGCTTTTGGTCCTGTTGCTGACTAGCTTTCTGACTTTGCTTATTAGCCTGACTTATCGCATTTTTAGCGGTTCGCTTCACCAGATTGTCAGCCGTCTTCTGATTCTCTGCCGCTTGTTCCTTATAGAAGATTGACTGCCTCAGCATCCCCCGAATGTCAGCTTGCTTGATACCCTCCTTAGCCGCTAATTTAGCCGCTGTAGACAGTCCCAACACATCATTAGGCTGACCAGCCCCATACTTATCCCAGAGGCCCTGACTGACATTCTCAGGTGCTGCATTAGGTGTGTCCATAGCGACTTTAACGGAGTCTTTAGCAAGACCCATTGAATTGTCGAGCAAGCGCCCATCCTTGATGTGTAGCAGGGTTTTACCCTCAACGGTGATCTTGAGATTACCCCCGAATGCAGCGGGATCTTCTAGGGCCTGTTGCAGCATCTTTTGATGGGCTTCGGTCATATGCGTGGATTTGTCCACCTCTGAGCCGTTCATCTTAAAGATCTGTTCACCGTTGAGAGTCAGGACAAACCGATCCGCTTCAATCCGGTTCTGCTTAAGCTTGTCTACCAAGTTCCGCAGTACATAATCTTCAGCTTGTTCTGATGACTGCTCTGTTGCCGCTGTCTTAATGGGTTCTGCTGAGTCTTCCGAGGACTTAGAGGTTGTGTAAGCCTGGGGTTCTTCCTGACCCGGTTTGCCTGGGGAATTGTTCAGGGTTTCTGGTTCTTGGTCTGGGGTGCCCATGACGTTATTCTGATCAGCCATCTGTTTTTGATCCTCTGATTGTTTTTTGGGTTGATAGGGGGTGTATTTTGCTAGACCTTGCTCAACAGCGAGTTCAGCTTTAATACCTTGACGACGAACGTAAGTCGCTGTGTTCTGTAGGAATAGCTGGGTTTTCTGAATATCCAAGCGACCTCGATCAAGGAATTCATTGATCGTCATGTCCTGAACATTCTTAAACGCTAGAACTGCGGCATTCTGGGCGGTTCGGCCTAACATGACAGCCGTTCCCACAGCTCCAATCGCCTGAGTGGCTAGATCTTGGCCTGCCAGGGTTGCGTCGGACATAGCCCCGGATATGGCATTAAACCCAGACTGTAAGCCGATACCGGATGGTATTGATTCAACAACGGACTGACCGAAGCTAGACATGGCCTCTAAGGCTAAGTGATGGGTGCCACCTTGGAAGGCATCAGCCCCATATTTGATAGTTGTGCCGACCAATGGGCCAACTAGGGGAGCGTGGGAAGCTGCGGCAGTAACGGCCAACGGGACCGCCACCTGTTGAACCCCCGCTTTAACTACCCCCAAAGGGACAGGAGATAAGGCAAACAAAGTATTCTCTGTCTCCCTCATCGCCCCATAAAAAGAGTCGAAATTTGGCATAAATCAAAACCTAGCTAGGTTACGAGATTGATATTAGGCTTGCTCCGATCAGTAAGATGGTCCTGGCTTCGGCCCCTGTTCTGGCCCCTGTTTTGGTCCTTGCTTGGGTCTGTGCCGTTGGCTTTGGGATTGGGAGGTTTTAGTCTTTAAGTTACGGTACTCTTGCAGATAATTTTGGCCGTATTTTTCCTTTAACTTCTCATCCATGACTTTAATTGCCGCCCGTTTGGCGATCCGCTGTTCATAACCCCGTAAGGTTTTTACGGTTTCCTGTTTGGACTGACCAAAACCCATGCTCTTCTGATTTTGGATAGCTGGCCCATTAAGGATCGTCTCTCGTATTTGCTGAGGGGTAGCTTGGGGATCTTTCTTAAGTAGTTCAGCGACGTTATGCACATCCTTCTGAGGCCCTTCTGACATCTCTACTTTTATTGTTTTCTTAAAACCCGCCAGGTGACTGAGTTCAGCTAGTATCTTAAGAGAGTTTTCAGCTACCTCCTTGACGCCACCCTGCAAGCGTTCGGCGTCTCGGTCCATCTGCTGATCTTCAGGATTAGACATTACTCAAGGCCTCCATTGCTTGGTCGGATTTGGCTACTTCTTGGATATCTTCATCGTCTTCGTATGACTCAGGCTCCGGTAAAATCAGCTCAGCCAATTCTGTCCGGGCTTCAATCGCTCGTTTCACGTCTATCCCTTCAAAGTCGGCTTGGTGCTGTTCTTGCAAAGCCTGGATCATTTCTTCTTCCCAGACCTTTTTTAGCCGCTGCCTTTCCTCATGGATCGGGCCGTCTAAAGCATAGGGGAGTGGTTTGTCTTTATAGATTAAGGGGCGAGAGCTGAAGCCCGGATTGATGATGATGCAGCAACCTTTTTCATTCATTCGGCCTATTTCATCCGCTGACAGCAAGGGTATCTGCTCGAAATTGTCATTACTGCTATTGGTGTTTTTACCATCAGAGTTACTATTACCTTTGCGCTTACTGACGATGGTTTGTTTACCTAAGCTCTCTGAAATAACATCGTTCCCAGCTTTCGGTCTGCCCCCTTGGTTAAAGGCGATAACCGTTCTGAGGTTCGATCTGATGACCTCCCATTTATCCCCATAAATAAGCCGCATTTGGGCTTCTTGCTGATATGCCAACCAGACAACAAGGCCGTTAGATCGGTTTAGTGCCACCCACTTATGTAGAGAGGGCAAAGGACAGGTGCTAGCCTCGTCCAAAACTACGGCCAAATGATTCTCTCGTTGTCTGCGATTGCTGATATTCCTACGAATCAGCATGTGCATCATGGTTGCAACGAGGGGGGCAGAAGCTTCTATATTGTCTTCATCGATCCGAAAGTAAACTGCCGTTTTGCCTTCCAGGTCCAAAGGTATGGTGGTTTTAAGTAAACACTTGGCGATACTGGGGCCAATGAACTTGCCCAGCATTTGAGATGCCGTTGATTGGATCGTGGGGCCAGGATTGGATTGCCCTTTGTCCTTGGCAATGGTCCGCATACCCCGTGATCGGTGAGATGCATAGTAGGGCAGTTCCTCCCCATCCATCGCCCCCGCTTCATAAGCGGCTTGTAGTCGTTCAGCTAACTGATCAAGGCCTAAGATTTCCCATGACATCAACAGATCAGCATAAACGCCGCTCTTAGCAAGCATTAACGAGAATTCTTGAGCTGCATCCCCTTGAGGGCCAAAATATTGATGCCTCTTTTCTGGATCCTTAGTGGTATTTAGGTTGAGTGCGCGGCTGATTTGTAAGACACCCTCGGCGTCCTCACCGTCTTTAAGAAAATCAGTCAGATTCAAACCATTGCTGATCTGGATCGGCTCCGTGCCGCCCAGTTTATTTGGGTAGTCGATACCCGGTGTAATCACAAAAATCTTGTAGCCCAGCGATCTCAGATAGGGGGCTGTATTCTTCAGTAGATCGCCTTTGATGTCGCCGATTATCAGCGTATCCCCATCCTCTGCATGGGATTCAATAACCGGACCAATGCCATTCGCGGTTTTACCCATGTTGGATGCGCCAGGGATAACACCGCCCGGTGCAACATCAGCCAGAACTAACCCGGTTTCGCGATTAAGGCGTACTGCTTTCTCGCCAATTACACCCGCTGCCCGTTGGCGTCTCCCCCAGGCAATCCCTTCTGCGATCTCTTTTTTAGTGGCAACCCTGGCATCAGGCATCCCTTTGGGAATCTTGGTTTTAGTCTTGGATGTACCTGTGTGCGAGAAGAATAAAAAGGCCAGCAATAACACCCCCATGATGGCGATAGTCTGGATAGACCAAAAAGACTGCCTGGGTTGCACAGGCTTGGGTGGGGGTGACGCTGGCTGTTCGATATGTTTTGACATAAGCGTAGGGAATATCTACGCGCCACATATTAGGCTTATCGTCTCTCCTGAGCAGATCTTTCAATTGCTTCTTGTATCCGCAAACGTAGATTTTCAGATGCTTCTTTAGGGAGCTTGGCCGTAAGATCTACGAGGTCGCCCATGGGATCTCTAGCATTAATCTCGCAGCCTGTGCTATTGCCCGATACAACGGCGGGCCAACTTACCCCTTCGTCTGGAATAGCGATCACATAGGCATAAGTAATACCGTCGCTGCCTTCATAGAGAGCGTCAATTCGGAACGAACTGGCTGGGGTTGTCCGTGTGTTGAGTTTCTGGATGCACGGATTAAGGAAATCAACCGCTTCGCTTTCTGCCAAAGCTGGCACGGGAAACAGCAGCAAAAAACCGATTGCAGTAAAAAAATTTAAGCATGGCTTCACCTCAAGAAATTAAACGGATTTAAATCATTTGTTCGCCCTCCCCAACCTGGCCCCCGCCTTACCTCGAAGTGAAGATGAGGGCCTGTCGAGACTCCAGTATTCCCTACGGTGGCGATTGTTTGACCTTGATCTACAGTCATCCCTTTTCTTACATTAACAGTATGAGCATGGGCGTAAACCGTCTCAAGTCCGTTGTTGTGCCGAATTCTCACAAAGTTGCCGTACCCCCCCGCACAGCCGTCATCCCCTACAACACAATCAAATTGCACATCCACAACCTCACCACCATCCGACGCAAGGATCGGGGTACCAACCGACGCACCATAATCGATCCCAGAATGCCAGGACCGAACCCCATAGCGAGGGTGAATTCTCCAGCCATAATCGCTGGTTAGTGATCCTGATGTGGGGGCAACAAACTGGCCCGTGGATATGCCCGATCCCTGTTGAAAATTGATAGCCCCATTACTGGCTAGCAAAGCAGGGTTGCAATTAATCGAATTACTAGCCAGCAATGGGGCGTTTGTGCCTGCATCTCCGCTTGGTCCGTATTGGGCCAAGGTTGCAGGATCATTCCAATACTTAGAAGCCTCTGCTCCCCCCGGCAGGCTCGTAAACTGGCCGTATTTGGTTTTGCCAGGCACGGGGCGACCTAGCAGTAGATCAGCAGCAGCAAAATCCCCCGCTTCAATCAGACCCATGATATCTGTCCCCACCTGGCCCGAGAAGTCGCGGATTAAGGCCAAAGTTGCCTGGTCTCGCTCTGCTTTATTGGTTGACCATGCATCTACCCCATACCGATTGAGAATAGTTCTACGAGTCTCAGGGATAAACTGATACTCACCGTATGCCCCTGTATCGGGGTGAGGGCCAATATTTGTTCCTCCGCTACTTTCACCCAAGGCAATACGGGCAAGGTACTGTCTAATGTTGCGCTGCGGGTCATTCTTCTTAGGTGCTGAACCCGCTTGCTGAGATGTATTGCTAATGCCTGGAACATTTTTAAGCCCAGTTAAATTAGGGGCCAAAGTTGATCCTGATTGCTGAGATGTATTGCTAATGCCTGGAACATTTTTAAGCGCTGTCAAATTGGGAGCCAAAGTCGATCCTGATGGCTGGCTTGCCAGGTTGGGGGCTGAACCGGATTGCTGAGCAGTCGAGCTATTCACATTAGAAAACGCTTGCTTAGCTGCCGATGATTCGGTGTATCGCCAGTGCCAAGGCTCAAAGCTAACCCCTTGGCTATTACCTTGGGGAAAACTCAGCTCAAAACCAAACTGACCTGCATTAGCCTGCATCCAAGCATATTCAGGGGTTTTCGCCCAGTCCGTATTTAAGTATGGATTCCGGGCGTTACCCACATCTACCGCATAACCCGTGTGATGCTCTGAATGTCCAGGGGGAGCTGAGGTTTTAGCCGCTTCCTGTTCAGATCCTACCTTTGCAACCTTGGCATCCCATAATTGTTGCTGCAAATCAACGGAACGAAAACCCGATACCGCTTGAATATCCAGACCTTGGGCCTTAGCCGCAGCGACCATATTCTCAAAGGCCTGTGCTGCATCCGGGGCTAAGGTATTGGTCACCCCATCCACAGAGGTAACTTGAGCCAGGTCCCCTGATGTTTCGGCATAGGCTAAGTGCCCATATTTATTGCCCTGTGGGGGACTACTGCTAGCAGTTGGCTGATTTCCGAAATTGCCATTAGTGCAGAAATTACTAATCTGTCCCTGTTCATTAATTCCGGGGAATAGATCCTGAACTCTCCGCTTTGACAGCACGGGAAAAAGTGAGTTTCGGGTTAACTTCCAAGGCGTTGGAACAGAGACAAGGTGCGCTGTGCAATGCGTTGTAAACAAGATATTTATACAGACCTGGGTATCAACATAGACTCTCGCTGTAAAGGCCTTATCGCCGTACTCCTTTAAATCGCCAATGGAGAACTTAACCCAAGAACTACTTACGGGCTTGATCCCTGCAGGCTCCCATTTTCCAAACGTGCAGAGTATACCCTTGCAGCCTGGTACTTTCTGATCCCGAGTCATCCATTCTTTACCCAACAAAGGAGTTCCACCCAACACGGTAGAGCCACCCTCAGCGGGTTTAACTTCAATTCGGGGCATCCCCTTAGTGCTTTTTGTTTTACTGGTAGGAGATCGTATTCCCGGTTCGGGCTTAAATTTCTGGTTCCTAGTTCCACCTGACAAGGGCCTGCCATTATGGAATTCAGACCCATCTTGCCCGCTGTAGGCAATATCCATTTTGGCAAACACGTCACCAGCAAGAATACTAAAAATCAGATCCCCCAATACGGCACTCACTGGACTATCACCTAGGCCAGGGATAGAAGAGAGCAGCTTATCTTGGACTCCCAATTCTTCTATGGTGGCGTCAGCTAACTTAGGTAGGGACTGACTTAAGGGTTGATTGGCAAGGCTGGAGACCACAGACAACGGTACGTCTTGAATCTCTGGGAACTCCGTCAATAATTCATTTAGGGTCAGCTCTTGCAGCTCATTAACTCCATAGTTGATGGCCGTATTCTGGAGACTGGTAAAGTCTTGCTCGATAATATCGACCGTTAGAGATCCGATGGGAAGCCGTCTAAGGTGATCGGGTATCTTATCCCCTACTTCCTTAAGTAAAACCTTTTCGCCCTCTAGAATCGAACCTCGCCAATCCCCCGCTAAGATCCGCTCAAAGGGTACATCTTTAAGGGCTGGGTTCTTCTGAAGCTTCTTAACCAGGACTTTAGCCCCCGTACTGAGGGCATTTTTTCTTACCTGTTTTAAGGATCCTTGTGGATCGAAAACCGCTGACACAAACAACTGGACCGCTGGCAAAGCATCTTTAACCTTTATGTTGTCTAGCTTGTAGAGCTTATTAAGCTGTTGCAAGTTAACGCCATTCAGCAATTCAATATCTTTCAGGGGTACTCCCCCGATATCTGTGCCGATGTTCTGTGAAAAGTCTTTAATCTTGAGCTTTGAGAAGCCTGCTAATTGGGGGTTATTCTGAAGGTCGCCAATTTTGATGACTTGATCTAAAGAGGCCCCCGTAGGCCAAGCACGACTGGCGTTGTATCCGACATCCTGAGAAAAGGTCACATTCCCCGGACCCGTGGCACCGGGTAACTGATTGAACGTAGGGGCCAAGTGCTGAGGCAGTGGATCATAGATCAAGCCCAGCTTAGACAATTGCTGTGAGGATGCCGCCGCTGCTTGTTGAGATTGGGCGTAAGCGGGTACGACTGGCTGACTGAGCAAAAGGGCCGAGGCCAAGTATAGAAGTCTTTTGGGAATACGAGGCAAAACTAAACCCCCTGCTATTGGTTAACAAGGGGGGATTTTAGGCTTGCGGGCTGGGAGGGGCTAAGGGGAAACTGAAACAATTTGAACGTTTCCTTTGAATTCAAAGTATTGCCCCCCTCGCTGAGACCTTTGCTGACTGGGCAGTAGGCGATTAATATGATTGCCACCTCTAAAGTTGCCAACTTGATCAGACACAGCCTCCCCTCCAATGGCTAGGGCAGTCCCTAAAAGCCGATTCCCAAAGCTAGAGCCACCTTGAGTTTTGACTTTTGCCATTAGATACTTTGTGCCTTGGTTTCGCAGCTCCATCGTCCCAGGCTGGACCGGGGAACCATTCAAAGAAGTGACATGGGCCACAAACTGAGTCCCATTCATGCTGATAATCTTGGCTTCGGCGGTTTGACCTTTGCGATCGCCTTTAGTGATTTTGAGGGGGATGATCATCTGTTGGGCATCCTGCTCACCCAACCATTCCACCTTATCAATCACCTTTGCTTCAATCGGCTGGGATGCCGTAGGCTTAGACGAAGCACCGGACCCGTAGAACTCTTCTATAAACTGCTCATGTGTCTGCATTTCCCCTGCTAGGTAATTGACCTCATAGCTAGACTTTTTGGGTGCCGATGGCTTGGATGCATAGGCAAGCTTGACAGGTTGAGCGACGGGTTTAGGCAGAATCTTCTGTGGTGGCGAGCTGGGGGGTGTGTTTGTGATAGGTGCAACGGGCTTCTTAGATAGCTTGTACTGACTACAACCCGGTACATTCACATTGCTATCGAGGTAACCCACGCACTCGTTTAGGCTGGGTCCTGATGGCTTTTGAACCACTGGCCTAGTGGGTCTGGCCGCTGGGACTGCCCTGGTAGCAGGGGGCGTATACCGTGCGTAGTTGCGCCTTTGAGGGACCCTTACGGTGTTCTGAGATCTCACAGGCTTGGGTCGAGGAACGGGGGGCGGTGTCGCTGGTTTGGGCTTATTGGGTAGCTTTACGTTGCCATAGATTGTTTTGGCTGGGGTTTTGTGCTGCCCTTGGAACTCCGCAATATTAGCAGCTAGAGTCTTATCCCCCATCGCACTTTGATCGACCCCCTTCTCTTCCCGCAGCCGCTTATTTTCTGTCTCTAGATGATCCATGCGGGACTGTTCTTCAGGTGTGTAAACGGTCTCAGCTTTCGCATCAAAGAGGCCCAATGTCCAGGCAATGGTCAGCAACGCCACTGCTGCACCCACACCAATGAGACCGAGTTGGAGCTTTGAAGACATATGGATCGGTAAAGTCTTACGCTTGGGTTCGGCCTCGACTTCAATCCGATCAACAGGCCGCTCTACTTCCCAAGGCTTAGGCTCTGCCGAATATTCATCAAAGGAGCCATCATCATCGAATACGTTTAGATCAGTCGTCATGCGATCCCCTTTGAATAATCGTTGATTTGAATAATTTTGAGGCCGTCTAGTTGGGCCTCATTCAAGGCTTGCCCCATCAGGGTTTCAGGACTGCCCCATCGATAGGTAACGTCCGGGGTTTTGGCTACGATGATCAGTTCAAAGTGCAAAATTTCAGAGTGCAGCCCTTTGCCTTTTTTGTCATAAAAATGACGACTGGCCTTAACTTCCGCTGACCATTTACCCGGTGCCAGCTCCTTAACAACGGGTTCCATCGCACTTCTAGGAATGGCGTTGATATTGCCATTAAAGAATTTTGCAAAGGGGTATCGAGTCTGCTCATACTTGCGCCCTTGAGAGTAGAGCCACTGAGGCCTAATCTCCTCATCCATTTTCCAGCTATAGGCGTGAAATGCACTGGGATAGGTAACGTTCTCCTCGACCTGGCCCTTAATAGAGGCTTGCCATTGAAAGGACTTTAAAACAAAATCCTTTGCAAACCGGGAAACAACGGGTTTTTCTCGGTGCATCTCATTGGCGGCAAGGGCTTCGACCGTTTTGCCGCCGACCGTTTGAACATAGATGCGACCTTGAGCCGTTACAGGGGCCTTAGCATTTACCCAAGTTCCCCATGAGAAGAACAGGATCAAAACTAAAATCCCGGTGTTTAGATATTTCTTGAAGACCGGGCTGTTTAACAGCGCTTTAAGTAGTTTTGGCATCTCTACCACCTCCGATAAGGTGAACGGCTTGAAGACTCGTATCTGAAGGGATCGGGCTGACTTGCAATCAAGAGAACAACAAGACCCATCGGCGAAATGATCCCCAAGATAATCCCGTAGAAGTAAATGGCAAATGGGATATAGAAAAGCACTACACAGAAGATCCAGTACAAGATCGTCTGTATTGCCCAGACCTGAAACAGATCGACCATCTCGCTAGATCCAAAGTTAGGCAAAAACCTGTTTGCCAGGGCTAGCGCAACTAGTAAACCCACCGGGCCAAGGAAAAAGTTAGGCTCTATGCTATACGAGTAGCTATCCAGTACCCAGCTCAAACCCCATCTAGAGGCAAAATGAGCTTGCTGAATAAAAGGAAAAAGCGCACAGACAATCGTTGCGCCACCCGAGTAGACAAACCAGCTTAGTTTAGTTTTGCGTACTTTCCGGTGGGCAGCAGACGACAGAGCGACTATGCCGAAAATAGTAGCGATTAAAGTTATTTGTTGAGTATCCATCGTTCGACCTTGTTTGACTTACACAAATACTAGGCTCATCGGCGTAAACGCTTGCGCTGGGACACAGCCTGAGAAATTGCTAACCCTCCCCCCGTCACGAGAGAGGTAACACCCACGGCAATTCCTGTCGCCGATCCTCTGTACTGTCTAGCCATCGCCCATCCACTGCCTAGGCCGAACGCTGTAGCCGCAAGAGGGCCAATTGCACCCAGGAACTGTAGAAAGATTTGTGACCCAAAATCTTCAAGCTCTGGACTTTGGGCTGCAATCGCCACAAACCCAATCAGGGCCAGGTAAACATTCTCACCGATCAGCAGACTCAAGGCCGTAACAAACCAATCAGCCAGCACCTTAAAAAGACCAGGAATAAGCGCAACAGCGATCGTAATGGGGAAAAAGCCACCCGCTAAAGACCAGCCCGTCTCAAGGTAACTAAGGAATAGCCAGTTACCCGCCCTGACCGACTTCAAAAATGGCTCATCGCCATCAAAAGCAACAAACCCTAGATCCACATCGGGAATCTCTTCAAAGGGCTTAAACCGACCATCGGCGGCTGAGAGGAGTTCCTTGATATCTTCGTGGTAAAAGTTTCGGACAGCTCTCGTCTGATTGATAGCCTTAATTCTTAAGCCTTGAGATTTAGCCATAGCGAGAGCGCATTTATTCCCGTTCTGGACTCGGCATTCTTGCCCTAACTGGGCCAACCGCTGTTCCATGCGGACCATAGTTAAATCTAGACACTCCAGGTAATCGTATACCTGAGATTGTTGTTGAGTCGGTTGTGGATTTGCATCAGGACCGGGACGGTTCGGGTTTGGCAGATAGACTGCTGGCCTGGGTTTCTGGTTGCAAATTCCTAGCTGTAGCCGCAGTTCAGACCCAAAACGGGCATCAAAGATCTGATTATCAATCGCCTGGGCTATCGTAATAGACTGCTTTCTATATCGGGCCGTTTGAGCCGTTATATTGTTGCGATACTTCCAAAGCCCATCCACAAAACCGTATGCGTTGGCATAGTTGTTTTGAAGAAAGAAGATGACTAACCCCAGGAGTAGCAGACGAGGCAAATTCTTTTGAAGCGTAGAAAGGATATCTGCATCTTTATGGGCCGCACCCATAAAAATCTGTGCAGCGGATAGAAGGACGCCAATCAGCACAACAGCGCTGACGATAGGCTCGATCAAACTAGGCGAAAACCCCCCAGAGGGGGTATCACCAGCGTTGATCATAAAGGATCTAAACGTCGCCCAGAACTTTAGATGGTCCTCCGTTTTAACCGCCGCTGCGTCCAATGCCTGACCGGGCAGCTCAGCAAGTAGTGAATAGTAAAACATTTAGTTTTGCCGTGCTTGTGTCGAGCTGATATTAGGGTCGTCGGGAATTGGGACGTAAATATTGCCAAAGCTTTTGGTACTTTTTGCCATTTCCCGGATCTCCATCTTGCGATTAGAGTCGTTGTTGTAGCGAATCTCAGACAGCAAAGAACCTGTTTCAACTAACTGGGACGCACCGATGGCCTGTAGAGTCGTCAATTTGTCCAGCTCTACCCCTTTCAAGGCCACTAGATTACCCGTGGCTGTCATTTGTCGCACTTGGTTATCGTTAATCTCCGTTAGCTGACTACTCAAGACCGCACTTTGCTGAGTGGCAATGCCCAGGATTCGGGAATTATGTTTTAAGACCCGTTGGCTTGAATTCGCTGATTGAGCCTTACCGGATTCCTCATAAGCTGCTCCAGTCAAAGCACCCGATGCTGCAGCATATTGGCGAACGGTCGTGGATGAGATCCCAGCATCAGCAATGGCCTCATTGGTTAAATCAACGGTTTCACTAGCCAGTTTTTCTTGAGCTGCAATCAGTTCTTGTCCAGACTTGGAAAAGACCATCTCAGAGGACTGTTGAGCCGCTGTCGATCTAACTACCTTGTTGTTGCGACCCCGGTAATACGCACCATAGGCCGTTTGAGGTTCTGATTTTGCGGCCACTTCCTTGATCCTTGAAGGCTGGCCCGGTTGTGTTTGGGGGCTGTAAATGGTCCGAATGGTCCTAGACCCCGTGCGAGTCGCTACCGCTGCCGCTGCTGCATTTGGATCAATCAGGCCGTACAGGGCGAGAATACTCTCAATACCTCCCACAACGCCATTGACGTTCTTCCCCTGAACAGCTCGATAAACCCCTTTTGCCGCCTTATAGGTCTGATACCCCGTATTAACCTTGCCTAAGATGTCGTAAAACTTGATAGTGGTGGGGGATATCTCTCTTTGACCTGTAGGATCAGCCCCTAAGAAAATATCTTTCAAGAAACTAGATTTAGGCGGGTCGAAGTCAGTCCCAGTGCTATAAGAGGCGTTGTCAGCAGAGGGGGCCTGAGTCGTGGGCACATTGCCCCCTGTGGGTAGCGCAATGTCTGGACTGGTGCCCTGGATAGACCCGGTATCAATGGGCGTTTGCTGCTGGAAAGTCCCGTCTTTCTCGTTGCCTGGGGGCGCAGTGTTGCCCCCGAAAATATTCTGCCCGATGGTAAACAATGAGTCTAAGCCGCTGATCTGGGCCTTAGCGGGCAGCGCTGGCTGGGATGCGGTGAGAATCACTGACAGTAGGATTGCTTGTCTTTTTTCCATGGTCTTGACCGATAGTTGTTGCTGGAAGTCCTTTGGAATATGCTTTGACTAATTCCTTTGCAAATGCCTCAAATCCTTCTAATTCATCCTCATAGTTCGCCATCACTCGTTTCTTTGCGGCTGTTTCGGCGGGTTCTGTCGCTCCGATAGCCAGCATTAAAGGGGTGGTGCCGTATTCCAGCTCGACATGTTGATCGCCGTCCTCTCTCTTGAGATACCAAGAGGATGTCATCTTACGTAAATCAGGCTTGTTGCGATAGAAAGCGAGAATATTGGACTTAAAGCCCATTCGCTGGACAAATTTCTCTCTATACTGCTCGTTTGTTAGTCCGCACAGAACATTATCGAAGTTGGATATCATGGCCTGTCCGTAGGGAGATTGCCATAGATTTTCCATCTCAGTCGCGGCAAAGATGCCATTACAGCCCTCTTTACGTCCCTCAGAGAAGGTACGAACAAACTTCTTAGCTACAGCCTCATACCGGATCGTTGTCGAGCCTTCATCGACAATAAACAGCGCTCTATCATGCGCTGCCTTCAGACGATCGATGATGTTTGCACCCGCTAGTGCATAAACTAGCGTCTCTTTAGAGTCCTCAGTAGCATTAGTTAGACCAATACAGAGGACCTTTACATCAGAGCTAAAGGACGTGGGAGCATTAATGCGTTTGCCCCAAGGTTGGGCAAGGCATCCTTTGAGCTGCAGTTTGATATCGGATAGGGCGTCTAATTCTTTACGTTCAGGATTTTCATTGGCCTTGTACCATTCAGACCACTCTAGGAAGAACTCTACGAAGTCCCCAAGAATCGGCTTGTCGTTTTGTGTGTCCACCGTCTTAAAGAATGCATCATGGGCCTGTCCCAAGAGTGAATCAATCGTATCGGCCAAGGGATTGTCTGTTCTCGTGCCAACTACAATCGCATTGAGCAAGCCGAGGTGATTTTGAGCTGTTTCCAAATCCAAGGAAGGGCCAGGGGTGAAGTCTAAGACATTGAAAAAGGCATCCCGGATATTGTGATAAGCACAGGACACTCCCAGCCTGTTTAAGAGGTTCAATAAGGGCGTGTAGGTGCTTAGACCCATGCCTCTAGGTGAATCCAGGATAAGGGCAGGGATGTCCCGCATAACTGCTTCTACGATGATCTCAAACAGAAGCATGGATTTACCACCGCCGCTCTTAGCAAACAAGCCCGTATGGTTCTTTTTGTTAAAGAAGTCCAGGAAAAAAGCGGTGTGAGATTTTTTGCCCGTAAAAAGGATCCCTTCATCGTCTAACTTTTGAGGCTGAGTAAAAGGCATTAAAGGGATTGCCTGGGATCTCAAATACTGCAATCGTCGTATGTACGGATTACACAGGACGTTACCCCAGGAATAGGGAAGGCCGTCGATGTAGCGTTGCTTAAGAAGAGACTGACAAATCTTAGAGGTTTTTCCGGGGAAGTTTTTACTGGATAGGCTTCTAAGGGCCTCGTCTAGCTCCTCCTCCGTATCTCGGTACAGCCAGACCAGAGTGCCAACATTAAGGCTGTGTTCACCTGACTTGATCGCTTTACCCGCTTCAATCAGATCTTGCAGATCCTCGTCTGAGGAGAAATCAACCGTCTGCTCTCTTACAGCCGCTTCATTCATGCGTCTTTTGCGGTTTTTTACACCTCGCTTAATCTCTTTGGTTTTAGCCACCGGATCAACTGAGACGATCTCTGTGATTAACCGGAAATCTGTAACCCCCTCCATCTGGTTAGCCAGGAACCGCAAATGGCCTCTAGAGTGACTGCCGTCGTTTTCGGATGGGTACGATATCTGTTGATCAAGCCGAATGCAGCCCGCCCACTTTTTATGATGGGGAAGGTATACCGATGTCTGGGAAAACAAGGGCACAGTGGGGACAAACTTACCCTCTACTTGTTCTGGGGTGAACAAGATAGACATTAGATGTTGATCAGAGCGATCGGTCTTAACGTACTGCAGACCTCTGTTTGTGGCTCGGCTGAACCGGGGGCACTTCGGCGGTTCAGTGGCGTGGTTATCCGACCAGTCCAAGGCAAACAGCTGATGGGCGGTTAACGCCTTAGCATCCATCCCCATGCCAGTGTTGCCAGACAGCATATTCAGCACGGGTAAATAGCAGGTATTAAACCCAGCGTCTAACGCTTCTAACCAAGTCTGATCGGTAACTTCAGCTTCCTTAGTGTCCGCAGAGGAAAACATTTTTGAAAAGGACTGAACCATCGGCCAGACCCGTTTCATGGCCTTATCTTTCCAGCCTTGGGCCTCTGTGTAATCTGCACCCAATACGATTTCTTTACTGACGTACAGGCGCAAAGAGGTTTGAGCAATGAGGCCTTTTTTCTCTAGACGAGATGCCCGCTTCCCTCGACCAATAATGATCTTTTTGGATAGCGGGTCATGGTCTTTACTGTTGAGGAGATCTAGTTGTTGCTGCTTGTATCCTTTAGCCGTAGGCTGAGAGTCCCAATAGAACTTAAAAGCCACGTCCGGTAATGCCTTAAACAGATCCTCTATCTGATAGAGGGTTGTCATGGATTCACCGTCTGTCATCGTTGGCGAGATACCGGGCAATTCAAGCCCATAAACCATTTTGACCACCTTACCTAGATGGTCTTTTTTGCCGCCTTTGACCAGCTTTTGGACTGAGGGCTTCTCAACGATATAAACCCCCGGCATAGACGGATCGCGCTCATAGGAGACCAAGCCTCTTAGACCGAGCTCACGCTCCCATTTGTAGGAACGATTCTTTTTGTCGCCCGTGTACCGCTCCCCTTTGTATGCGGGGGTGGGGATTGCTCTATCTTCGTTAGCTGCTACTCCCTCTGAGTAGTACGATTGCGGCTTGTACCATTTCTCCAATTCTTCTGTGTAATCGGACCCGCCCCAGATCAGGAAAATCACAAAAGCGATTGCGAAAAATATTCCTGCGTTGACTAGGGAAACCCCGAAAAAGAAGCACAAAAGAGTGGCTGTGATCAGTAAAATTGCAGCTCCGAAAGCCTGCTGTGGCGAAAAATCCCGGAGTTGCAATGAACCGACACACGTATTGACACGGCCAAAACGCAAAATTTCGTTATGGCGATCCTGCTCTGTGTCGAAAGAGTCCATTTAGGGTTGGCCTCCTTGGACTCCAGGGGGCGCAGCGTTGCCGCCTTGGGTATTAATGGAATACAAGCCGATCCATATCCAGGCGAAAAAGAACGCAAAGATAAGCCCGAAAAATGGTGACAGGGCGGTCATGAACTTTTTCTCGTTGCGCTGACTGTCAAATCCAGCCACGATCAGGATCACGAAGCCAATTAGCACCGTCACCAGCACCGCTTTATCCATCAAGGAACATAGAGGACCGGAAATAAAGGGGATGTCGGAAAATCGAGCGTCAATCGCTGCGTTTACGTCTCCAACCATAAAGCTAGAGGTATCGCACTGGCTGGCCTGAGTCTGGCCCGTGAACTGAGCATGGGCTGACTCTTGATAAATAGTCTGTGACGCTGAGACAATGGCTACCGCTGCAAGGGCAGAGGAGAAGAATTGTTTAATGGGCGATGCAGAACGTCTCACCTGTAAGGTTTTAGTCATTTACGTTTTCCTGAATATCCTTCCGTGTAGGTTTTTCCCGAGCGATTAGAAACAGTGCGCCGACCACCATCGCCACACCCGCTGCGATCAGCGTGGTGTTTTCCAGGGCGATACCCGCTGCTAGCTCTACGAGGGAAAAATAGACAACGTGTTTAGGCTTGACCTGGAAAAACCGTTTCCTTAGCGCATTTACTTTTGAAAGCTTCAAATGGGTGACCTCCAATTTTCCAAAACAGATATTAGGCTCACTTGACATCTGCGTATCCCAGCAGGTTGTTAAAAGTCAGATCTGATAGGCCAGAAATCGCTAAGGCCTTGGATACTGAGTACTTTTTATTTAGGAGAGCTGCCATCGTTTGGGCTTTCAAATAGTTGGGATGCCAGTTGTTGATATGTCTTTTGTTCTTCGCCTTGTGCAAGCCTTTGAGTAGGTGGTGAGCAAGCTGATAGTTATTCAAGGAACTCTTGTCTAAGAAAACTCGCTGACTTTTGGCCGACGATGGAGCGCGTGATGGGGATTTAACCGCGATAGTGATCGGCTTAGTCAAAGGCGGTGAATGTTCGGGCCAGTCAGGCCGTATGAACTTCCCGTCCGGGGTCATATGTGCCGAGATGGGGGATGAGGGCGCTTCGGCGATTTGTACAGGCTTGGGTTTTGCGTTTACCTTACGCTTCGGCGTAGGCTTCAACTTCAGCCGGGGTTGGGGTTCAGGTTCTGGTGCCTTAGCGACCTCGACGGGACGAGAGATAAACGCCGTCTTAACAGTGCCATCCTTCGATCGTCTGACATCGATTGCCAACTTCTTGCTCTGTCCGTTTAGATCTTGAAGGGACAGAACTACAGAGGCATCCCCTTTACTGCCCGGTGTCCACATCAGGCGAACGTTTTTACCGTCATCGTCTGGGTATGTTAGAACGCGAATAACTCTAGGATTGTTAGGATAAGCGCCCACTACCCGGTAATCGGTCTGCTCAAAACTCAGTAGCTCTCCTTTGTCAGAAACTTTGATAGTCGTAGAGTCCTGAATTGCTGCCTCGATAGGGATTGAAGCAGCTAGGGCGGTTCCAGTGGACAAGACCGCCAACAAAGGGACCAAAGATAAAGGAACGTGTTTCAACTGAATACCTCCAAAATTGTCGGGGATAGTTATTTTTGGTTCATGACTAAAGCTGTCTTGCTGGACTGCTGGTGCTTGAACATCTGAGGGGGGATTTATGCCAAGGAGAGGACCGAGAGCGTCTTTAATGTCGCTCCAGTGGGTCTTAGCCTCTGTGTGACCTAGCTGTAAGTGAGAGGAAATATCCTTTTTGGTGAACCCCTCCAAGGTCATATAGATCATTTGTGCCTGGATAGCGGAGAGTTCCCCGCGCTCTACCATCAAGGAAAGATCGAGGTCTAAATCATCCATTGAAGGCGATTCGTCAGCCGGGACAGATGTAAGCCAAGAATCACCATCCTCATAGAAGGACTGATCCAAGGTGAACGGGTCGGCGATCTTCCCTTTTTGAAGTGAATCCTCAATCAAATGGGTTGATACGCCTGTGTCAGCCCCAATCTCTTCGAGGGTTGGGCGTCTCCCCAGACTCTTTGATAGCCGCTCAGCAGAGTTCCCGATCTTGACGGTTCGCTCTCTATGGGTCCGAGTAACGCCTGTGTGCCTGCAGCGCTCATCCCTCATAGCTGAACGAATCGCTCGAACGGCATAGCTAGAAAAGCGTTTACGACGATCTGTCTTAAACTTGCGGGCAGCTTTCATAAGGCCTTGTACCCCAGCCTGGAAAATATACTCGTAGGGCACGGGAGAACGAGAATAATGCTGAGCTTGTTTATGGATCAGCTTCTGGTTCTCTTCTAGGAGCTGATTGAATGCCCGCTCGTCTCCCGATTGATAACGCTGAATCAGTTCGTACTGATGTTCAGTACTAAATGGTTTTGTGGCTATACGCTGCATGGGGACCCCCTTTAACTAGCGTTAGTTAATGGGTTTGCCAAAACAGGAAGCGCTGTTAATACAACCAGGCTTAAAGCTGACAATGTTGTTCTAAACATTTTCTATGTGGCCGATGAGCTACATAGGAAACATAGGCAGAATGGCCCTTGAGGTGCAAATTTGCTTTAACGGTAGGGGTTTCAGCAACCGACGACACTAACCTAGGAGGTCATCGAAGGTCTTTTGAGGGAGTCGGGACCAGCGCAAGACTTTTTCAATGGATACGCCGCGTTTGAGGTGTCAGGATTGGCGAGGGCTGACACGGATGGGATCAGCAACAGACCCGCTGACAATAACGTGGTGTTGAGCATTTCCTGTGTGGCCGATGAGCTACACAGGAAACATAGGCAGGATGACCTTTGAGGTGCAAATTAGAAGGCTAAACAGCGCTCATAACAGCACCCGATCCATCACCATCTCCAAAAATCATCTCAGTTTCTGTCTGGATTCCAACATCCTCGATTTTCTGATCAGATCCATGACAATAACGTGGTGTTGAGCATTCTCTGTGTGGCCGATGGGCTACATAGGAAGGGTAAGCAAGATGGACTTCTAAGCCAAGGCACACTCGAAACAGAACTCAGGCGTTTCAAACGAAATTCTGGTGAAGGGCTTGCCTGTGCTTTTCGCCATAGACTTCTTATTTTTTGCATGTACTCTGTTGGGTTCTTAATCTAATGGCTTTACTCGCACCCATGTACGGAGAAAATTTCGTCCAGTCTCCTTTTCAGCATATTTTGCAAATTCCTTTTGTTTCTTTGCATCACTCAATGCACGTTTTCTCCCCTTCAATCCCGCTGGAGACAAGATTTCTTTCGGCTTATTCACCCGTGGGTCTCCAGCATCTTGCGCGTGGCCAAACGCTTCATTTACTTTCCAATTGGGCCACTTTACCTTTTCAACGTCTTGAAGTACATATTTTTTATACTTTCCATTTAAGTTGTACCCTTGGTTCCACCATCCATCTGCTTTGTCGGCATCAAGAGGACCAGCTTCACGTTGCGAATTGTAGAGCACAGTATCTTGATTTTCATTAATGATTACCATTGCTTCGTAAGATGTCGCCGTCTCCATTTTCATAAATGGCTCTGGTTCAACTTTCTTTTGCATCACCTTTGTTGCTAAATCCTTGTCCCACTTCTTTCTATTTGTCATAAAGGGACTAGAATGCCACATCAACTCATCTACCCAAGAGACATATCCATATTTTTTCAGCAGTGAAGTCAATATCTCATCACGACCCTTAAGGGTTTTTGCTTCACGCACTTCACGTATTTCTTTTATTTGTTCCTCCGGCATATTCGCTTCCAACGTTTCAAGTTTCTCTTTGGTCATTGGCTGCGTGTCGGCTGTCCATTCTGTACCTACTATCACATCAGGGTTATTGAAAATCAGGTTGACAAAAATATTCCCTCCTCCCGTATCTTTATGCCAATACAAAGGGGAGGTACCAAACGGACGGTTGACGTAGTAGTTCACATCGATTTCGACCCCGTATTTTCCATCTTTGTACCAATCACGAGATCGAATATAGTCAAGCTGCCCTATGCCTATCATAAATTTCTTAAGAAAGGCAGCTATTTCAGATGCAGATTTGCCATCATATTCGTCTCCGCCTCGTTCCCACTTCCATTTTTCATTTTTATTAGAAAAAGTGAAATAGCCTAGGTTATGTGATATATCGTCAGTCGAATTTTTTTGGATTTAGTTCTGCCTCTAAGGTCGCTGCCAATTTCTCCCATTCCTGGCCTCCCAGTTCCTCATTCTCTGATAATGATCCAGGCTTCATTGCTAATTCTTTTAGCTCCTCTGAAGCAGATTTTTCTGTTTCACCAGTCTTGCCTGTTACATCATTAAAATAGATTGCCTCGCCCATGACCTCTTTCGGAAATGGTTTACTACCCTCTCGGTTCTTCTTACCTGGGGTCCATGCTGAGCCATCCCATTTGTGTATCCTCCTTTGGATGTAAGAGAGAGACATTCGCGAGCCCCTTTTTGGCCATATACCCTTTGCTATTTCCATACTATTATTTGCAATTTCTTTACGAAAGGCAGCATGATCGTCTTGGAACTTTGTTATTTCCTTTTTGCTTGAAGTTGTCTCTTGCTGAACTACATGGGTCAACTCATGGGCAATCAGCTCCTGGCCTTCTCGACTCCCTGGTTGATATGCCCCCTTCCGAAAGAAAACATCCTGACCTGTCGTAAATGCCCTCGCCTGAATCGATTGATTCAACTGGTCTGACTGGGCATCCATATGCACTTTCACTTCACTAAAATCTGCACCCATCGCCTGACCCATTGACTGCTGCAATTCAGCGTCCAATGGCTGTCCACCGCCCCTCGCACTATTGATAGCAGACTCTAAATCAGGTGATGCTTCTCCACCTGTTATTGCTTGCTTTCGCTGGATGGCAGCTTGAAAACCTCTCGCGCACATTACCCCTTCTAAGTCTTTCTCGCGCTGAATCGACTGCCTTAGATTATTTTTTTCTATAGAAGTAGGGGCGTTAATGGTTTGCACTACTTGAAAGGCAACCCGATCTGCCTCTTGTTCATACTTACCCCCTGGCTCACCAATCGCCATCTTCTTTTGTACTAAGGGTGTCAGTTGTAATGGACTGGTCTTATCGTTATCAAATCTAGGTGGACCCATTTGCATCATAGAATTACCCAACCGCTGAAACTTCCTCAACCGCTCAGCGTGTTCAGCTAAGCCCTCTTCATTCGACTTTGCCTGAATCGTCTGTTGTTGGACTTGAGGAGGTTGGGGAACAACAGTAGGAGGAGCATGTTGTTGAGAAGATTGAGCAGCATTTTGTTTCGTTGTGCGTTGGTAGCTGCCCATAACAAAGTTCCTAGTTTATGTAGGTTACTTAAATTCTGTTATTCTTTTTTTTTCGTTTCAGCTATCGATATTAATATAAACATGTCAATCCAGAGTTATATTTTTTTGCATATAGCTCTATCTGCTAAACACCTAAAAAATTAGAGTTCAAATGTATTCAATTACAACAGTATTTATATTTCAGTAGACAAATCAATTGAAAAAAAGGCACAGAATTATATTTTCTGTACAAAGTTATTTATTTTGCACTCAGATCAGCACCCGAGCCATCACCACCATCCAAAATCACTTTAGATTCCACCGAGAATCCATCATTTCCCACCTCCAATTGCCCGATTTCCTGAGCATTTTCTTGACCAAATCCATCGATTTCAGCTTGCTTTTTAGTTTCTGTAATTAGATCACTATCTTTCTTACAGATTTCACAACTTGGTCGATTTTTCTCCAATCTCTGATCCCACTTCGCCTGAAATGCCTTCAGCATCTGGTCTTTGTACACTTCATTCCCCGAATAGCGAATCACATACAGACTCACGAATTCCTCACTGCCCACCTTCACCAGCTCATGGGCGACTCGCTTAATGAGCTTATTGGCGATCGCAACAGCACTCTGCCCCTCACAAACCACATTCCGAAAATGTCGATAGATCTGATAGCGATATTCCAACGCCTTCACCTTGATATCCTCCAGCCGCTGATCCACCTCCGAAAAGACCATAATCTCCATCCGCATCCGAGCCTCAACCTGCTCATATCGAGCCTGGGTAAACGCCTGAGTCTTCTGCTCAATTCTCTCCACCAAACCCTGCTTCTGGTCCTTCAGCGCCTGCTTCTGCTGCTCCAACTGCTCCAGTTCCCCCCTTCAGAGTCTTCTTCCTCGGATGGGCCTTCCTGCCCAACCCGGTCAGTTTAGCTTGGATGACCTTCTGCTCCTGAACAATTTCCCTGATCTGCCCAGCTAAACCCTTGACCTCCAACCTCAAGGACTGCCGTTGCCGTTGCACCTGGCGACCCTTCTCCAATGCCTTATCGTAGGCTTCATAATCAGCACTGGTGACGTTGAACTTGTCCACTAGATCAAATACGCCGATATCACGAAGCAACTGCACCTGGATTCGATTATTGGATAACCGATGGGTCAACACGAATTTACTATTAAGCTGTTTCATAAAATTCCTCCGGTCTAGTTCCTCAGCAACTTCAGGGTGATAAGACATCCAATGCAACTTAGTCGCACTCTTCAACCGTCCTCGATGCTCCACACAGACTTGGTGAATAAACTCATCGGTCAGTTCAACCCCTGGCAACTCATCCTGCAACAAGGATTTCTTAGCATCTAAGGTATCTGCATAGGTGGCTGATGAACTGCCCATAACTCGTATGGCCTGCTCCACCGTGAACCGCTCCCCGTCTGCCGTCCCCAGCATCACCGCAGTTTCCACCTCCATCTGCTTCCGCACTTTGCTGAAAGACTCGACGATATCGGCATTGCGTTCTCTTAGCTCCTCCATCTCAATGGGATGTCCATGATCTTTCAACAACAGCATCAAGGACTCTCTAAGGGCTAACAGTGAAGCAATTGAGCGAGTCTGATACCGGGCAAAGCTGACGTTGTGACAGTTATTCGGATTCTGCTGATATGCCTTCAGTGCCGCCAACTGCTGAGCCGTTTCTGGGGATTGGTCATGAATCAACTGCTGTTCTAAGTCAATGGAAGCTGCAACATCCTGTCCATACTTGGACTGAAGCATAATGCACTGCTCTACCGACTTAATCGAAGGAATATCAGGGATATGAGCCTTCCGAGTTACATAGATTTCTCTACAGACCTTGGCCCGATATCGCCAGAGCTGCTGATAGACACTGCGGGCATGATTGGATGAGGCATAACAGAATACTCTGCTGAAATAAGGAATGAGTCTAGGTTCATCAATACTGACCCCACTTTCAGCGGTTGGACTGAGGAATAATGCCGTGGGCTGATACTCCTCCACAAACTGAGTGGGATTGGCCTGAAAGATTTTGTTCTCGGGTCGTTCTGAGGTTTTGCGGTCATGGCGCAGAATCCCCTTGGCAAACTCCGGGTTCACATCAGCAATCATCCGCTCCAATTTCTCAAGAAATTCCTGGGAAGTGGCGACGACGATAAACCGCTCATTGTCAGCCACAGCCGTTAGGATTCTCTCTAGAAACTGAGAAGTCTGTCCGGAGAACACCTTCGTAGGAAAGTTATCAGCAGGTTGAAACTCATTGACGACAATCTTAGTGTTGTATTTCCCCCCTGTAATGCCCTTGATATAGTCAATGGGAATTTGAGACAGGGAATCTTCCAACAGAATGATATTACCTCGGGTTTCAAGGACCCGGTTGGCAATGGCATGAAAATGCTCCAAGATCTGATTTTGCCGATCCCCCAGAGTCTGACCACTGAGAACATGAAAGAGAGCAGCATCGGCTTCATCCAAGATAATGCAGCTATCCGGTTCAATATCATCGACATCAATCTTGAGTAGGCTATCGAAGCAGAGCAGGATAGACCGCTCAGACCGAAACCCCATGCTGATATTGCCTTTGTATTCCTTCTGTAATCGGAATAGGTGAATGAGATTGTAGAGGGTATTACCATAGGCATCTTTAGACGTGAATCGTTCCTCCGTGTTGTAGAGCAGATTGTTTCGGTAACCCGGCATAATCACCTGGCCCTTGACTCCCTGCACCAGAGACTTCAGCATCTCCGTCTTGCCCGTGCCACACATGGAAGCAATGGCGATGACAGACCCTGGATCAATCGTGCCAAGATCTGAGAGTTCAATGTATTGCTTGTTGATAGTGGTCGTGGGGGTATCCGTTAGACCATTCAGCTTCATAAACAGCTGACCCAGCTCATATTCCAACCCCAGGCTGTTGAAAAACCAAGTGGGCTTGAACACAATCTGAGATAGTTCCACTGGAGATAGTTCATCGATATCAACAGCGTTATCTTTATAGTTCTGACCCCACCAGGCCACTTCCACCTCATAGCCCCACTCTTCCATCAGTCGAATGACCCGTTGATACTGGCGAAAGACATTGAGGTTACGGACAGCCCCAGCATCAGGATAGAGAGTGATGATCGGGGGTTGGGATGCTTCTTTGGATAGGACTGATAAAGATTCCTTCAAGGTTTCAGGAGATGAGGCCCACATGCCCCCTGCTGCACCAATGGTGGGGAGCTGTAATCGTTGAGAGAGGAGATAGGGCTTAACCCCAGTTCCTTCCACAAGGGCAATCCGCGAATAGGGACCAAAGGACTTGTAGACGGCTAAGGGAATCTCACCATTAACGTGAGGACCATTGCCGTCAGGATGGCGACGAGTTGAGCTGGATAGCCAGATATAGCGGCTGTCCTGATGAACATTCCGCTTCCGCAATTGCAAGGCCACGATTTGACCGTGAACATCATAGAGAGGCCAGAGATAGCCCCCTTGAGAGTTGAGGATGCCACCGGGGAGAACACCGGGTAGATCTGAGGATAAGTTTTTAACTCTTTGGAACTGGCCCACGGAGACGGCATCGAAACCCTTGATTTCAGCCTGGGACATGCCCCGCCGATCCAAGTCTCCTTGATCCATTGAGCAAAGAGATAGATCAGAGAGTAACTTTCGGTACTGCTGATCTCGGAGTGGGGGGGGCAGTTCCCTAGCAATGCGTTGGCGACGTTCTTCATCGGCCTTCTGATCGCGGATGGCTTTGCGGGCTTTCCAGTCAATAGAGTTGTAGTCTTTGCCTGTGTGGGGTGCCCAAATACCCCAGGTGTTATCTTTCGATAGCTTGCGGAACTGATAGCCGTTGATTATACCGACATCATAGGTTTCGTTGAGGCAAAGGATGATTTCGTCGCCTTTACTGCATCGTCCATCATTAGAGTCACAGATTGGGCAATGGTTACTTCTTTTGAAAGGGGTCAGCTTCGAGGTGCTTCTCGTTGAGGAGCCAAAGCCGAGTTGAGTTGAATTGAGATCTATGAGAGTGGAGGTCATGGGTTGCCTCCTTGATGCATAGGTGTAAAGGTCGATTCCCAAGCCATTAGCGGCTCGGGGAATAAAAATATAGAAACCATGAAAAGTCCCTCTATCGTTTGTCAGTAGCGAGATAGAGAGGTGTGGTAAGTAAAGTTCAATTACAAAATTCTTGCAGCACAAACTAGGCTGCACTAGAATTAGAACACACCCCGTGGGTCACTAACGTTTGTCCGCTAAAACTTTCAGTTAGATCCCGCCATCTCGAAAAAATATTTAGTTTTTTCCTGGATCCCTAGCTATTTGCGTAGCTGGGATTCCTTTTTTTTTAGGTCATTGTCACCTCCGGGGAAAAATATAGGGATTCTTAGTGAACCATACTACGCTTCAGCCCTCAATACGCAAAGGCTTTAAAACAAAAGATCATCAAGGGTTTCAGGATCTGAGGCAGCATGATTCGATAAGGAAGAAATGGGTCAATTCCTCGGATAAGAATGAAGTAATTCGTTGTTGGTTCAGGGCAAACTTTCATTGAAATCTGGAGAATCATTCGGCGGTCGAGGGTGTTCTCTCCTGTATCCAATCCCAACATCTTGCATTACACCTGTAGTGAAGAACGACATTATTGACCTCCGTTCTTTCGGTTTATCATTGTGCTGAAATCCTCTAATAGCATGAGATATAAGCGCTAATGACAGCAAAAATATACGGAGAATTACTGGGCTGAATCCCAGATATCCTCTCCAATCGTCTTGAGTTCTCTCCAGTTGACGGCATCGCTGATTCTCTGGGGTAAGTCGATGCCCCGCGACATCAGCAGCCCCGTGATTGCTACGCCGACGAAAAACCAAAATGTGTTTCTGAGCATGGGTTAGTTCTCCAGGTTCATGAATAAATTCCTCCTGTGTCTGATTGAAAATCTGTTGAATGGCTTTGCCGATTCTCCCGCCTAGTCGTGAGGCGTCAACTCGTTTTATGGCAGGTTCTCTGACTTCTTTAGGTGCAGGTAGGTCGAGAGGTAACTGATCACCCTCGCCAACTGGCTCAATATTGTGGGGGGTGGATACGGGAGTAATTGTCTTCAGGGTTCCTGTTGCCAGTGCTGACAAAGTTTCCTTTGCTCCTTTAACCAACTGGCGTACTCGCTCTCTGGATATCCCTAGCCGTTTCCCGATTTCTCGGTTGTTATAGCCTTGGTGTTTAGCAATCAGCATTGAGACCTGGCGATCTTCCAAGTGACCCTCACCTTGGAGTTGATCAAGAGTGGTTAGAATTTCGGCCTCTTCTGAGGTGCGCCAAGGATCAACAGTTTCATCGATCTGAAAATCTAGCCATTCAGGACAATCATCGTCAAACCTTTGGTTAAAGCTCAGGGGCTGAACAAAAGCCTTATGTTGCCAGGTAGTCAAGATTTGCTTCTGAGATAATCCACTGCGCTCTGCAATCTCTTCTAGGGCTGGCTCTCTGCCTAACTCTTGACTAAGAGCGGTTGAGACTTTTGATATTTTGCGAAGATTGGTTAGTGTATTGCGACTAATCCCTGCCTCTCTACAGAAGCAGTCTCGAACTTCAGACCAAAGAGTTGGCACCAAATAAGTTGAGAATTTATTGCCAGTAGACAATTTAAATCCTCTTGCAGCTAGGACGACAGCCATCTCTCCAGCAGAGTTTAAGATTCTGTGATCCACTTGAAAACCATAGCGCTTGACCTCTTTGGTGATCAGTCCTTTGTTTTTACGAATAAGCTGACGTGATGCCCGCTCGTCCCCAGCCTTGATTCTCAGAATCAGATCGTATTCTTCATCACGGGTAAGAAGTTCGGGTTTTTGTGATTGCAGGTTGCGCGAAGTAACGCCTACCATAGGCTTAACCTCAATAGATTCTTTTTCGGTTTCTGAGGTTAGTGGCTCTCTAAGCGTTTTAGAAGGTGGTTAGAGAGCCACATTGATTATGAAATTTAGAATTGCGCTGAAGCACTGTTGGGTTTCTGAGGTCAGTGGCTCTCTGAGCGTTTTAGAAGGTGGTTAGAGAGCAGGAGGGAATTGTGGGTAATCTGGCTAAAAGACTTCTAAATAATCGTTTGACGGATAAATTCTTTTTTAGGAGTGAACTTGGGTATTTCCTAGGTCTACTCTGTTGGTTGTTGCCGATCTTTATCTTTGTTGGACTTGGTTGGTGATCAGTTCGTTTGGTGGGAGAAAACCAAGCCAGAATCACGTTGAAGAAATATTGTGAGGGGATCCTTGCCCAGTGTATGTCGCTGAAATGCTGTTGGGTTATGGGGATTTTGGGCTTAGAGGTCGTGTTGCCTATCATTGATATATGACCTTTTGATGGGTTCTAGGCTCTCTAATCTCGTTTTGGTGGCGGATTAGGGGGTCGCTTTTGTTTAGGAGGTAAGCTATCTATTAGTAGTACTACTGTGCATCTACTTATACTAACAGAAGTAGTATTACAGTAGAACCACTTTGATCTGAATCTATAAGAAAGCGATTAGTATGCTCACAGGGTCTATGAAATCTAGAAGTATGCCGACAAACAAGCCTAGAGTAGGGGCTTATATTTCGGAGCAGTTGAAGGCTAAAGCTGAGATTGTTGCTGAGTCTGAGAGCAGATCTCTTAGTAACTGGATAGCGGTATTAATTGAGGAAGCAGTAGAAAGAGCTGAGTCAGAAGGAAAAGTGAAGTTCGATGATTAACTTTGGCTGACTGAAATGTCTTGCATCATCAAAGACTTCTACCGATAAACGTTTGTCAGGATGTGGGACTTGCTCGTGGCGGCAATTGCGGCAACAAGACTCTGATAGTTTTGACTAGAAAATACTTTAAAAGTAATCCTGAGCTATGACTGATGCTGCATCTCGGTATTAGGCTACAGTTGCACCGAGAATAATTCATATATATGCAAGGCTGTGATATTTGTTGGGCAGTCCAGCTCAAGAATATGACCTTAATTAGGTCTAGGACTGGTTTTAGGAATATGGTTTGTCTGTTTAGAGTGATGGTGCCTATCATTTTGATGTAAACCTCCGTTATAGGTTTATCGCTAGCTCTCTAAGGCTTTCGTACAGCCATTGGAGAGCTATTTGTTTCTATTGCAAAGTTAGATATCAAGCCATGAATAGTGGGGGGATTGATTTTGTAAGTTTTGATGATTTTATACTTAAAACATATACAAAGCTAGAGTGGCTTGAAATATGAGTAAACTTATGACTTAAAAAATTTATATTTCATCGATGTTTATACACCATATTCATGCCACTATCAAATTCTTGATGTAAACATATGTAATTTAGTAAACCGGAAGGATAAGTAAATGCAATAAACCATAGGAATTTATATAAGTGAAGTGTAAACTTAGATGTGCTTGGTCCCTTAAATCATTTCGTTAGGCGACAAATGAATTTCGAGAAAGCTAAAAACTACATTAATGAGTTGTATCTGATCGAGAAGGGGAAGAAGTTAAGTGTTCCTGGAGAAATAGCCATCCAAGCAGCTTGGGAAGATATTACGGTCGCTCAAGCGATTGACAATCATCCTTGTGGAGATCCATCCAGTCGTGGGTATATTTCGTGCAAAGTGGGTCCAGATATCTGGAAATTTTTTATCTAAAGAGCTAGATATAGAAATAAAAAAGAAAAAATTTGCGGCTGGTATTTGAGAAACTAGATCAGCAGGGTAAACTAAGCTCCAGCAATTCCCCTTCAGTAATTCCCCTTCAGCGAGCATTTTCACAGCAAGTTAGTCACTCAATATCCAATGCTCCTGCTCTAGGCCATCAACCCCCGAGCGTTCCCCACTTTTACGGGAGAGATGATGACCTCCTAAATTTATCTGCCACCTTAACCCAGAATAGTTTTGTAGCTTTAATTGGTGCTGCTGGTATTGGAAAAAGTGCTTTGGCATCTATGTATGTACAGAACACTGACTCAAAACATCAACCTGATTTTCAGACAATCATATGGATGTCTCTTCATTACGGCCAAACAGTAGGCGAACTATTGGAGTCTCATCTTAAGGATCAGGAATTTTCAACCCTGATCCAAGAAAAACGATCTCTGTTTGTAATCGACTGTGGCTCTATTGAACTACAAGAGGATAGAGGCTTTCAGACAATAGCTCAGCAATTCTGTGTTGGAAGGCATGAAAGCTCTCTGTTGATCCTTAGTCGCAATACCGTAAAAACTGTTCAGCAACTCGCTAGAATCCAAAGACCAGCGACAACAATCAAGCTAAGTGGATTAGTCGATCAAGATGCCCTCAAAATTTTAAAAGCTCAGGGGATTCAAGGTGAATCTGATTGCAAGAAATTAATTGACTCTTATCGAGGAAACCCTCAACTGCTACTACTTGCCGCAGAGCGAATCAAACGGTTCTGCGGCGGTAAGCTTGAATCCTTCATGCTGCACAAAACTTCTTTTGCTAGTGATTACGTCAGGCGGGTGATTCAGGAATACAGGATGAAACAGCTCAGTCTGTGTGAGCTTAGAATACTAGATATATTAATTCAGTCAGATCAAGATAGCCCAAAGTGGATTGCATTCAGTGAATTAATGGCGAGACTATCTTCTGATGGCGAGACGGCTTCAATGTCAGAATTGATTGAGGCTTTGGAGAAGTGGGAGGGGATGTCCTTGATTGAATCTGACGAAGACCCGAATACGGGTGAGGCAACTTTTATTCTTCCCCCAGCTACTCGTAAGGTGCTGATGCGGAGTTCTCTTAATACTTTCGTCTCTCAGTCTCAACCTGCGTAATAATGAGCTTCTGTATTAGCCCCTGGTGTTCCCAACGCAAAAATCCAGACGAAGAAGAAATCTGCCAGTCTTGCGGAACACCGTTGCTGATCAATGATCGGATCCGATTGCTGCATCCCTTGAGGGAAGTCACAGATTTAATGCCATCAGAGTCAGAGGTCTTTGAGGTGGAGGATCTAAAAGGATCTTACGCGATTCCTCCTGGCCGAAGAGTTCTCAAAACACTGAGAACAGTTGATGATAAACGAGTTGAGATGCTGGAGCGGGAAATCAGAGCGCTTCAGATGCTCAATTCCCCTGGTTTTCCAAAAGCAGACTTGGGTGATTTTTTTGAATTTCAACCGAGTAATGGGTTTCCGCTGTACTGCATCTTAATGACCAAGCTAGAGGGTCAAGATCTCGATAAGTGGATCCAAGAGAATGGACGAATCTCTCAAGACAAAGCCTTAGATTGGCTGAAGCAGTTGTTTGTGCTTTTGCATCAGGTGCATGATTGTGGTTTCTTTCATCGAGATATCAAGCCGTCTAACATTCTTCTCAAGGATGATGGGACACTAGCACTGATTGATTTTGGTGGTGTTAGAGAAGTAACGGAAACTTATCTAGCAAAGCTCTCTGGTACGGGTGAGCCAACAGGCTTTGACAAGGAACATGAAATCACAATCGTTCGTACTCCGATGTTCTCTCCTCCTGAACAGGTTAATGGACGTGCTATTCCGCAATCTGACTTCTATGCGGTGGGCCGCACATTTGTAACCCTAGTTACGGGACTAGATTTATTCGATATTCCTCTAGATGGGGAAAACAAGAGGCTGCTTTGGAGGGGGAAAGCCCCCCATATTGATCCCCCCTTAGCCGACTTTATTGATAAATTGATGGCTCTTTCACCCAAGAAACGGCCAAAAACAACGGGAGATATATTAGATCAACTTGATCAGCTTCCTAAAAGGATCAAATGGTATCGCCGTGTCAAATCTGTTCCATTCAAGATCAGTGCGGTGGTACTGGCAGTTCTATTTGTTGCTGGTGTATTTCAAGGAGGGAGGATAGGTCTATCCAGATATTTTTTCAGGATAGCTGGTGAAAGCGAAGGGGCGAATAATCTAGAGGCAGCACAGCAGAACTATGAACTGGCAATCAAGTTTGATCCCGGCGATTATGCGGCCTACAACAACCTGGCAGCAGTCTGTCAAGTATTGAAAAAATACCCTTGCGCTATTGAAAACTTCAAAAAAGCGCTCAAGATTGAGCCGAACAATGAAGTAATTTTTTATAACATAGCCAGCATCTATGATGATGCTCAAGACTTCACGGAAGCGCGTTTCTATTATCAGAAATCAATTGAGGTTAGCCAGGGAGAATTTGTCGCTGCTATTAACAACGTGGCAAGGTTAGATATTCTAGACGATCAACCACAGCAAGCTGTAAAAAGTATCTCTCCAGCACTCAAAAAAGTCGAGAATATTCAGAATAAAGCATCCTTGTACAAAAACCTAGGATGGGCATATTTCCAACTGGAACAATACAATAAAGCGGTCTTCAACCTAGAAAATAGCGTTGAAATAGAGGCAAATGAAGCTAGCACCCAATGTCTACTCGCTAAGGCTAAGAATCAATTGAATTTGCCATCTAAATCGAATTTACAATTGTGTTTGTTCTTAAGTTCTGAATTACCAGAAGTTTGGACTTGGAAACAAGAATTCGTTGATCGCCTGGAATGATAATATTAAATTCAGCAAGATGTATAAAAATTTATTTAAAAACTTTTTATATTAAATGAGTGCATTTTAAAAAAACCTTCATAGCATTTTTTCATATTATTCTCTTTTTGTAGAATATCTGAAACTTCTCATGCCGAAACTGGGGAAACTCCGTCCCAGGCGAACCGATGCCTTACAACGGTGGCACGCATCATCTCTTCCGGTGATCAACGCCATGCTAAGGGACGTTTGCTCTGCCCTGGTGATCAGGTTCGCCCGATTGCAGGCGAACAACCGCTTGTTGTATGCCACAATGGCAAATCCCTTTCAAAGGGTAAAGAGGGGGAAGTAGGCCGTCTCTGTTCTTCAGGGCCGAAAAGACTTCAGCGTAAAGGCCGCTTAAAATACTTAAAGTCACGGGGAACAACGGACAAAGAAGGGAAATTAAGCATTGTCCAGCCTTTAGGGACCATGATCATGCAACTTCGCCCTAATTTTGCATGGAAACCAGTGAAGGGAAGCACCCACTATGAAGTGACCCTTAAAGGCCCTAACGGCAATTGGAAGCAGAGGGTGAGTTCAGGGCACCGTCTAAACTATCCAAAAAGCTGGCCTGCATTAGAGTATGGCAAAGCTTATTATGTGACGGTTTACGCTTATCAGAACGGGAAAATCATTGGTTCAGATCGGGCAAAACTCAATCTCCTGTATGAAGAAGAAATCAGCCTAGTATATGAAGCAGTTACGGCAATTCACCAACTTTCCCTATCTCCAGTCGAGGCAGCGAAAGAGTTAGATGCTGTTTATATGTCGTACAAACTACTGGGTGAATCGATTGGGATTCTACAAAGCTTACGAGACAGGGGACAGAGTAACTACCAACTTAATCGATTGCTCGTTGATCGCTATACCCAAGTCGGACAACCTGAGCTGGCACCCAGAGCGGACGAGGCTCAACTCCCTACCAGTATGAAGTTACCCCAAAAATAAGGGTGCCAGTAATCGTTGGACTCCAATAGTTTTAACTGAGCTTGTTGCAGTGCTTGAGCTTTAGATCGCCCCTCCTTCAGGCCCTGATAAAACGCTGTAATCAGTTCAGTCGTTGCTCGTGACTCCGCTAACCAAAGAGACGCTAGGGTGTTTTTTGAACCCGCTTGAATAGCTAAACCAGTAATACCCAGTGCAGATCGCCTATCCCCCTTAGCGGTCTCGCAAGCACTGAGAATGAGTAATTCTAGTGTGGCTTGCCCTAGTTCACTTTTCTGGTTGATTAAATCGTGAAGCCTTTGAGCATTAATCGGTTCGTCGTAGGCCAAAAGAAAGGTTTTCTGGGGATCTGAGCTAAATTGTCCATGGCTAGCAATATGGACGATGGGTGTCTCTTGGTTGATCGCTGTTTTCAAACGATCTGTTGTGAAATCACTGTTGATTAAGGAAGTGACCTTTTGAGAGAGCTTTTGAACTTCCCGCAGCTCATCTTCCACTTCAGGTAATGCGGGCAGACCACTTGGAACATTTGGCTTGTTTAGGCTAGGAGCGTCTTGAGAAAGCCCTGCAAACAAAACTTTGAGTGAATCTATGCTCCTGGGTTGACTTGTTTGGAGATAGGTATTTAGGGAGTTCGTGACGCTGTAATTCTGGATTAAATACCCCTGACCATCATGTAGCAGACTTAAGGGTAGATTTTGAAACCTGCTATCGAGGACAAAGAGTAAATCACCTGTAGGGGGTAGATGTTCACTGAGGGGAGCAATTAGCTCACTGTAGAGGATCTGTGCATTCCTCAAAAAATGGGCTTCAGAAATTTCTTCTACGGAATCCCCATCAAAGAGGGTTAGGAGTTTAAATAACTCCTGCTGAACGATGCTTGAATCAGGTTGGTGACGAAAGATGCCCTCTGGAGTTTGAGCAATGATTTCAATTTGACCATTGAGATCCAAAATATGGATTGTGGCAGTATAGGACGCCTGCTGTTCACTAGACTGAGCTACGAGCTTCCCGCATTTGAGATAGTTCTCCAGCTCAGCGACTTGAAGCTGTTGGTGAGCATCCAAGACAAGCTGCAAATTTGGCGAAGGTGAAGACAACAGGAGCTTAATGTATTCCTGGTAGACGGGTTCAACGCTGCTCTTATAGCTGAACTGAAGATCTGAACTCGCGGAGATCAACATCGTTCGCACCTGATTCAGGTGTGTGATTGTTGTATCGTAAGCTGCGATCGCATGAGTTCTCTGGCCCGATTGTTGGTATATCTGCGCGAGTTGCCAAGACCATTGATAGGCAAGGCTATCGTCATTGGAAGATTGAGCAAGTTTCAGTGCTTTACTAAATACTTTCTTTGCGTCTTTGAGCTGATCGACTCCCAGATAAATTTTCCCGAGAGTTCCAAACGCTTGGGATCTCAAACTGGAATCTTGCAAGATATTGGCTTTAGCAAGGGCTGATCTAGCATGATGAAATGCCTCTCCAGTCATTCCTAGGTCGTTCAGTAAGCCACTCAATTTAAGTTCAAGATTGACCGCATCCACCTCATGAAATTGGCCGAAATCAGTTGAGGTTAGATTACTAATGTACGGCTTGATGAGGTGTTGGGATTGCTGATAAACAGGGCGTAAACTAGACGAATTTATTTTGCCGAGATGTTGAATCAGTTGCAGGCTATTCAGTTGAGCATGAACCCGATGAGACGGTCTAGAGTCAAGGCTTGTGTATAAGGAAATCGCTTCTAAAGCCTTTTCCTGGGCCGTATTAGTGGCCGTCGCTTCACTGGTTGGATCAATGGATATCGACAGTTTATTGATCGCATCTTTGTATTGGGATTGGTAGCTATTGGCGAGACTGAGGATAATATCAGGGTGGGTTGGATCTACGGTTGTAGCCTGCTTGAGAACCGTAACGGAGGACTCAAGCTGTCCAAGCAGTTGAAGATTGTTGCCCAAGTTTTGAAGGGCAGCAAGTTGTTGTTCTGGTGCCAAGCCTAGCTCATCCAAGTCTGGAATGGAGAGGGAGTTACTTGGCTGTCTCTGGCAAATTTCGCGGTTTAAGGTTAGGACTTCAGTTAGAACGGAACAAGCCCGGTAATATTGTCCCAGCCGCTTTAGAGCAATGCCTTGGTTGATCACAGCACCGTTAAAGCCGTTGGGGTGCTGGGCATCTTCATAGACTGATTCTGCATCCTGAAAACGCTGTAAAGCTTTTTGAGGTTGATTGGTATTGAGATATTGCAATCCTTCTTGAACAAGACTGTCTCCTTGCTGGATTCTAGGGGAGGAGGTGACAGCGGTGGCTTGTGATGGAACAAGAATCAATAAAAGCAGACTGAGATAAGTGTTGAGTTTCATGTCTTGTTACAGGTTGCAGGTTGGGATGCAATTTGAGTCGTTTGGTCTTGATGTTCCGCGATTAGGACAATCTTTCCATCAATCTTTTCCCAGCCGATAGCCTCTTGCAGGATGGGGAGATCTGGATCGGTCTGACTGTCCTCGGAGTTAGACGCCAACTCCATCTGAGAAGCATTCCACAGTACATCAGTGGTAGCGAGATGATGAGCTTTTGCCTTTAGGTTTCCTGGCCCCAGGACCACAAAGGAGCTGCGCCCTTGGCTTGGGTTGCAAGCTGAGACGAGTTCAGGGGATGTCTCAATATCAGTCTCTAGATCAGCGGTATCCCCTATATTCGTTTCCTCAACTTCAATCCTGATATTGCCGTCTAGTTGTAGACCTGCATCAGAGGACACACTGAGGTCAACCTCTGGGCCAAAGAAAACGGCCTTAGATGTGATAAAAATATTGCCGCCGAGATTTTGTTCAGCTTCTGCCGTCAGAGTACTTTCTCCCAGAGCGACAAATAAATCCGTTTGGGCAATGATATTCCCTCCTGTGCCTTTTTGTGACGCTGAGGCCGTTATTACACTGTCCCTCAGCAGAATAAAATCCGAATCGAACACAATATTTCCCCCATCACCACCCAAGGTCGTGGCGGTAATCGAACTCTTGTTTTCAAGGCTGATAGTGTTAGCAAAAATTTTTAGTTCTCCGGCATTGCCCGTCCCCTCGTTACGAACGGACACCTGAGCATCATTTTTAAGAGATAGACGAGGCGTTTTAATGGTTATACTCCCGGCATCTCCACTTGGGACAGAGGGTATACCGAAAAAAGGTTGAATTAACGGGTCAATTTGAAAGGCTTCTGCAGTAATAATAGTTTCTCTCCTCGTATCTGGCCCATCCCCATCGATTTCAATATAATCTCTGGCATTTATAGTCAAATTGCCACCGTTTCCAGCATTAAGCGTAGTCACGCTAACTGCACCACTATCAGTAATAACTAGCGTGGATGTATCTATGGTCAGACTTCCAGCATTTCCGCTCCCGAGCGTACTTGCCTGAAGTACAGACCCTTGCTGAAATATCGGCTCAAAGCCAAAGAGTTCTATGGAATCTGCCTTGATTGAGAGATCTCCACCCGCACCCTCCCCAAAAGTAATGGAAGATAAACGACCTGCATTGCTTATGGCTAATTTAGAGGTGCTAACGTCAACATTACCTGCTGCTCCTGGGCCAAAAGAGATCGAGTTGATTGATGTCATACTTTGGGGGTTGACGGGTGACGTTCCATCAACCTGGAGCAAGTCACTCGTTTCAACCGTTATGCTCCCTCCTTCTCCTGGAGAAAAGGTCAGTGTATCTATGAGTCCTCCATCTCTAATGAGTATGGACGGAGCAATGAGGGTTAATGGTGCGCCTGAACCAAAATTAAGTGTCGCAGAATAGATTCCTGTTGGTATCTTGTTAAGCAATGAAACATCTCTAACAATGATTGATTCTGAAGCTTCCACTCTTATTTCTTTGTCAGGGATTACACCTTGATTCAGTATTAAAGCCAATGAATGGTTTTGAAACAGAATACGTCTTCCAAATATGCCCAAGGACGCTCCACCTTGCCCGCTAGCATCCAACAATGAATGGTTTGTTAAAGTAATGTCGCCAAAGGTAGTAACTGGATTGTAATCAAATGTCCATTGAGGGCGGCTGATATTAAAAGAAACCTGGCCTTGCTGAACGCTTCCAACCTCTAATCGACCGCTAGGGGCAGAGACTATCCCGCCATCAAGGGAAACTTCACTACCTATTAAAGCCAAAGTTTTTCCGGGTTTAACTTCAAGGCCAACCGGATTGCCATCTTTAGATGTGGGTGTAAAAAATGCAGAAGAGATTTGATGGCCGCTGTTATTTACACGGATCTCGCCTGAATTCTGGCCGAGTTCAATCCCAATCGGCGCTGATATCGTTAATAGGTTGGAGCTTTGCGGAGTAGTTGCACTAAATCGAGAACCATCAGCAAACTCAATACTTTCGGCTGTAGTCCCCAAGAATGAGCCACCGATATCTAATCGAGCATTCTTTCCAAAAACTATCCCATTAGGGTTGAGAAAAAATAGATTGGCTTCACCATTCGTCTTGAAGGTGCCGTCAATGACTGAAGCAGAATTACCCGTCACACGACTGATAATATTGGCGATACTCGTTTGATTATTAAAGAATGCTGTCTTACCCGTAGAAACAGAAAAATTTTGGAAGCTGTGAAAGAGGTTTTTGCCTTTAGCCTTTCCTCCATCAATTTTGATGGTATTTCCTTGGATAACAGCTTGAGAATTAACTGTCCTATCTGGATTAACTTGAGCAAATGCCAATGATGCATTAAACAAACTTAGAGATAGAGCCAAAGGGCTAGTTCTTCGGATCAACTGATTTAACATTCTTTGTGTGATACCTACTTCAGCATTAAAATATCTCGCTCAATCACGGAACTAAACTGCAAGCGCTTCTTGCTCACCGAGAGTAACTGCAGAGGGATATTTGCGGCCATAAACAACAGTATTAAATTCATCCCATTGCTGTTGAGACCATTGATTATTGTCCATTGCTGCTGCTTGGATCTGTTGAACAAAAGATCTGCGAAGTTGCCCATAATTTGCAAAAACCTTATCGATCTCATGTTCGTCCTCCAAGCCATGCTCTTTTATCAATCGATCTATGAACGTCACGAGGACAGCCACATCCTCAAATCCTTGGTTAACTCCTTGTGCGACAAAGGGAGGCATCGCATGAGCAGCATCCCCAGCTAAAACAATGCGCCCATTACTCCAAGGCAGTTGAATGTCATCATGGCAAGTGGGGTAGATAAAAAGCGGGCGATGAGTTAGTTTCTCAACGTTTGTCAAACTTAATAGCTCTGTAAACACAGATGGAAATTCAGCACTTTCAAGCGCTTCGATCCCTGTCTTAAGAATTTCAGTCGGTGACTTATCTTGCCAATTTTCTTCTCTTATTGGAGCAAAAAATAGATAGCTAATCGAATTTTTTGATCGACGAATTAAGATTATACGCAGCATTTTCGATGCAGATAAATCATTCTCCTTAGAGTTGTTATTAACTGTGACAAAATGATCTCCTTGGATATAGGTGCTAACTAATTCATCAAGAATAGAACTTGGAACATTTTCAATCTCTGATCCAAGAGCTAAAAAACCAGAATATTGAGGTTTCCCCCATTTACTTAATCCAATTTTCTTGTATAGAACTGGGCGAATCGCTGAATTGATACCATCTGCGGCAATAACTAACTTGGCGTAGATGGATTTGCAATCTGATCCGTGATGTTCTTGAGTCGATTTATCAGTATTTCCATTTGATGGTGCCATATCCCAAAATGCAAAGGGATTGGCTGAAAACCTGGTATCAGAAAGTGTGTCAATCCTGACGCATCCTATTTCTTCTTCAACACAAACACAGCGATGATTAATTTGGACAAGATTCTTGGGGAGTAGGCTTCTTAGTGCCGTTTGCAGGCCAAACCAAAGCACTGCTGCTCGTCCCTCACCATAGCGATCTAACCAGCTTTGATAATCAGTGGGGGTGGAACGGGTGGTTTCACCCTTTAGATTTAGTTGTCTCCAACGACTTGGAGGTGAGGAATTTTCGGGTTCTTCACTGGGTTTAATGACATTGACTGCAATGTCTTTGATTTTCGTGTAAGCTTCAGAATCAATATACTTTATAGCTCTTAATCCGTTGGGTAGCACATCAATCACTTGCCCAACCTTCCGAAATTCTCGGGCCTGCTCAAGAATTAGGATATTGTTGACGCCTCTCTTTTGGAGGCCGACTGCAGCAGCTAAGCCCACTGGACCCGCCCCTACGATCACAACATCATAAATTTTCCGTGCAGAATTTGAACCACTACTTGCTGTCATGGTTGTCCAATTAAATTTTTAGGGGGAATTCTCGAAAAACGATATAAAATCAGGAGTTGCTAATTGAGCCAGAGATATTAGCAAAAATCCTTAAACCTCATGTATGGTGTACCTTACCATCTTTTAGGGATCGATATTGAGATCCTGTATTTCCTCTGTCTTAATGAGATTTCTAGTTTTAAACTTGTACCCATTTATTGCTACTGATGAGGTCAAGTTTTTAGATTTAAGCCCGAAGCCATTGCATATCAATCTTTGTCGCCTTCGTGATCGTGGCATTTCTGAGCTTGGCATTTGTAAGGTCTGCATTTGTAAGATCCGTACCCGTCAGATCGGCACCGATAAGTAACGCACCAGATAGATTGGCATCAATCAGGTTGGCACCGCAAAGATTGGCACCTATCAAACTTGAATTACTGAGGTTGGCTTGACTGAGGTTTGCATCAATCAGATTGGCACCAGCAAGATCAGCACCACTCATGTTGCTCTCTTGGCCTCCACGATTCACAATTTGATAAACCAGTCTCCACTTTGGATCCATCTTGGTAGATTCAGAAATATTGGTCTTAGTTAAATTTGCTCCCTTAAGATCAGCCCCGCTAAGGTCAGCCCCAATGAAGTTAGTACTAATGAGTTGGGCATCTTTAAGGCTGGCTAGGCGTAGGTTTGCGTTTGAGAAGTTTGCAAAGCTGAGGTTTGCATCACTGAAGTTTGCAAAGCTGAGATCAGCAGCCTCAAGCTCTATGTAGCAGAGATCAGCATTTCTTAGATCAGCACCGATAAGTTCTACTAAAGAGCTAGGATGGCTTTTTCGCCATTGATTCCAATCATCTGGCCCAGATTGCAAAATCTCTAATACGTTAAAATCCATAGATTGACCTTTGACTTCTCTCTAATCCAGCAATGCAAACTCTCATAGGCAAATTTCCGCATCTAGCCACCATAATCACTATAAATCGGAGTTTTTGAATTACTTAGAACCCCTTAAAGATTGTCGGAAAAGACAAAACTGAGAGCATTACTAAATTAGCGGCCCAGAACAACGCCACAATACGAAAGGCAAGCTTTGTGAAGCGAGTCAAAGTTAACCTACCAAAAGCATCAAAGAGTTGCCACAATCGAAAAGCTGAGTAGAAAAAGCCAATAGGGACAACAACACTCGGCACCAACCATCGACGCAGGAAACCTTCAGAGAATATCTGAATAAATAAAACTGCTAGGTATACCCCCCAAAATGCCCTTGATTGAGCTTGCTTTCGAGCCTGAATGAGCAAAATAATTGGCAGTAAAATTCCGGTAATCCAGGCTAAAATTAGCCACCCTCGTAGGAATTGCAATTGAATTGCACTAAAATCCATCTCAGTAGTGAAGGGTAAGGCTTGACCTTGAACGCCAAAACCATAGCCAATTGACAGGAGTGTTGCTAGAAGGATGAAGAGAGGGGTAGTCAATCTATTTTTCTTGGGCATCTGCTCAAAACGCTAAAAGTACTTCTCTACAACTACAAGAAATTGATATCATTTACGCACTATATTTCTGAATACTTCGTTTTACTGGATGCAATCCCAATCTTCAATGTACTTTCTTGATGAGGGGATGTTGGCTTAAGCTGGTTAAGTTCATAGACTCAAAATTTTAGTACTAATAGCCACAGGCTCCAAACTGGTATGTACTACAGCGATATTTTTCATGAATTGAATGGCCTATCTTTCTTACCTTAAGTTGGTAGCTTAGTAAAGGAATTGGACTTTATTCAATGAATTTCTAGAAACCCATTAATTTTTCACGAATATTAATTTCTTCAGATTTTATTCAAATCGATTTCTCGTACTACTAAAAAACTATTCAGAGAGATAGCAATGAGCATGTCCCTTGTTGATTTAAAGAACTTCTACATACGTGGGGATAATCTTTCCGAAACCTTAACAGGCGATATTCCTCAGCCTGCTTTCAATGATATTTTAGGAACTCCTGATCGAGATCTTCTATTTGGAACCAAGGCAGCAGACGACATAGATGGTCTAGCTGGAAACGATACCATCTTTGGCCTTGCTGGCAGCGATCGCATTAATGGCGGGCAAGGCCAGGATAAGCTTTTTGGCAATAGTGGCGATGACACCCTGGATGGTGGAGCTGGAGATGATCGACTATCTGGTAACTGGGGAAATGACTTCCTGAGTGGAGATGAAGGTGCAGATCTTATATTGGGCAATGCGGGCGATGACACCCTGGATGGTGGAGACGATCACGACTCTCTACTTGGGGGAAGAGGAGCAGACATAATTTATGGAGGCAATGGAGATGATTGGATCTTTGGTGGATTAGGAAATGATGTCTTTATAGCCAGTCCGGGCGCAGACACAATCGTGGGAGGTTCGGGCGATGATACAGTCCAGTATCAGGGATCACTCAGCGATTTCATCTTAAAAGGAAACCCCGATCAGTTTCAGGTGATTGGTGCTAGTGAGACTCATATCCTCAAAGGGATCGAGTACTTAGAGTTTTCAGGTCAGCAAGTTGCCGTAGATACCCTTTCCTACCTGCCTGCTCCCCTGTTCTCAGAAGTTGAGCAGATAGAAACCGTGATTCCATCTAGTGGGGACGTTGTTGATGTTTTTGTCCCCGTTAGATCACCTTCATCTCCACCTGCCAAGTCTTTACCTGTGGCTTTGTTCCTTCAGGGAGCTAATGTCGATAAATCAAACTACGAAAAATATGCCGAAGTTGTTGCTAGTTACGGTTTTGTAGTCGTAGTTCCTAACAATTTAAATTCGTTCACGCCGCCGCCGCCCGCACCTACTATCACAGGCTATTTCTCGGAATTGCAACAAATCAATGAAGTGTTGGACTTCATTCAAGATCCTGTTGCCTCTCCCGCCGCAGAAGTGGTTAATCCAGAACAACTGGTGTTGTTAGGCCATTCGCTTGGGGGACAGGCAGGACTAAATGCAGTCCAAGGGGGCTGCACCGATCCCTGTCCTTTTGGAGAATTTGAACAACCAGAAGAATTAGTAGGAGCTGTTTTTTATGGCACCAACCTCAGAAATTTTTTCGATGGCTCCTTCTCTCCAATTGATAACGGGACCATCCCCACAGGATTGATCCTCGGTAAAAATGATGGTCGAGCCTTACCTGTTAATACAATTTCGACCTACGAACAGATTGTGAATCCTCCTAAAGCACTTGTTTCTGTTGCAGGAGCCAATCATTTTGGTATCACTGATATCAATATGCCTAACAATCCTGCAAGTACTCCTGCAGATGTTCCGCCAATCATTCAAGATCCCATCGCTCAAACTATTCCTCAACATATTTCGATTGACACAATAGGTACATGGAGCGCACTATTTTTGAGGGCAACTGTGTTGGCAGATCCGGTAGCCATTGATTTTGTCTTTAGTGGAGCGGGTGATCAGATCGATACTAATGTTGATGTAATCACTGATTATTCTTCAAATCTTTTCATGCCTGATCAATCGAGTATTTTAGATACTGTTGTACCTTAAAGTACAGATGATGAATTTTGTTTTCTATTACTGCTTCTTTTTTTATCTGTTTCAAAAGTAATTCGTAGTTTTCCTGGCGGGAAATACATTTAGTTCCTTGAGTCCCGTCATCGTTTTTAATGCTATAGCTATAGCCAGTGTAACCAGTCTTGGTCGTGCATTTATAAGAATCTGGCTCGGCTGGGATAATCGTTAATACTGGCTCACTTGGTGGATTGTAAAACTCTAGCTGCTCACGTTCTTTAGGGAATCTCAAAGTGCTAGCCGCATCCCTCCTTAACCGATTAGTCTCAATCGGTGAGAGTTGAGGCTTAGTATGGGCAAAGTCAGAGAGTAGTGGGATAAAGACAAGGCTAAATCCAATCCCCCAGAACAAATAATTTCATACCTGATTATCTTCGCTGATGATAATTAATAATCTAGTTTTTTGTGATACCTTCACTGAATATATAATACTTGGAAAATTACGCCTAGCGAGGTTCTTCCAATCAATTTAACCGAAGAACAACCCCCCATCCCAAAATTAAGCTTTCCCCTGAAATCCCCCCAGACCATATCCCCAAAAGCTACACTAAACCAGCCTTAGCACTGGATATCTGCAATGCCTCCCCAACTCATTTCCCTGAAGCCCAAGCCACCAGCCGACCTCCCGGTGAAACCCTCGACAAACACCGAAGCAACCCCTGCATACCCAGATAAGTCATTATTCCCGACTATCGACCGGAAAGATGATCTGCCAGTGAAGCGCAAGGCGACTCCACAGCCTGAAGACGATGATCGCACCACTGAACCCACCCCCAAATACGACCGCAGAGAACCCACCGACACACGGAGAACTCAGCGAGGGTATTCAGCTCGGCAAGCACCAGGAAGAGTCCGACCCCCCAGAGTATCCAGAGATTTTGAGTCCAAATTCCACGCACTTGAGAAGCGTCAAAAGAATCTGATTGAGCAGACCAAGCAAAAGGGTCAGCTAGAGTATCTGACGGTTTCCAAAAGCGGCTCAGGGAAGTTTTGGATCACCATCGAAGGCAGCGGTATACCATTTATCAGAATTTCGTTTGCAACTCCTGAGTTCTGTTTCGAGTGTGCGCTGGAATTAGAGGAAACGTTCGATGTGTTGCAGGTGTTGAGTCTACGGCCAGGGGAGACCATTGAGCGGATCGAGGAGATGATCGGGGTGTGGTTGGAGAGGGAACGGGTGAGTAGGGCTTGGGGGTGAGTGAGCTGTATTCAAGATTAGGTAAGTCTTTTCTATTTAGATTTCTACCGAAAGAAATATTTCCTTCGGTTTAGGATTGAAGGTATGTGATTCAGTTGCAGATGGGGGACTGTTGATGAAGCGTATCAGGCAGTGGCCGCATTGTTGTGGATATCTAACAACCCAATATCCAGTGTTAAAGATAGAAGCTAATATTACCTTTTGATGAGACGTTGCGGTTGACTAAGTCTGAAAGCGTTTTGGTTTCATGAATAATCTTCCAGCCGACGGGAGAGAAAGTGTGCTCATTGTATACATTCTCAGCCAGCAGTGGACTGGTGAGTACGTGGGTTAGGGCATCTATCGCAATGACTCGGGTCGCCAGTGGCCCTAATAGTGAATTACTGGGCGTATCTTCTGCGAAGAGCCCCACGTATAGCTCTACTTTATTTACATCTCCGTACAGCTGTTGCAATCGTTCCTGTGTTCGGGGGTTCCCTGTGATTTGATCAAATTGTGTCACTCTGGGAAACTGGTAGGCTTCTCGATAGTCGTTGTAGCTCGCCAGTTGCACTTTACGGCTAAGCTCAATGGTTGGGACTTCAGCCGGTTCAATCAAAAAGTCAGGTGTATTAAACAGGCCTATTTTGCTAGCGGGCTGGGCAGATGTTTCCTGTAAGAGCGTCCCGATGTCACTATCTAGAATCAACTGATTATTCCAGAGTGTTTCTTTAGTGCCGATAGGTGCGCCATTGTACTGTATGGTCTCTGGCAGGGAGCTGTGCCAGCGATACACAAAGTTAAACTCAATCGACATCCAGTTTTGACGGTACCATTTCTCATTGGGAAATGCTTGTGGATCGAGAATCACATTGAAATGGTACGGCGTAATGTGGTTTACATAATCTTCGATGACGATTTTCATAATCGTCACGATTAAGATGTTTCTCGCTGTTTGAAACAGTCTTTCATCATCCCAGCTAGGACAGGCTTTCATTAGCTGGTCACAGATTCGGTTGTGCTCCCGTAAACAAATAACGTTGAGCATGACGTAGCCAATTTGCACGTTGGCCCTTTCTACGCCCATGGCAAACATCTTTTCTTTTAGTTCCTTAGGCTGATTAAGCTCCTGATTTAGTGGTTTATATAGACCCTCAAATTCTTTTTTAAAGATGTTATTTTTCGCATCTTCATAGACAAAGAGAGGATATTCTTCGTTGTTTATCCACTGGCTTTTGAGCTTACCCCCTTCAAACTTCCTCAATAAATGAGTTGTTTTTCGATTCAACCCGTAAACTGGTGCGAGATCAATCAGGTGGTTAGAAGTATTTTTTAAGCGATTCCTTCGATCGGTTCGTAAAAAGCCATCGGTAAACCACTGTGCCCAGTAGGGAAACAAAAGCGTTGACTTCTCTGAGAGAATCGTTTGGCCGTCTTGTTTGCGAAAGAGATCAGAGAGATCTTCTGGGGTGGGTAAAGCTGGATCTCGATTGAACTCGGGTTCAGGTCGGAGGTGGCGGCTGCTATAAGTGCGATCGCTTAACGAATCCCAAGACGTATAAGTGTCTATCTTTTTGGGTCTTTCTGGGATATCTGGAATTAGTTCTTTTGTGGATGGATCATATTCAAATGTACCTGGAATATATTCCTCCAGAGTCATTAGACTAAACGGATAGGGCCGGGTCGCAACTTTATATACGGTGAGATTGGTTAAAAAACGATTAACCCAACGTGTAAGCACTGGACAGCGCTGAATTAATCGCCATATCAATGAAAAATTGGTTAGCAAGAAAAGTTCTAACCGATTCATAAATCCATCATTGGAGGTATTTCTCAACACGGTTCTCCCATTCTTACTAACTAAATTTAGGCAATCTCTTTAGTAATTGCTCTCATCTCTATCTAACAACTTATGGGACAGTCACCGTTTAGCATATGAATTGATATGTAAATTTAATTCAGGGCTATTTGCGGGCGATGTGTCTGTCTATTTTGCACTGTCTAATATCTGAGCTGTTTAGGTAACAATTTCATCTTAATAAGAACTCTTGGAAGGCTAAATTAAAAGGTGTTCCAAAGATTTTGGCTTAACAAAAAGTGTTGTTCTGTTTTAGACCGCTTCCATTATTCTTAGCCGATTAGATTTACGAGCCCATCGAAATTGCCCACCACTAAATCTGACCCTATTATCTGTGTATCGAATATTTTGGGCTTTTTCTGCCCTCAATACTCGAAGAATTAAAATCAGTATTTCCCCATCAGATTTGTGAGGAATCTCTATTTCGATGCTACCTTTCCAGCTCAATGGCAGCATCACATCATCTTTCCAACAGCACTAGCGCTTGTAATTGCTCTATGGGAGGAGGAGCGATTTTGGCAGAACCAGTAGTCATTGGTCGCTATCCTAAAACTTGATGCTTAGTTTATTTACAGCAATATACTTTCTGAAGCTGGGTCAACTCCCGCTGAATCAGCTTCTTCTATCTCATCAGCCGTAACCGAATTGGCTGACGGTTCACTTCTGACCGATTTTCATAGCCTCCATCAATGAATGAAATTTTCCAGAAAGTCCATGATGTAATTGATTCCACTTTTTCCAGTAGGCATCGGAGGTGGTTTGTTTACGATGAAGTAGACAGGCTTCTCTGACCTTGGCCAACGGAACATCCAAGCATTTAGTAATCACTGCGAGTAAAAAAAAGTTCAAACCAGGGCAACATTATTAGTTCTACAAAATTCCTTGAAATCCATTCAGGACAATAGTTTTAAAGATTTATTTTATTAAGAAATTTTGCCTTGGTCTCTTGGGAGTTGAACCATACCATCCCTTCCACCATAAGTTTGTTGAATTCCCCTACTCCTCAGCCATTAAGCCCATGATCTCAGTTCATCAACCCAATAGTTTAGGAGTGCTGTCATATGAGATCGACGAGCTTCAAAGGTCGCTGCCACCCAAATAAACAGCAGCCCCACAACAATCCCGATGGCCCACAGCAAGAAAGACTGATCGGCAACGAATAGCCAGAACTGACGCACCACCTTAAGGACGAAAAATAAGCTACCCACATAGGCAAAAGCTCGTACCCGAAGGATTAGACCAGCCAAAATCAACAGTAAGAAGAAGCCCGCAGCTGCAAATCCCCACAGCAATTGAGCATCGGATTCAGATAGCGCACTTAAGCACATCAAGCCCGTGGCCAGCATCCGCAGTGAATGGCGCTGGTTGCGGGCAGTGTCTGCATTAAAGATAGGATCAAGCTGGGCTAGATATAGGAGAGAACCTCCGACAAGACAGGCGATCGTAAATGGTCCCTGGAACTGGTAAAGTCCAAGAAGCCGCCAGATGGCCCAGTCCGCCAAGCATAAGCTGATATAGCTGAATCGGGGTTGCCGTTCCTGCATCGCTATCCAGGCATAAAATGCTCCCACTGTCAGCAGAGTGGGAATCAGAACTGCATTTGCAGTGGTTAAAGTTGCCCCCAGAGGTAAGACTAGGGCCGTCCGTCGCCAGGGTCGTTTAGACCAGCCCCACATAGACCAAGGCTGTTGATAAAAGCCAGCGGCTAAGAGGCAGGCCATTGCTGCCCCCCAGTGCTGCAATAACAGCAGGGGAACCGTAAGATAAAGCCCATAGCTTAGTGCCACACTCACCTCTAGAATACCCGCGTAGATCCAGTCCTCGCGCTTACGTCCGTGGATAAAGGCATAGCTGCTTAAGCCAGTAGTCATCCCAATCCACAACGCCTCCATGCCAGAACTTAATCCAGCGACCAACGCCAAGGAAGCCAACCCGCTGGCTACGATCCAGTGGAGATTGGCAATCATCTGTAATTCTTTTACTGAAAGCTTCACAAAGCGGGCCAGCCAAGGTGCCAAGATATATTCACTACAAGCAATGACTGTGGCCAGGGCCGCAAACATAAGATAGCCATCTGCTACTCGCCCCCCGATCGCCTGCAGCAGTTGGTAAATCAAAAGCTCACAGGCTCCCCAGCTTAGACCAGCAATGGCTAAGAAGGTTGCGCCTTTGAAGTTAGCTTGCCGCCGGCTGATACCAATGGCGATTAAGCAGAATACTAGGGTAAAGAAACCAGTGGCGGCGGTAAAGCTGCTATGGCCAAATATCCAACCTAAGCTGCCATAGAAGAGCGGAATGAGCTGTTCGCTAACCTGGTATGGTCGCTCAGTCTGTTTCATCCGCACCGCACCTAGACCGAGACTTAGGATTCCTAGGGCTAGGTTAGCCATCCCTAATTCTACGATCGAACTGTTTCCCAAGAGCAGTAGACTGGCCGTCAAGATCTCTAGGCCCCCAGCAATTTGAAATTGGCTGATCTCCGACGGATTTCGCCAACTATGATAGGTGATGGCAATTGTCGCTAGCCCCGTTGCTCCTACTAGATATTGAGGGCTAGGGCCAATGGCCTCCCAGCCGCTGTAAAGCAAGCCTAAGCAGAGGCTCATCCCCAACAGATTGAGAGTATTGAGTCCCCAGGCCCATCCACTTAGAGCTTTGGTATACCAACGTCCCAGCCTGCGTCGCTGCAACTCGCTGTGCAGAAACCAAAGCAGCAGAGCCGTCAGGGCGATCCAGTTTAAGAATAGCCCTAGGGGAACTTGTCCCTGCCGAAGTTCCCAGAGAGCAGCGTAGATAAAGCTGAGGCCAAAGCCAACGGTCAAACCTCCCGCAAGCGGATGCTTAAGCGTTCGGGTATTGAAGAACATGAGCACGGTGCTGCCCAACAACCCTAAAAGACGAGGAGTAGTCCAGGTGAAAGTGAGGGTCTGAGCAATCACCAACGTGGCCATGCCTAGACCTGCTGCCAATGTTCGCTGCTGGAATCCGGTACGGCTTCCCAAAACGGTCAGCATTAAGGGTGTCATTAGCCATAACACCTGCCAAATCTGAGTTTGACTGCTCCAGAGAACATAGCTGACTGCAGCCAAGCTTAGACCTAGATCCCAAGCACTTTTCTGCCATCTCACTGTCCCGAACCAACCGCTCAAAAGCCACTCAGTAATCATGGCTCCTAGGCAGATACTGGCCCAGACTGTGAGGTCGAGGCGAGGAAAACAAAAAGCAATGCTTGCGAAGAGAGCTGAAAGACCTGCTACTTGAGTCAAGTAGAGTAAAAACGGACAAGCTTGGGGCCGTCGAGGAACGATCCAGCCGAGCGTAAGGGCTGACACAATCAGGTTGAGTGATCGAGTTAAGGGATTAATGAAGCTGAGGAGCGTCAAAACTAATCCCAACACCAGTGCTAAGCTTTCTGCAACCTTAGTCAATTGACCTGATGACAGCTGCCGCAATTTGGCCCCTAGCCAGAAGGTCAAAAGACAGTAGGGAAATAACCCGACTCCCCAAAGAACGGTAGGCATTCCTACATCGGTAGATGCCCACTCAATCGCTGTTGTGACCACCTGCTGCCGTAGACCTACCGATACAAGATGAGTCAGGGGCCAAAGTATTTGGAGGCCGATGAAAAAGAGACAGATCAAATCCACGCTCTGTAATCGATGCCAGAGGCGTTCCCCAAAAATCCACAGGGCGAGACCACTAATCGCTAAAGTCTGCCCAGGTACGGATAGTGATGCCAAACGACCTATGATAAGCAGTCCTACCCCTACCCAGAACCAGGGCTGGAGAGAGCGGCGACATAACCAGCACAACAACCAGCCACATAGAGCAATTGCTAAGCTCAATTGTGAAAGTGGGATCTGAGCTACCACAATAGCCCTGAACAACAGCAGCAGTAGACCACCCATCAGAGCAATTCGGCTTAGCTGTAGCCATTCCAGGTGTGGTTGTAATGAGTCTTCGGTTTCCTCAGAAGTGAGATCGCTTCCCTGAGTGTAGTCTTCATAGGCAAGGGCTATACAGGTTGCGAGTACACCACTATAGGTGGCAAACCAGGGCCAGCCTGGCTGCCCCCATCCCCAGTGCAGCCAGCTCAATCCCACGATGTTGATGCTGGCAATTCGGGTTATAGAGGAGGACGGAGATCCTTGGCTCAAGCGCAACATTACCGTCAAAATCCCTGTGAGGGTGAGGGCGGAGAGTACCGCAACCGACCAGCCCCCTCCGCTACGGAAGAGGTTGAGCTGATCCATCATCCAAAAGTTAACTGGGATGATCAGCAGTGTGGTCATCTGCAGCATCCGAGCTGTGAGCTGTAGCTGAGGGCGGCGCTCTAGTCCATAGGCCACAGCAGCGAAAACCAGGGTATAGGCCAGCAGCAAACTATACTGTCCTGCAGATGAAAAATACTGCCATTGGGTTGCGGCCAGCACCCCGGAGGATACCACCACCATAAAAACGCCCAACAGCAGCAACCACAAGACGCTCAGCTCTGCCATCAGGGATTGCAGAATTTGTGTCAGCCAGTCTGTCTTTTGCTGTTGAGGAGGGGAAGATATTTGTAGAGCTGGTACCTGAGGTGAGTCACTAGATGAGGGAACGGTAGCCTCCAACCTGTTAACTTGACGAGTAACAGTTGTCTCTATGCTCTGTGAGGATACTAAGAGTTTGCAGGTCAGGTTTTGCTGGCAAAATTCTCGGACTTTGACATCAGAGATCAGTCCTCGCTGCAACCACACATCCAGCCCTTCCAATAGCGCAGGATGGTTTAACTGAATCTTCAGAGAAAGCTGAGCGGATCGGCTAGAGTCCATCGGTTTACAAAGATCCTGAAGTTTGAAAGCCCACCACTTTCAAGGGTGGGATGAAAAACGAGAATGCGCTTTGAAGCGCCATACATAATAGTATGTTTGCACTAAAAGAGAGTTATGAGAACATTTAAGTTCAAGCTATATAACCATAAGCACTGTAAAAAGCTCCATCAGTCGATTAATGCTGTATCTAGCATATGGAATCACTGTATTGCTTTGCACAAGCGATATTATCGGCTCTAAGTCATTTAGCCTGCTATTTTGATGGTTGTAGATAATTCTCCAACGCTTCAGTTACTAGCGTATTAAGATTAATCCCTCGTTGCTGAGCCGCGATCGCAGCCCGTCTATGAAGTTGAGTTCCAGGTCTAATATTGAAGCTGCCCTTAAAAGGACGTTCAGGCTTAATCTCATGATCAGCACAATCAGCAAGATATTCTTCAACGGCTTCATGAAAAGCAGATTTCAAAGATTGAACGTCTGTGCCCTCATAGCTAATTAGGCTGCGAATAAACTCAACCTTTCCAAAAAATACTTCATCCTCATCACTAAAATTGACTGAGCCAAAGTAGCCTTGGTATTCCATCATATTTTTCATAGCAGCCCCTCCTGTTCAAGAATATCCATGACTTGCTCCATCTGATATTTCTTCAATATTTTTCGTGGATGGGGTTTATGAAGGCTGATCACAAGCCCTTCTTCATTGATGAAGCGCCTTCTAGAACCACCGGTTTTGCCCGTCGATACTTCAGAAAATTGAAAAAAGGCAAGCAATACAACTAACTCGTCCCAGGTAAAGTCTTTGGGTCGGGAGAGAAAGCGTTTAACTAGCTTCTCTTTACGAGTCATATTGCAGTCCAAAACTGCTTATATTATCTCCGATACCATACACGACTGCAACTATTTTTAGTTACAAATTACTTAATTAAAGCTGTGACTTATCCAAAGAGATTGACTATAATCTCTTACCAAATTTATTGAATGCTAAGCAAATCGGCAACTGTCCTCATTCCTCTCAAGTTGGGGGAGTCCTTTCTGTCTCTAACACTGTTACAGTAATGTTTTTAGGAAGAATGTTATGCTACAGGCAGTTGGAGCACTTGAGACGAAGGGATTCCCACCTGCTTTGGCTGCAGCAGATGCTATGGTGAAAGCTGGCCGAGTGACCTTAGTGAGCCTTATCCAGTCATGCAGTGCACGATTTACGGTTAATATACGAGGCGATGTTTCCGAAGTCAGAATGGCTATGGATGCTGGGATAGCTGCGGCAGATAGAACTCCTGGTGGTCTGCTCGAAACTTGGACTATCATTCCTCGTCCCCATGAAAATGTTGAAGCAGTCATGGATATTGAATATAACGACGAAGTTGAAGAGTTTCGTTGTGCAGTAGAAGACTTAGTTTAACCATCAACTCATTTCGGGTTTTATTCCATAGTTCAAATCACCTGAAACCTATTTTGCGGCACCACCCAAGTATTCTATTTGCATTTGATGGTCGATCTGTTCTTTCAACACTTTGGGTATTGCAGTTGGTGTATCCGACCAAGGAGCTGCCATCTGCACCATCATTACTCCACAGACAAAGAATGCAATTCCGACTCCGATCGAGAGCCCAAAATATGCACTACCCAGTGCAGGGATGAAATAGAAAGTTGCGATCGTCCATGCCACGCTTCCTAAAACAGTAATGACGCCAAAAAATGCAGAAAAGGATCGCGATAAATGGCTAGCTCCCACATATATTCTTAGATGGGGATGATTCCGAGCCAATACATCCAGAACTCTAGAGATAAAATAGTAGATGTAGAAGTGAGTAACGGTCGTTATGCTGCTGTGTGGCGTCCTGGTCGTGGTGCCCAGTGGTGGCGGTCAGGTATGTGTATAGCTCAGTTCAAGGCCCAGGATAAAAAGTATTTCAATCAAGGGTTACGCCTAAAAGATGTTGAGATCCGCAATGGAAAGTACACAGCTTTTTGGCAACCCAAACGCGGTGCGCAATGGTGGCGTTCTGGGTTGTCGATCTCTCAGTTCAAGGTACAAGATCAGCAGTACTTCAATCAAGGGCTTAGATTAGTGGACCTGGAATTTTGATATTCGGATAGCTGACTATTTATGAAAGATGCTAGCTCACAACTTCTAACTATCTTCGTGGTATTCTAGCTCCGAGATTCATAAGCGATTTTCTGATGATAATTACAATTGCAAGTTTTAAGGGTGGTGTAGGTAAGACCACTACTGCAATTCACCTTTGTCAATACTTTGCCACTCGAAGGCCTAAGAGACGTGTAGTTCTTGCTGATGGTGATCCAAATCGCACTGTTCTTGATTGGGCTGAGTCCTCACCCTTTGATCTTCCATTCGTAGTGGCCGATGCTTCAGAAAATCTTCCAAAATACGAGACACTAGTTGTAGATACACCTGCGCGAACAGATCCAGAAGAACTCGCAGATTTAATTGAAAATTCAACTCTTCTTATAATTCCCACTAAAGTCGACATTTTTGATGTTCGAGCAACTTTAGCTCTAGCAGATATCCTCAGGCCTCATCCTGATAAATATCGAATTCTACTCACTGAACTTCCTAGAGGTAAGAGATTGTTTAGAGCAGCTCTCGATTTATTTAATGAGAAAGAACTGAAAGCATTTGGCAGTGGGATTCAGCATTTTACTGTATATCGCGACGCTGCTTATGAGGGAGTTCCAGTTGGTAGATATTCGGAGAATGGTAAGAGGGCAATGCAAGACTACGAAGAAATAGGGTCTCAAATTTTGAAAGGGTGGAAGAATGCCTAAGTCGCCGTTTGCTGGTGTAAAGACTAGTGCTGAACAAGCTAGCTTAAATCGAGCTTCTATTAGCTCAACCTCAGTACTCCCACTAGAAAAGATATTGCCTCGCCCTGAAGATACTCGTCCTATCAATCAAGATCATGTTGAGCAATTAGCTGAGTCAATTGCTGTGCTGGGATTAATTCAGCCTATAGCAGTTGACGTCAATGGAAGATTATTGGCGGGGGGACATCGTTTAGCAGCAATTGAGTTTCTCAAGGTCAATGATACGGAATCTTATACTAAACATTTTAATAAAGGGGTACCTGCTAGAAGATATGAATTTGATGCTGCTGAAAATGAGGCCCATGCGCTAGCAATTGAGGCAACCGAAAATGAGAAACGTCGAGATTACACTCCTTCTGAGGTAAGGGAGCTTGCAGATAGATTAGAATCTGCTGGTTATCACCGTTCGAAGGGTCGAGCAAAACGAGGACAAAAATCAGTAGGGCCTACTTTGGCTATGATAGTTGGGAAAAGCCAAAGAACAATTGAGCGATATTTAGCTACCAACGATAGCGGGCCTTCCAATCTAAAACCGACAAATGACGGATTTAGAAATCAGACAGAAGTAGCTATCAGAGCGCTGAAAAAATTACGGAAGATTGAAACGAGAAATACAAAAGAAAAAAAGCTCTTGAAAGAGGTTGTGGGTATGATTGAGAAGCTAGAGAATAGTTTGAGTTAGCTCGTATTGATTTCAACTTATTTCAAGTCCAATATTGAATATCCCTGTATAGGTCCCATTTCCCTGATCTTGGGTAAGCTTTATAGTCAGCTGATCACCGCCGTCTCTATAAATGCCATCTAGTTCATTCCGAATGGTGCGCTGTTCCCTGATGTTATAGGGTGCCTGGTTAAAGACTTGATTGCTCACAGCACCTTCAAAATAAAGTTGTGATGTAAACTCATACCTCTGTTGAGAGTCTTCACTATCCCGAAGCTTAAAGTGAATATGAACCGTTCGACCCGGATACCAGCCAGGGTAAATGGTAATAAATTCTGCGATACCACTAGCATCAGTAACTTGATACCCTCGCAAGAATTTCTGACCTACAGTGTTGAAATTAGGATCCGTGGCATCGGAATAAATCCCTTGAGCATCACAGTGCCAGATATCCACAATTACGCCCTCTATTGGCAAACAAGCATCAGGGCTAACTTGGTTTACTTGGAAGGTTAGTTTAAGGAGTACGCCTTCTTTTTCTTCTCTGATAGAGGGATCAGAGCGAATATCGGATCGGTTCAGCCTCTCGTCTACGAAATAGGGTCCTTCAGTTTGCTGTGGGCGTACAATGCAATTAGGAAGATTGGCAGGAGACTGAGCAGATTCTATGGGCTCCTCAGCGGAGTTTGATGATTTGTTCCTGCATCCAAAGAGTGCACCAATTGAAACACCAGTGACGAATCTTAAGATGTCTCGACGTTTTATCACAGGCATTTTTGCAATTCTGGATATTGAGATGTTCGTTTATGATCCTACTCAGACTTTTCCTCTTCTAGATATCTAGTTTTAGCTTCACCAAACAAAAAGATTTCATCCCCAAATGGGCTCACATCAACGACCCCTGAAAATTCTTCGACTTTCTTATGGAGGAACCGTTTGCCAACTTTAGCGCTGACTTCAGCTTCAACACAAAATTCTAGTAGAATAAACCGACCAGGACTTGAATCATCAGAAGTCCGATAACTTGAGCGTTGAATTCCAGCTTTGAAAGCCCTTTGCATCCTGACTTGTTTTTGGCTTCGATAATCTTTGGTAAATAGCACCCCCACGACTATCAACGGAGATACCGTAAACATTACTGTAAAAAATTCTGTTATCGCCAAGGCATTACTCAAAGTTCAACTTCATTGTTGTACCGGAACGCACCAAAGTTTAGTTTGGGTTTACCATCATATCTCCAACCATGTGAAATCCTGGATCATTATATTGATTTAAGTAGCATCGTCTTTTTCCAGACTAGTTTGATCTACTTCTGAAGTCGTAACCGAATTACTGTCCGCATCACTACCAAGTT
>NZ_CP071722.1:0-148788 GCF_021497025.1 Acaryochloris sp. 'Moss Beach'
TGCGCGGCTGTCCGGTCGAGTGCCGTCTGAGGGCCGCAAGTGGGCCTGCAACTATATCGTCGCTGCAACGGAAGTGGAAACCATCTATCAGTCCGTCGCCGGCAATGAAATCTTCACCAACCTGCAAAACATCTTTTGTGGGGGATTGCAGGATATCTCCATTAACCGCCTGTGCAACGATTTGGGATTTAGGCGAGAGATTTTAGAGAAATATGTGGGTAAAGGGATTTCCCATACCCGGCAAGAGAGCTACTGGTATTGGAAACGAGACAACCAGCATGTGGAGGTCAGCTTTAACCCCTCCAGCATGTTGATGGGCCTCGTCGCCACGGACAAAAAAGAAGTGGAATTGAGGGACCGCATTTTAGAGCATTATCCCCATGACCCGATTACAGGCTACCGCATCCACGGTGACCTCCTCGCCCGCGCCCACCGAGCGGGCCTCTGCCCATCCACCATCACAGAGGAACAGTATGTACCCCTTCCCCCAGCGTCTGAAGAAGCCCCTGCTGATCGTGATTCTGTGGGTATCCGTTAACCCCCCGATTCATGCCCAGAGTTTTACCCAGCCAGATTATGACTACAGCAGTGTGATTAGCAACACCGCGAGTCAACCCGGTGACAGTCCTTACAACGTCGGGGATATCTATTCCAGCTCGGATAAGGGCAACGGTCAGCCCAAAGGACTGCTCGACCGCATCTTGAGCAAGAAAGCTCAAAAGAGCCTGTTCAAAGTGATTGAGCATGGGTCCAAAGCTCTTAAAGCCGCCAAGGTGGGCCGCAATGTCTACCGGGCCGTCACGGGTAAACGACTTCAGCCCGCCCTCAAAGGCGTCACCGATATCTTGGTGCTATATGGCATCATTGATCCCCCCAAGACTACCGCTCAAGGAGGCAGCTCCACGGATGGACGCCCCATCTATAAAGGGCCATCCTATGAAGATAATCCGTCTCGGTTGGACATCGAGCCGAATAGCCCTCGTGAAGTCTATGCCATCGCCCGTAATGTCCGGGCCATCGGTGAAGAGTTCCATGAGAAGCTGACCCAGATTGTCCTCAGTGACGAGGGCCAAGAACTGATTCAAGCAGAGGAAGCCACCGCTGCCCTCGCCCAAGAAGAGGCCATTGCCGCTCAAGACAGCATCACGGAAATCGTGGGGGTGAGTGAAGAACAAGCGAGTGCCAATGTCTCCGCTGCTGAAGAAATCCAAGTGCTCGGTGCCGAAGCTCAGGGAGATAAAAGCTCCCAAAGCATTTTGAAACGCCTCTCTCTCCAGCAAGCCTTTAGCTCCAGCATTGGTGCCCAGACCTCCCAGCAGCTCACCGGGCTGACGGCAGCATCGGCCCATCAGAACCGGAGCTTGGGAGCCATCGCCAGCCAGAACCTTGTACAGACGCGCAAATTGAGCAAGCTAGAACTCCTTCAGGCATCGGGGAACCAGCAGCGTACCCAGACCAATTTCATGTTAGAGGCATTGAAGAATGGAGAAGACCTTAAGCAGGATATCCAGGCCGCGAGTACCAAATACTCCTTCTTTACCCCGCAGATCCCTGGACTGGGTGAACCGGAATCAAAATAAGGTTCTGCTGTTAGCGTTCCTATTCGCCTTTGTCTGGGTGCTGTTGACTGCCCACCCTGCATGGGGCAAGGAATCGCTGAATTACAATGGCCTCGATTACCTCCAGAGAATCACGGAAAACATCACCAAAACCGCTGCCTGGTGGGATGACCTGTGGGACGACACCTTTAATCCTGACAATGCGGGGAATACCATCAACAACCGAGCCGTCATGGATGTCGTCCGGTATGTACTACTGGCGGGATTTATGACCTGGAGCTGGAAGATTGGTCGCAAGATCTTTGAGAAAGGGAGCGATATTGGCGACTGGGTGAAGTTCATCATCCCCGTGGTCTTAGTGTCCTTCTTCCTCGCCAACTCAGGACAAGCCATCTACTATACCGCTCATGGCATGAGGCAGATCGTCAATGCGGCCCCCTGCTGTGGTCGCTAAGGCCCAAGTCGCAGGCTTTAATGTCCGTCTAGCCATTAACGATGCCCTGTTCTCCCAAGTCACCCGGACGGTCATTTCTCAAGAGGCGAAGAAATGCGCCCAACTCCATCCTCCAGGCGTCAATCTGACGGAAGAAGAAAAGACACAGCTGAGCCTCAAGAAATTGGGTCGAAGGCAGGACGTCAGTCGACAAGTGGGGCGAGAACTGACGGGGGAGGAGGTTGCGACAGTCTACAAACAAGCCTCCATGAATCAGCTCCAGTGCCTCCAGTCTTTAGATGTCTTTATCTTGGAACAGAAAAAGATTATTAAAGACGGTTGTCCCGACTGTAAGACCGCCCTGGAATTAACCGAGCGGAGTCAGGAAGCGGCTCAAGAAGCCATTAAAAGGAATATGGAGGGCCTCGCCGTCAAGGGCTTTGATATCGCCGCATCAGCCGCCTACAAAACGGCCCTATTCGCCATCAATCCAGGGTTAGCCCTAGCGGAGATGATTGCCCCGGACTGGCAGCAAGTCTTGACGGAAATCGCCATGATGATGGCCTGGATCTTTATCGCGAGTCAGGAATTGTCTCTACTGCTTGCGGCCTTACTTGGCCCCCATCGCCTTTGCTTTGGGCACGATCCCCCACGGCCAGAACGCCATCGTGGAGTGGTTGCTGTTCTTCGCCCGCGTCCTGCTTGTGCGCCTCGCCTACGTCATCCTGATTGGGTTTGTGGCCGTGATGTTAGCGGGCGTGGCTGCGACCCCCTTAATCTTCCCCCTATTCTTCGGCATCTTTGCTCCCTACATCGCCTACAAAGCTGTGAACGATGGGGTGGGTTTAGCAGGAGATGCCTTCCGCTCCAAGGCTACTAGTGCCGCTACAGCGGGGGCAGGCATTGTGACGGGGGGACTGATTACCCTCAACAGCGTTATGCAGACCAGAGCGATGCGAAATCGTTAGGAGAAACCACCATGCTCACCAAAATCACCATCCCGAAAAACCCCCTGCAAGCCGTGGAGAAAGGCAAGTGGATGCCCTATCTAATCATCGGTTTAACGGTACTCAATACCGGCCTGCTCTTTCGAGTGGGCCTCAGCAGCAAGCAGGCTGCTCAACGAGAACTCTCCAATGTGTTTGTGCAGCTTCCCAACAACCAGACCGTGGAAGCGAAGTCCGTAGACAAACGACATCGGGAAACCTCCCATATCCAAGACTTTGCTCATAAGTGGGTGAGTGCGGCCTTCTCCTGGAGCAAGGGAGAGGGGAAGACCGAGGGCAAGATTGAGTACCCGGCCCAATTCTATGACGTGTCCTACGCCATTGACCTGTCTTACCGGGTGGGGTGGATGGAGTCGATCCACAAAAAGTATGACCAGGACTTTCCCTTTCGCAACTACACCTCTGGCAATTGGGAAGCTCAAGTGCAGATTCTAGATCGGCAAAAAGACATCGTTGTCGAGCAACTCAAACCGGGACTGTGGAAAGTGACGGTGATTGCGACCCGACTCCATAACCGAGATAAAGAACGAGACTTCATCGAGCGGTTGAACCAAGAGCTGATCCTCAAATCCGTTGATTTTGTGAAAACCGAAGACCAAGACCAGACCCAGCTTGCCAAGTTGATGCGCGTGGGCCAGGAATATGGCCTGCAAATTGTTGAAATCCGAGACGTAAAGGTGACCTTATGAACACGACCCAAAAAGCCAAACATGCTAGAGATGTACTGCTCAAGCGCAAACCCGCCCCATCCGAGGGAACATCTAACGCGAAGCAGGATGACCCTAAAGAGACCCGTACACCAGCGGTATCCCTCGCTAACCTAGCGATGCCAGAGACGAAGACCACCGTCCCCAAGAACAAGCTGTATAAGCGGCTGTGGTTTCAGCTTTTGCTCCTCACCGTCGTGGGGACACCCTTTGCCTTACTCGCCACGGGGATGCTGTATGGGAGCGCCCCTCAACAGGCTGAGTCAAATCCTCAAAGTGAAGAGACGGGTTCTACGGTAGCTCAGAGTCAAGAAGAAGTACTCACCCAAGAGAATGCGGATCTGAAGGTGGAACTCGCGGCATTGCGGCAGTCCTTGGACGGTCAGCCCGTTTCTCCTGCTCAGAAGAAGGGGCCAAAGCCCGCAGCCGTTCCCCCCGACCCCCCCAAGCCTCAAGGGAGACCTCCCAGTCCGACCCATCGAGTGACCCGACCGATTCGTTATCAAAGCGCCGTTCCTCGGACCCAGCCCAAGCCCCGAATCGTCTACAGAGATAGACCCGCACCCAAGACTCAACCCGTGGTTGCGGCTAGACCTCCAGCACCTAGACCACAACCTCAGCCCGTTGCTCAAGCTGCCCCCCAGCCTGCTAGTAACTTCAGCCTCAGCAAACAATCGGCTTTTGCCCCTAAGCCCATCCACCCCAAGCCCGTCCGTCCGATTCAGGTTTCCACCTCTCACCCTGTCCGTAAACCGATAACCACGAAACCCATTGCTCAAAAGCCACCAGCCCCACCCCAAGGCGTTCTGGTCGCTTCCCTCACGGGTGACTTGCTGGAGGATAACCAAGTCGTCACGGATTCACCCACGGCCCTATACCCAGCAACCAGTAACCCATTGGGTAAAGGATTGATTGCTGCTGGCACCACGGCTAAGGCGAAGCTGGACAATCCCATTACCTGGATACCCCAGAACAGTGACGCGATCATCGGTCAGCGGTATCTATTAACCCTCAATGAAGACTTGGGGACAATGGCGAAGAAAGGTTCCAAAGTCATTGCTGAAGTGACTAGTGCCGAGGGTGACTTTTTGAGTATGCAAGTCGTGGAAGTCAACCAACAGCCCATTGAGCATATGGATCTAACGGGTGAGTCACCAGAGTCCAGGAAGACCCCTGTTGCGGTTGTCCAGTACAAGCAGTCTCCGTACCTGCAAGCCAAGCTCAAAGGTCAGGGTGAAGGCTTTGGTAACAAACTACTCAGGGCGGGCCTGAATGTGGGGGATTGACCAGCTCCGCTCCAGCAGTGTGGGAGATCGAGCCTCGTCTGTCGTCAATAGTCTAGCCCCTAGCCGTTCCTCCAGTGGTTCTAGGAATGGCCTCTATCACTTCAACAAGGAAGTTGAAATCTATTTTATGGAGGGCGTGTAATGAAAGGTTGTCTCGTCATCGTTCTGATCGTCCTCACACCTTTCCTGTTTCTCGCAGGCCCCATTGGTTGGATCTTGGGGATTATCGCCTGGATTCTGCTCCTGAAGTAAATCGCTTCTAGATTGCTTGTTTAATTTGTCAGAAGGCGGCTCCACTAGGGGCCGTTTTGCTTAGTAGTGCTTCTAACTTTCTTTCAACGTTGCAGCGAACCTTTTACGGAGCAAGTCATGTACAAAACGGTAACGCCCACCAACCCGTTGAATGAATCGATGGTTTTCGGCATGTTCGAGGAACCTTGCGTAGTTCCAGGGACTCACCCTTGATTGGTAGAGGACTATACGCAAGGAAATGTGTTTGATAACCGCTTCCAGCCCGAAAATCAGCCCGACACTCAGCCCTCCACTCAGCCCTCCACTCAGCCCGCCACTCAGCCCTCCAATCAGCCCTCCAATCAGCCCGACACTCAGCCCTCCAATCAGCCCTCCAATCAGCCCTCCACTCAGCCCTCCACTCAGCCCGACACTCAGCCCGACACTCAGCCCGACACTCAGCCCATTTTTGAGAGAGTCTTTAATTCCTTGATTAGGATTTATTTTATCCCGAACATCAATTTCAGAAGTTTTCAGCCCGAAAATCAGCCCTCCAATCAGCCCGAAAATCAGCCCTCCAATCAGCCCGAAAATCAGCCCTCCACTCAGCCCGACACTCAGCCCTCCAATCAGCCCGAAAATCAGCCCGACACTCAGCCCGACACTCAGCCCGAAAATCAGCCCGAAAATCAGCCCACGAAAGGAACTACTCAAAGAGAAGCTTAGCTTCTCTTTTGTTTTGATACTACTCAGCCCTCCACTCAGCCCTCCACTCAGCCCTCCACTCAGCCCGCCAATCAGCCCGAAAATCAGCCCGCTAATCAGCCCGAAAATCAGCCCGCTCAGAAAGAAAGTACTCCAAGAGCAGCTTAGCTTCTCTGATGTCGTAATATCATTCAGCCCGCCACTCAGCCCGCCACTCAGCCCGCCAATCAGCCCGAAACTCAGCCCGCCACTCAGCCCGAAACTCAGCCCGAAACTCAGCCCGAAAATCAGCCCGCTAATCAGCCCGCCACTCAGCCCGCTAATCCAATGGTACTGCTTACTAGCCTTTGAAGCACCCAACCATGAAGGTTGAAGTTGCTCGATTAGAAACTCTGTTTTTTCCTCAAGATCTAGTTTGCTTGCTAACCAACTCAGATAATGATGTGTTTGCTCTGGACTGGGAGCTTTCCCTGGAGGGTATGCTCCTTGATTGTTCAGATCGTTCAGTTGTCTGTGAATATAATTATCTAGCAATTCTTCTGAACTACTAATGTTTTGTCCCTGATATGCAACCACCAAAATAATCAGAAATAATGGTGAACGAGCTAATTCCAGGAGTTCAGGCTGACCTTGCAGTGATGCCCATAATGAGCTTCGGTTTAATTTATCAAGATAATTTTGAATCCGCCCATCTTCAAGTGCTTGTAGGTAAATTGTTCCATTTAATTCCTTTAGAGATGTGCCTTTTGCTTCGATAGCTTCATATTCCTTGCGCCGACAACATACGACTAAGGGTAAATTGGATACACCTAGAAAGAAATTGATTTCCTGTACACATTTAATCTGTTGTGCTGTTCGGCGTTTATCTAACTCTTCTGACGTGATTTCATCGTCCTTACCCATTCTTCTCAATTCGTCTAAGCCGTCCAGAAGAGGAAGCAACTGATTGTGTTGGATCCAGTCCTTAGAGACAACTAAAGGAATTTTGTATCTCTCAAACAATTGCTGACTAAACCAATCAGCAAACTTCTGTTTGGCGTTCCATTCAGATAGTTCAAAGATGACAGGGATTGGCTTTTCATTTTTAGTATCTTGCTTTGCTTGAAGGAGTAAATCGTTGGCTAGAACCAACAGTTCATTCGTTTTGCCAGACCCAGGTTCCCCCAAAATCAACAAGCGCTTCTGAATATCTTCCTGTTCAAAGAGTTCTAGCGTTGAGGTGTGAGCACTAACAGTTTTGGGTGGAGTGGTTTCCGTAAAAGGATTGAATGCGCGGCTAATTAAACCATCAGGAGCTTTCTCTGTTTCTTCTTCCTGATTAGGTTGTGAATTACCTTTCCCAACCCGCTTTCGCTGTGCCTCCCCTATCAAATCAATCCGAACCTTTTTGTGTATGGAGTTTTCCAAGCGCGTAACAACTTGATCCAGTGAAAATCCGATCAGATCTGCCCGTGCTTTTTGTCGTTGCTCTTCAGTAATCTCAGGTTTTTTAGGGCAGAGACGCTTGTTGACAAAGATGATGATTTTTTCTAGATGGTCAGTCCACTTAGCGATCGCTGCTGTCGCCAGTGCCAAAACAGCAAACCCCGCAATTCCCCATCCAATCATCGGAATGTTGTTTAGGAAGTCTATTATTAGCTTGATTCTAGAGTCATCTGCTTTTTTAGCTGCGGTATCAGCTAGTATCCACAGCCGAGACATTGTATCCCAGTCATTCAGTCCAGCGATCACCCCATCCCCCGATAATGCTTCAAATTTAAGCTGCTCATAGCATCCTAGCTTGAGAGAGTCGGCAAACGAAAACTTCTGACCCATGTAGCCAAAGGATCGGCCAACTCGATCGCTTGCCCTATCCGACTAGCCTTGCCCTCTACAAATCTCTCTAAGCTTTCCTGGTAGTCATTGCCTGGATTTTACTTTTGAAGTAAATCCCCTCCAAATTATCTACATATTTTGCTCCTGACAGCGGCTCCTGCTGGAGCCGCTGTCAGCGAAACGGTACATTCTTGTATCGCCACTAAGGAGCGGGCGATGTTGCTTGCAGACCAGGAGGCTTTACTCAAAGCTGCTAAGGAGCGCAGAGAACTTGAGTATCGATCTGCCGTGTTTGGTGACTTCAGATATTGGATTTGGGCCGCATTCCTAGTCGCTCTCATGGCGGGTTCAGGGGGCTGGTGGCTGCGGGGAGTCATCGCTCCAACTTCGGCCAATCAGAGCAGCGGTACATTATCCACGCAGATAGATCAGAAAATGGTGTCTGAGACAGCAAAGGTCTGAAAAGCTTATACTTCAGTGACTCTGAGCGTAGCGAATTAGTCATGACTGAAAAAACAAGCCCATCAAAATCGTACGGCAATTGTTCATTTTGGTGCAACCAAACAAGACTATTTAGACCTGGTGCAAGCAGACAATCGCCGCCCCTTAATCGAGTATCTGCAAGCGCCCCTGACAGCCCAACTCTCTCCAGAACGTCATAAGCCCTGCTGCCGTGATACCAGTCGTTATACGCTCCATGCTCTACGAGAGCGCCAAGTTCAAGGGTGGTTAGGACCAGTCGAGACAATCCCTATCTGTCGAGTGCGCTGCCAAAGCTGTCGAGCCGTTTTCACGGTTTTGCCCAGCTTTATCCTGCGCTATCGTCGTCAAGATGCCGACTGCTTGGGGAAACTGCTGGAGTTGAATTTAGGCATGGGACTGAGCAACAGAGAGACGGCTACGATTTATAGCTGGCAGGGAGCAGAGCGAGGTTGGCAACCCGGTTGGGTTTGGAGTCTGGTGCAGTGGTTGGGGAACTTGATGCCTGTGTATTTACTTTTACTGCGTCTGGGACTCACCCCCCCCCCGCCCATTTACTCAGTGACGAGAAGTTTGCCAGTTTAGAGGGGGGAGCAAATCTACTTGTTTTTGGTGGCTCAAGCTGAATTGATTTGGTATACCGAATTGATGAAGTCCACGGATGAGGATGCTTTTCAAGTCACCATCCATCGGTTTCTGACGGAAATGGACGCCGCCGCACAAGCCACAGGCCACTTGGATCAAGCACAACTGTATGTCCCCGCATCGGTGACCACCGACGGCTGGGTCGCTTCTCAAAATGCTTGGATATCTGAGGTTGGCCTCGACTTGATAGAGTGCAAACTCCATGGCCAAAAACGGGTGAGTGCCACGTTTGATGATTTCTCAAAGACCCACCCTGATTGGCTACCTGACCAACTCCAACAACTCAAAGATGATTTCGATTCAGTTCTAAATGCTTCTTCACTAGCGTCTTATTCACAAAGGGTACGGCGCAATCGTGAACGCTATGCCGATGAGCCAATGTTGCTCAAACGATTAGATATTCTCAAGCACAAACGCTTTCTGTTTACGAATCACCTGAAACATAAAGACGCTTCCGCCTATTCTGCACCTTTAGATCGCTCCATGCGATTCTTGGACAAGAAGCTCATAAAATTTGGGCAATATCGAGCAGAGGATGCCATTAATCCCATGGTGAATGCCTGGGCGATTGTGAATAATCTACGACAGTTTCTCCCTGATGCGAAAAAGGCGGGGCAATCTTTAGCGGAACATTTCGGAGTTCAGCTCAAAGGTATGCCTTGGATGGAGGCTCTTAACCTATGCACCGTGGGAAGTCTGGATGCCATGCTTGCGCCTACTTTCTAGCAGACACCATTTTCTGATCTATCTGATCCACGAACGGTTCCACTCAACCAAATTAAGGAGCAACAATCATGCTTACTCAAGACCGTCCCACTCAGCCAGAACCAGAGTTGTGGCACCAGTCTTCAACAAATAATCAACTCCTGCTCAATCGCCCGATCACCATCAAAGCCATCGTCACTCCCTTGTGGAAAGACGAGGCCCGCCAACAGCTCCAGTCCCAAGATGATCAGTTGAGCGAGCAACTAACCCAACTGGATACCCAGGTCCAACAAATGGTTGGGGAGTTAAGCCAGCATACGATTCAAATCGTTGGAGCCGATAACAGCAGTGTTGCCGAAACCCAGAGTCAGATCCGAAGTATCCAGGTGCAAGCTGAACAACGCAAAAACGAACTACTGGAGCAGAAGACCCAGGTCTTGCAGCAACTGGAGCAGATTGAAACCTTGGAGCTGGGCGAGGAAGTTGAGCAAGGCCAGGTTGATAGTTACTTTTATATCAAGCAAGGCGACCATCTGATCCGCAAGATGCAAGTCGAGGTTCTGCTGAGGGATGGGGTGATTGAAGAGATCCGGGGGGAGTTGTAATTCCTGTCTGCCTGTTTCAAGGGAGGGGTATATTATTTGGCCCCTCCCAGCTCATTAACTCATCGTTCATTAATTCGCCATTTGGACTGATATCGATTTGGACCAGTAAGCATTCTGGAGTTATTACTGATGAACAAGAAACGGTCATTCATTAAACGCTTTAGCCAAAACATTAGGCGAATTCCTCGCCGCATCGAATGCTTTAGTTCCCGCCTAGATACCTCCTTTGGGAGAGTGATTTTTGGGGATGAGGATTCTAGCTATAGCCAATCGCCCCATGTGATTGCTACGGTTGCTGGCATTTTGGTTTTTAGCTACGGGGGGAGTCGGCTTTTTGGCAGTTCGCTTGTCAATCGCTTGCCGGGGTTGGGGAGTGACGGTCTGCTGGCTTCTGGTTGGGGAGGAATGTTGGTCATCCTGCTAGTGCTGACCGGGATGAACACTGTCACTCTGCTGCTTCTCGTGGATCGGCAACATCGAGGTGACGACTCAGTGACCCGCCGACTAGGGACAGCGATTGCGGTGTGGACTCCTGGGGGTCACAGTCAGGCCCCAGCAAAGCCCGATCAGCGATCTTAAGCGTTGGGTTCAATTCATTTTGCTTGGTTATTTATCTAAGGAGAAGAATCATGGCATCGACTTACGAAGAACGACGATTAATCTCAAAAGCGTTAAAGAATTTCCAATATCGAGGGAGATCATTGATGCTCTCTGTCAGCCGCATGAGCTAATGGCGACAGCCCCTGATTACACACCTAATCACAGTAAAAACGATCCCCAGTACTTTGTCCTAGCAAGTCGTTCATTGCTTATCGAATTCCAATTTATATCGAGGTCACCACAATGCCGACTAACCCATTCTTCAGCTTCTTCGAGCAATCCTGGATCGACTACCAGACCGACCACGGTCAGCACCCAGACCCATGCACAGGACTGCCATCAGACCAGATCCTAGATCGGGTTTCGTCCTGGTTAGCAGAGTTTAATCCGTTGATATCACCTGAGTCTGAAACTGCTATGGGTGTCCGGGTGGGTATTGTTCACCGATTTTATGGCTGATATTCGCGTTACCGCAGTTAATCACTAAAGGAGCTTGAGCCATGCAAACTAATCAAACTAACATCAGCATTGAGCAGAGACAACCTACAGACAAGGGGTTGCTCCCCCCACGAGGCCGCAGACTTCCTGGGTCCGACCGAAGAAAATCTGATGAAAAATAGGACTTATAGAAAATTTCTAAAGATATTTATTCTTCGTAGTGTTTATCTCTACCCTAAGAGCATAATGTCGAATAACCTTGCCCCCCATGCGCACTCGATTGATTCTGCTGCTATCGGTTTTGTTGTCCGCCTCACCTGCACTTCTGACTCTGGCTGAAACAACTAAAGTGACTCCTGGCAGTACCCCCACTGCTTCCCCCCTTCTCGCTCAACGAGAAGACTGCTTCGACAAGTATGATCGCAAGTTTACACCCAGTTCTACAACAAGAACCGTAGACCTCAAGCAGTTTGGAATTCAAGTCAAAATTCCCAATAACTTCCGGACCATGCTTCGTAATGATGGCGAAGTTTGGATTGTAAACCCTGTTGATTATGATCTCATTGCTTGTTCAGTCAGAGGTGGAATAGGGGGGCGAGGTCTCTATCATCCCTACATCCGGCGTAGACCCAATCCATCTGGTCTTCCGGTCCATCAATGGGTGTCTCAACGAGAACGACTCAAGAAAATTCAGAGGGGAAAGTTTTATCGAAGTTCCGTACAGCCCTATCAAGTCTCTGGCCAAGATGGTGTATTGGTTGAGTCCGGTTCCCGATTAGTTCATACCTCTTATTTCATGGCAGTTCCTGGAATGCGTGATGTGGTTGAAATAGGAGTGGGATGTGATTGCGATGTCAGGAATAAAGAGCTGGTTGAATTTCTAAAAAACGTCAGCTTGCGGTGAAACGGAGGCTTTATCTTGCGAGACTGATCAGAGTTTTGTGTAAGCGGTCTAGAATCCAAACACACCAGGAGACCGCATCATGTCTAGAAAGAAACAAGTACCCAATCGAGTTGATGAGCTATTGGATGAACTCATTGGAGAGAATCCACAGCCAGAGGATATTCTGGGCGAATCAGGACTGCTCAAACAACTCAGCAAACGCCTAGTGGAACGAGCCTTGGCAGGTGAATTGACTCATCACCTGCATCAATCCTCCGTCGATGAGCGTTCTCATGGCCCTAGAAACAGTCGCAATGGTTACTCGAAAAAGACCGTCCAGACTGAACAAGGAGAGATGGACCTATCGATTCCTCGCGACCGTTGCAGTGAGTTTGAGCCTGTCCTCGTGCCCAAAGGCCAGCGACGTATCGCGGGACTCGACGAGAAAATCATCGCCTTATATGCTCGTGGCATGACCACTCGTGATATTCGGGGATCTCAATTGGTGGAGCTGTATGGGGCCAATATCTCTGAGGGTCTGATTAGTGACGTCACCAATAGTGTCATGGAGGAGGTTAAAGACTGGCGCTCAAGACCATTGGATGAGGTGTATCCGATTGTCTATCTCGATGCCCTGTATGTGAACATCAAAGTCAATGGCCAAGTCAGCAAGCGAGCCGTCTATGTCGCGCTAGCGGTAACTGTGGAGGGAAACAAAGAGCTGTTGGGATTATGGATAGGGGCTGCCGAGCGGGAGGGAGCAAAATTCTGGCTTTCAGTGCTCACAGACCTTAAAAACCGAGGCGCTCAGGATATCTTGATTGCTTGCTGTGATGGTCTCAAAGGCTTTCCCCAGGCGATTGAATCGGTCTATCCCGATACTCAAGTTCAAGTTTGTATCGTTCATCTCATTCGCAATAGTTTGCGCCATGTGCCTTGGAAGGAAAGTCGAGCCGTAGCTGCAGACCTCAAGCCCATTTATCAAGCGGCCACTTTGGAGGAATCTGAGGCTGCCTTGGATGCGTTTGCCAACAAATGGGACCAGACGTATCCTGGCATCAGCCAAATCTGGATACGGCATTGGGATAATATTGCTCCGTTGTTTAAGTACCCAATGGCCATCCGAAAGGTTATCTACACCACTAATGCCATTGAGTCGCTCAATCGCTCACTGCGAAAGGTGATTAAGACCAAAGCTGTCTTCCCGAATGAAGAGTCTGTCTACAAATTGATGTTTCTGGCGATGAGGAATATCTCGAAGAGATGGACCAGACCGATTTTGAATTGGAAGGCGGCGCTGTCCCATTTTGCTATTCTGTTCCCAACACGATTCAACTATTGAATACGTTACGGCTTACACAAAAATCTAAACACTCTCATCTTGCAGGAAAATAGCCTTTTTCAATCTTTAGGTTAGTTGCAGTGATCGTTTCGAATACTGCCATCAGGCATAGTAGTGTTACAGAAAATAGCCCCTTCGACTCTGGGATTATTGATACCACCAGGCAAATCGATGAGCGCATCGTTCAAGTTAACATTGGTCAAGTTAGCTCCTTTCAGATAAGGAGCACTGAAGTTAGCTCCAGCCAGTTGGGCATCAGTCAGATCAGCTCCTGGGAGAGCTGTATCAACCAAAGTCACATCGGCCAAATTAGCATTGGTCAAGTTAGCTCTGGTCAGGTTTGCATCGGAAATGGCGGCTTTAGTCAAATCGGCTCCAGCCAAATTTATGTCTTCCAGTTGGGCACTGTCCAAATTACTTCCGGTCAAATTAGCTCTACTCAAGTTTGCATTGCACAACCTAGCCCCAAAAAGAGTAGCTCCTCTCAAATTAATTCCAGACAATTCGGTATCTTCCAACCTAGCTCCAGGCAAATTGACGTTGGCGAAGTCTCTTTCCCCGGCAGCATATCGTTCCAATAGTTCCTCAGCAGTCATAACAAAACTCCCAGAACACAACCATTTTCACCTGGCTCCAATTCCTCCAGAACTCCACTCTATTTAACCTCAACATCAAGATCGCCGAAAGCTTGGAAAACCTTAATCCTCAAGGTTGAGCTTTAATTCATGCTCCAAAAGCTCAATATCCATCTGGTGATCTATGGGTTGAAGAACTTCCCAGCATTTTTCTAAATCGCCATCAATATAATTCATGGCGATCGTGTTGATGCACTGGTGCAAGCGGTTTTGGCGTGGATCTTTGAGATCAAGGACTTCTTCGATCTTTAACATGATGGCTTCCACTTGTTCAGCCCTTCTATCCATCGCTTGATCTGGGTCTGTGGGGTCTTGATTTTTTCTCATGGTTCAACACCTGGAAATACTGAAACAAATCTGCGATGGTCTCCGACCGGCCTAAGTCCTACGGACAGCAAGCAACGGCTATCGCAACTCGATACCAACTTATCGATATTGCACCTATTAAATAACTCTATCTTTTCAGAATCCGTCGAGAATCTGTATTGCTTAGCCTTTTTCTTTCTTACCTCAAACCAGTCGTGGGACTAAATCTTAACCGCCAACTTCTTCAACTCAGCATGATCATTATGTTTGCTGTGCATTCCAAATATCATGATCGGCCTGCATTCGCATCCAGGTTAGCGGCTCCAGGCCCAAAACTCTAGACAGCCTCACAGCCATGTCAGAACTCAGGGAAATCTTGCCATTGACCAACCGCGAAAAATTACCAGGGCTGACCTCTAGTGCATTAGCAACATTGGTCAGGGTCCATTCATTCGGTTCAAGAAACAAGCCTTGAATGACCTCGCCGGGATGGGGTGGGTTATGCATCAACATTAGTGGTAGTCCTCATAATCAAGCAAAATAGTTAACCGAACTGTCCACCGGATGATAGCGCCATCAGCCAAACGCAACCTGGTGATACGGCTCACCTTGTTGATGGGGACTGATCTCAATCTTGACTTTATGCTCCAATCGTTTTAGAAAATCGAGTAACTTATCCGTTGAAAATCGGCTAAAGTGGCCATTCATCAAGTGTGAGACCTCAGCCTGTTTAATCCCAAGTAGATCAGCGATTTCACGCTGCTTTAAATCTTGGTCTTTGAGAAGCTGAACAACATGAAACCCAAGTATTCCTCGGGTTTGCAATTCTTCGGCATTTTCCAGGCCTAGATCGGCAAAGACATTACCGCTACTTTCTTCAAACTCAATCTTTGCTTTGTTCATGTTTCGCCAGCTCCGTTGCTTCCTTATAGCGTTGCTTGATCAGATCAACATCTTTTTGGGGGGTAGCAATACCCTTCTTTGACTTCTTTTGGAAGGCATGAAGAACATAGATTTTTTGCCCTAGCTGCACGGCCTGCACACATCGATAGGCCTCTTTGTCGTACTTCAATGCAATCTCGATAATCCCGCCACCCAAACCTTTGAAGGGCTTCGCATCTTTGGGCATCTCACCAAACTGGATCAGTTGTAACTCATCACCAATTAGTTTTTGCACTTCCTCAGGAAACCCTAGGATATTTTTCTTGGAGTTTCCGAGCCAAATAATGGGTCGCAGTGTTGGTAATTTTTTTAATGCTTAAGACCTTTGGCAATATAATTATTTTATACGAAATTTCCTATAAAATCAAGATTGAGTCGATGAGATTCACGGCTCGTATCCAATCCCCAACGATAGCGAGGTGGGCAAGAGGTCACCCAGTACTGGCGGTTTGATGGGGATGTTGAGATTGTGCCTGTGAGTTGATTGCTTTAGCATGGACAGTCTGTTTATCCTGGGTACAGTTCCGAAACATGCGTTCTTCTCCCTCCCTAACCATGCGTTGAGAGAGATTCTATTACTAGTTTCTTGGCTACTTGAGATTGAGCAGTCTATGCTAAATAACCATTATGGCTAGAAAATCTAAAGGTTTCAGTGATTTACTTCATCAAAAGCAGCGTGAAGAACAAAGAACTTCAGAATCGTTCAAGCAATTGCAACATAAGGTGAAGGAATCTATGGGAGAAGAGGCTTCGCTGAACATGGTGTTCAATCCTGCGGGGGAGGACAAGATGTCGGAGGTTTTACAAGAATTTGTTGATCCATATATGGAGACTGTTAACGGTATTTCAGAACTAAAAGGTTGGCTAGAAATTGCTGTTTTAGCTTGGAATATTGCCTTGATGCCATCAGAAAAGCGTCAAGATATTCTAGATGGAATCTTTTCGGAAATGGCCTCTGGGACTGACTTACAAGTTCTAGAAGATTTGCGAACCACAGTTAATAATTTAATTGATCGGAAAGACCGTTATTTTTCATCTTTCCAAAGTAGTATTACTAGTTTTGACATTCAAGATAAAGGGGATAGCTATTTTCTTTCGGTAGCTTCTGCTCTTGAACAATAGACTCCTAGTTATGAGATTTGTTGCTTACAAAATTCATCAATGACCTGAGCCTTGATTGCCTCTAACGGAAAACTCTGAGGATAGGACGAAAACATCAGCATGATGCCTTGTAGTGTGGCAGAGAAATAATGCTTTGGATCTAGGATGTTTTCTTAATTTAGTACTAGTACATGGTACTATATAATTATGAACAGCAAGCAGCGTAAGACACTCAAGGCTATTTTCTCGGACCCTATTCGCAAAAATATTCCTTGGTCTGATGTTGTCAGTCTTGTCAAAGGACTAGAGGGCAGTGTGATTCAAGGCAGTGGCTCACGGGTACGCTTCGATCTCAATGGGGTCGCCTTAAATATTCATTCCCCACATCCTGGGAATGAACTAAAGCGCTATCAAGTCCAAGCGGTGAGAGACTTCTTAATCAAGGCAGGTATTAACGATGAAGTATAAAGGCTATGAATCTGTTATTGAGTTCGATGCTGAGGATCGGATCTTCTTTGGGCGAGTTCTAGGAACTCGTGACGTGATCGCATTTGATGGTCAAACCGTTGATGAATTAGAGCAATCTTTTCATACTGTCATTGATGATTATTTAGCTGACTGTCAACAAGTAGGTAAAGATCCTGATAAACCTTGCTCCGGTCGCTTTAATCTTAGAATCTCTCCAGAACTTCACCGCAAAGCAGTGATCCAAGCAGAGGTAGAAGGAATGAGTCTCAATTCTTTTGTCGAGGAAGTGTTAACTAAAACTCTTTAGGGAATCCCCTGTGCCTTCAGGCCGGGGAGGATGTCAACATAAACGGGCTTCCCTTCAATAGTCAAAAATCCAACTAGCTAGCCCCATTGGGATGCGTTGATGTTGGTATGTGCAACAATCAAGACACCGCAAACATTTGACGAACTATAGCCCCCAAACTTGACTATATGAATGACAGTGGAGCCGCTGACGTAGGGCAAAGCATCTTTGAGGAAATATCTGAATCGAGGGAGGAGCCGATCGCCGCATCACCCCGGATTGAAATCAAAAAAGTGGAAGTAGAATCCACAACTAAAAGGAACGGTCAATTGTTTGGAGTAAAGGAGAACGTTCGCTTTGCTGTACCTAATTGCGACCTATTGACCTTAACCGAAATTGATTGGGACGAGCTATCAGTTTGGGCAGACGGAACTATCAAGCATTACTTAAAGCTAAGGAACCCAGAGCTGACACCTTTATTCCAACGAGACAATAAGAAGAAGAAATTCAAGCCAGCGAGTACTCAAAGCCCTTGCAGCTTGGCTGAGAGATACCCTTGTTATGTGGAGCTAAAAGAAGCTAGGGGCAATATGCTGTATGTTCACTCTAAATTGCCTAACTTAGATCGACTATGGAAAAATACTTTTTGGTACTGCTGGGCTGAGGATGTGAATCGGGTCGAAGCTGGTCTGAAGAAAAAATAAATCCGACCAAAGAGACTGGGTGATGTAGATACACCAGTTGGTCGAGATCTAAAAGAGTCGGCTTTACTGCAAAATCTCTCAATTTCAAAGAGAGTGTTGATTTGAGTACTGTGCCGATATAGAATTGCCATCCATCTATGCTTGGAAGTTATGGCGAAAATCAAGATGTTATTTGAAGATAATAGAAATCATCTTGCTGGAGACTGAAATCAACATGGCTTATGTATGTGAATTAGACTCTGGCCAAAACGTGTACCTTGATAATCAAGGCGATATGACCCTAATCACTTCAATGATGGTTACCCCTGGGCAGCAACAGCAGTCTAGTAATAGTTTTGAAACAGGCTGTTGGACAGCTCTACCTGAAGTTTATCGAACATCCCAGGGAGCAGTCATTAAATTGACCACTACTCAAGGTGAGCAATTTATCCAGGTGCAAGGTAGCAAAATGAGCAACATGGCGAGCATGCCATCTTTGCAGAAGTCTCAACAGATGCAGATAAACCAGGGTGAGGCGACATCTTTCACTGCTTCCATTCCTGTACAGGAGACTCTACCGCAGATGCAACCCATGCAGCCGATGCAGCCGATGAAAATGGGGGATATGGAAATGGGGATGAACCCAATGGAAATGCGTATGGGCAATATGCATCTGAGTATGGAGTCAAAGGGTTCAGAATCGGCTTATCCGGAAAAGACTCAATCAACAGGACGAAACTTTTGCAATCAGTGTGGAGTAGCTCTTGACCCAGAAGATCGCTTTTGTTCTAGCTGTGGACACAAATTGGCCTGAGATGGCTCCATATAAAAAATGCTTTGGCTGGAATAACCCCAGCCCGACCCCAAAAAGTCTAATAATGCAGCATCCCCAAATAAAGGCAGGGAACGGAGCAAAGGCAGCAGCTCTATTTACCATTGGTCATTAAGTTCAGCTTATTGTGGGTCTTGAGTTGTATTAGACTCTGTAACATTATGGAAAATTACACAGTTGGCCACTAGATGGTTGTACTTGATGCGCTTGCTTAGCTCATCACGATGATTGACCCTAATCACCTGATGCTCCCAACCAAACGCCAATATCAGATGTCAACCACTGCATCAATCAATTAAAGATCAATGCCAATTTGGGTTCCAATGTGATATCCAATGACGCCAGCGTGGAGAACGATCTACAAAATAGAAATGGGTCTGATCGGCTGACACTGGTTGATCGATAGAAGCTGAGCTAATAGGAAAGCGAGATTGTACGGAGCCATCTCTCTTAGAAAAGATTGTAACCGCACTTTTGGAATCGGATAACCATCTTTGATGGGTTGTATCTATGACCGCAACATATTCAGATGTGACGCTTGGCGTATGGAATAGACCAGTCTTGAGCTGACGGAACCACTTTGTCTTACCATTGCTGGCCTTTATTGCCGCGATTCCATACCTGGATGTATGAAAGAAGTCTGGATCATGATCGCACTGGATATATAGGGTCTCAGAATCTGTCGTCAAATTATTGACGATAGACCCAGTTCCACAAATCCCTTCCGATCTCCACTTGTTTTTCCCCGTTTTGGCATCAAAGGCTGTTACCGAATTTCTATCACTGATTAATAAAGTATTTCCTGTTAATCCGATCTTTTTAACTGGTGTAGATAATTGAAATTTAAGTTCTCCACTCTCAGCATCCCGCACCTGAATCTTCTCGCCATCCTTAAAGTACACAGAATGTTCATTGGCGATGAGAAATTCATCATGGCTAGTTAAATGACTGCGACAAAATTGCTCAGGTAATCTAAATTCCCATTGAGTCTGTTTGATCCACAGATCCCGCTTTTTTTAGAACAACTTTAGCTTGATCACAACCTGTTTTCCATATGGGGAATTGCTCAAATGTCATCATCCATAGGATCTGATTATGGTTAAATAAACTAGTTTTACCATTGAAAGATAGAAAAAAACGTTGAGAAACTTGCTCATAATCACCCGTTTCACGATCAAAGACCACCATCTGGTTAAAGTGATCATTGCTTCTGATCGGTAAATTAACAATTAATGTCTGAGGTGTAGCAACAGGCAATGCAACTTGTCGAATATTGGCTTTTTCGGCATAGTCAGAAAAAAAATTTCGTTCCCAAACAAGCTGCCCTGTTTGAGTAGAAAATGCTGAAATTTGTTGCCAACCCTGCCCATTCAAATCCGTTCGGATAATTTGTAGGAAAAGCTTGCCATTATGAATGACAGGAGTCGTAGCTTCTCCATTAAAAGAATCTAAGACTTTTGACCAACGTACCTTACCACTCTGAGCATCGATAGAAAATAATCGAAGCTCCTTCCAACTGGCAAATACGATAAAGCCAAGACAGCATAGTATGAATCCAGAAAGTCCCCATCTATTCAATAAGCGCTTTCTCATTGGGTAAATTGATTGCTAATAGTACTTTCTAGTATTTTCAATGGCATTACAGTCTAGCTAACGCTCAAACTACAAATTTGTAAAGAACTTCAACCCAATGCCGACTAACCCCTTTTTCGACTACCTGGAGCGACCACCAGACTGGCTACGGCCAGAACTCAGATCCATGCGCGGGACTCCCACCAGGCCAGATCCAAGACCTGGTTTCGTCCTGGCGGATCGCTGAGCTGTCCAGGATGATGTGATACTAGACTACAAAGGCTTTCACCCCCCTTCTGCAATATTAGCTTCTGCTTAATTGCACCATACAGATTCAGGAGAACCCAATGGTAAGAGCAAAAATTGCTGTGATACCGTTTGCTACGTTACTACTGATTTTGCTTTTTCAATCAACATCGGTCATCGCTGAACCGACCTGGAAGCCAAGGTTTGATGCAAGTAAAACGGTCTATGTAGACATCTCTATGTCAGGCCATCCTGTTGCACCTTATCAATTTTCCCCCAAACTGGAAGCGACACTTTCCACAGAATCAAAAGCAGGTCTTCGATATTTTGTAGTGGCTGCGCAACAAGGGGATGAACCAGTCCTAACGAATCAACCTTTAGGTGTTGCGAAAGTTGATGAACTATTGCCGTCCTGGACAAATCAGCCAGGCTTTCCCAAGGAAAACTATGTAGTTATTTTTTGGGTCCGCAAAGCTGAGAACTTAAACAAAGGTTCAGTTGGCGTTAACGTCGGTAAAGTTGGTCGAGAAGCAGGAGTGACCCCTGATCAACTTTCCAGCCCTAGAGGACTCGTAATCCCTGCATTGAAAGCGAATATGCCCGCAGATCCTGAAGGGGCGATGATGGAAATTGTTTCCAATATAGAAGACCAAGTGTTTTCGCATCGGGAAGCCCTAGCAGCCGAAGTTGAACAGCAAGAACGGGATAAGATTACCGTTCAACGGCGTAAAGAGCAGAAAGAGAAGGTTAATCAAAATTTAAAATCTGGGTTGCGTTGGCTCATGAAAACCCTTCCATTTGCAGGAGGAATTGGAGGAATTGCTGTAATTGTCATGACTGGGCGAAAGAGGAAGTCAACCGCCCTCAATCATATCGATGAGTGGTCTAAATTATGTCAAAACACGTCCAACCTTTATCTAGAAGTTGAGAAAAACGAACTGCCTAAAATACAGACATTACCCCTCGATGCTGATATATGTCTCAAATCTAAGTTTGAGTTGCTAATTACTAACTTGGCAGACTTTATGGCTAGGTCATCCATCGCCAGTGAATTGTTATCTCATGCGCAGGAATTGCTGAGTAAAGGTGATGCCCGTAAAGCAATTTCAACCCTTACAAAAGATAGTGTGACAGTAGACAACAATAAAATTCCCGTTGTACTCGCAAGCTTGCAAGATGGCATAGATGTCACCCAAGAGATGACTGCTACTGAATTAAAGAGTGGTCTAAATTATCAATGGCAATCCATTAGACAAGCCCTGAATGAACTGCTCACCGCACAGAAAGTCTATCTTGAGTTTTCTAAGGCAGGTGCATTTGTCCTCTTGAAAAGTCATGGTACGAATCATGTGAACGATAGTTTGCCAGACTTGAATACCTACAACCTTAATAAAGGGACATTTCATAGTGTTACTCACGGCTTTGAAGAATTAGTGACAGAGTATAAAGGGGTAGTGCAGGAAGCCGAACTTCAGTTTTCTACTTTGAAGATAGCCTCTGCAATAGAGAGTATTCAGAAGGCGAACAGTAAGCTAGAGAGACTGGACAAACGCCTGCAAAAAGCCTTAATTGATAAAAAAACTTGTGAGAACGTAACCGAAGAACATTTCTCTGGTAAACCCCTTGCAGCCAAAATCACCCAAGCTACTACCGCTATTGAACAAATAAATAGAGATTTCCCCAATGAATCGATTTCTAGATATGAGGGGAGGCTCAATGAAGCAGTTGAAGTGAAAGATAATCGGCTCTCCAAGTGCAAAGAGCAATTTTTTGCACAATATCAGCACAAGCATTTTGGTGAGGCACGTCAGCAGTTGCAGAAGGCTCGAAGCATAAGGCAAGAATGCTTGCAGAATCTTGATGGGATCATAGATTTTCCCAAGAGACTTCAGGAGAAAAAGCAAATGCTGTCGAGGAAGCTAGAGAGTATCAATCGTCGCAACCAAGCATTGAAAAGCCGTCATCAATTAGATATTGGAACTTTAGCTTGGGGGACATTATCTCTTGATACCTTAAGCTTTGACATTGATCAGCTTGAATCATCTGTGACAGAAGCTGAAACCCAGCAAAGACGTGAGTTATCTTCAAGCAACTCTTCATGGCCAAGCTCAAGTGGTAGTGACGGTTCCTGGAGTTCCAGTGGTGGATCTGATTTTGGTAGTAGTAGTGGTGGATCTGACTTTGGCAGCAGTAGTGGTGGTGGGGATTATTAATTAAGCACCTTGGTTTAGCATATACTCCAGCATTAAACTAACTTCTCCCTCCACCCACACTCCCCACAATCCCAGTGACCCCTCGGCGGCACTGTCTCCCTGATCGGCCTCTCACAATTAGGACAGCGACCCGTGAAGATCGGGTGCCAATCCAGCAGATCCAGCTTCTGTTCGTTCGTCAGATGATTTGATGGTGGGGTGATGTGGGTGCCGTTGTAGAAGGCTTGGGTGGTGGTCATCTTTGAAGTATGGCAGGCTTGCTGTTAATGTTTTTGTCCTTAATGTCATCTGCGATCGCAAGAACGCCTGAGAGTGCTTCGTCGATTTTGACAATCTCGTGGCCTGAAGTCATGGAGCTTTAAAGTTGCCGTGTTCCTTTCCATGCTTAAAGAACTACAAAAACTAAATTGACTTAACAAGTACCTATAAAAGCTAACGACTTCCAGTACTGAGTAGTTGAATGTTAATCATAGGTTTACAATTAGAATCTTTTTTAGGCTCGTCAAGAAAAGGGACTATTTTTTTAACTTTTGCGGTTATCACTCTTGGCATCTCTCTAATTTCTTTCATGATCTTATTGAGATTTTGGCCAGAGGTAACAACGACCATAATTGAAGCCACGGAGGTTCCATCAGGAGAGACATTAAAACTACGTAAATCTGGAATCATTGAATCAATCTTGAGAGCGTTTAAAATAGTTCTCATAACATCAGGGCAATCATTTAAACGAATTAGTATTTGAACTCGACACTTATCGCAATTCCAATTAAGAGAGATTTTCCGCTCAGGATTAATCTCGGAAATATGAATACAGCTATCTCTATGAACTTTCATGGGTCGCTTTGGAGAACCCAAGACACCTACAATATCCTGATGTGGAATCGGATAGCAACATGTAGCGATATCATAAATTCTATTTGAATCCTTTAATTTTTTTACTATTGGAAATAGTTGTGGAAAGACATTGATCATTGATATCACCTCTCTCTTCATGAATTAAGCTGATAACATAGTCAATAGAAATATTCCTATTTCCAAGCTGCATTGCTAGAGCATTCAAATCTTGATAACCTAATTCCTGGGTAACTTTATCAAGTTCTTTCCTATAAGCACGAATATTCTTGCCAAGTTCATTCTTGATTGTATTCCACCCCTTTTCAGTACTTATTCTCTTTAGACGTCTTTGGATGGCATCTTTAGCTGTTTTTGTTTTAACATAATCAATCCATTTAGGATCAGGATTAGGTTTCGTACCTTTTACGATCCATACTATGTCTCCATACTTTAATGGTTTATCAAGAGGATATTCAACATCATTTACTATTGCCTTAAAACATCGATCACCAAGATGAGTATGAATCTTGTATGCAAAATCAATTGCTGTTGATCCTTTTGGTAACTTAACAACAGTATTATTCTTTGTGAATGTGAAAATTGTTTGGGGTTGACTAAAAGCTTTTAGTTTGTGTTCAGAAAATAAAGCAAGAAATGAATTTAAAGTAAGTATATGAGTATTAAAATCATGAAGTTGAATACTATTATATTCAAGAATATATCTGTAACGGCTTGCATCCTGAACAATCAGGCTATCAGCATTAATCTCATTGCAATAGACTAGTGAAGTCAATTCATATAACTCTGTATCATCAGGATAAAGCTCTAAGTTATTAGCTTGCTCTAAAATAGTAAGCCAGTCTGTTGCTATTTCTGTGTTTCCAAGAAGAACTACTTTTTGAAGAAGCTGTCGTGCTTTTTCGCTGCCAAGATTTTCAGTTATAACTAAGTGTACATATTGAACTAGATCTTGAGGCAAGTATAAAGTTACTTCTCCAGAATCAATAAGTGTTTGAAGTATTTCAATATTTTTGATGCGGTTTTCAAGATTTACATCACTACTATCCCAACCAGGCTTAAGAGCTAAGTCAAGAAGGGTATTAGCACATACTAAAATTCGACACATCTAAAACTATCCTCATATTGCAGCTCAAGATTCAGGAAGAGAATTTCTTCTTTGTTCTCTTTCTTGCAGAATCTTTCAGGTCAATTTTTGGTGGTGCAGGAAGAACAAGTAGCTCCCCAGAACCTATCATTCTAAATAAACCTGCTAGCCAGGGTTTACCCCCATAAATACATCCATACTGTTCTGCTATCTTTTCAAGAGACTTCCGATCTTCTTCAGAAAGACGCATACAGACAGTTTCATTATCAAGCTTTGGGCGTTTGCCTCTTCCTTTAGAAAGACCACTTGTATTTGGGTTTGGATTTGCCATTTTTTGGAGTATTTTACCAAGAAGGAATAATAGGTGAGGTTAAGTCTACTTAGCAATATTGCTAGCAAGCCAGATTCAGACAAATAGTTAGAGTTCTCGCCTTAGAGTTATGCCAAGCTTGAATCTAGAGAGGATAAATTCCCGCTGCTTGCAGCAAAAAAATTAGTTCACAATCCAAACCGTAGTTTTGGGAGTGACACATCTTCTATGCTCCTTCCGCTTAAAGCGGGGTAGTTGATTTATGAGCTTTTGGGCTTGGTACTTAGTCTATGACAACTTAAAAGTACAATCTTTTGGTTAAAAAATATCCAAAAGATAACATATCTTAAGTATTGCACATATTTATCTGTAATTGGTTTAGGATAATTATATCCAAGAGATAACATATGTTTTTCAATGACTTTATATCTGAGTTTCTCTCATGTCTAGTTCATCCAATAGCAACGATCAAACAAATACTTCCTCTACTGAGGGGGTTAGTTTTAAGGGAAGCTTCAGAATTTCTGAACGCGTCATCATAGGAGTTTTTAGTTTTTGTCTTTCAGTACTCACATTTTTTGGAGGTCACATGTACGCAAACATTGACACTCAACCCGTTGACATGATTAATGATAATAAGAATCAATGTATTGAACCCTAAGTTTTTCTAGCTACTCCCATTAAGTTGTGGTGGTCCAGTTGACTAATGTTTTGCGCACAGTGAACAGGACCTTCACATTTTTGACATTCTGTTTATATAACAGCGATTCCAGACTGCTAGCAACTCCTCCCAAACCTGCAAAGAGTGACAAAACTAGGATTACACTCCTGCTCACACTTCCACCACCTGAATCCCTGTCGGGGGAGCTGCGGGTCTCGTGAACTGCCAAAGGCAAACCCCAGAGACTCCTATGGTAAATCCGAGGGTTAAGCCGAGGATGATTGAATTTTTGGGTCATCGTTTCGTACTTGCGATGGTCTACGACCAACTGGAGATACTTTGCAGAAAAGTGCCTTCGCTCCACATAGGTCTCTAACCCATGCTTTGAAGAATCCTTGCAATAGAATGAGCATCGGTCAGGAATACCCCATTTACCGGGGTATTCAGAATTGATGGATCAACTTGGTGCCCAACAAAGCAAAGGACTGGGTTGACCCAATCAGCCATGCTATTTTCTTGGAGTTGTGATGCTTGTCCCCTCACTGCTTTGAGAATGTTTTTACCTTGAGAGAAAGGGTAAATTTTCTTGCCGTATCGCTTGGATAGTTCATTCCCTTGAAGAACAACGGTGCCTCCGCCAGATTTGGTGTCAATGCAGAAGTATATCCCAGACGGTGAAATTGCAAGATGATCAACATTCCCCCAGTATCGGATGGGAATATCATGCTCGATTGTCCATGCGTAGGCTCTAAGCTGATTGAGCGTTTCACCCACTATCTCCTCGGCTTTAGCTCCTTGTGCTGCTTGATTGGCTCTTTTCCAGTAGCGATTACCAACAAATATGCTTGTCCCGCCAATGGTAATTGAGAGCATCAAGGCATATAAGTCAGACTTTAGCCGTGATCGAAGGATTGAATTTCCTTGGACAACCATAAAAAGAGCTAACCCAAAAGACAAGAAAGCTTTGAGCCTTCTTTTTCGGGCCATACCTCTAGTGGATTTTCCTGGCTTGGTCATTAAAAAATTTCATCGAGGGAGGAATTAGCTATTGGTATCCCGACTCATTAAGTAGTCGAGAATTCGGTCTTGTTTTTCTTGTCCCGCAGCTAATGAACTGAGGATTTCTTCTTGTCTATTTTGGCTACCTTTGATGGCGTTTACAGCTTCAGCAATAATTTCTTGTGTTTGGGCTAGCTGGCCTTGTGTTTTAGGCCCGATATTCAGGCGGTCGCAATACTTCTTTATGAATCGTCTGCCAGACTATTTACCAAACTGTAGGGTGGACTATTTAATCTAGGCACATTACAAGCGAGAATTTATTCTGCTCTGTAATCAGGCAGAATCCCCTTCAAGGGATTTTGGGCTAATCGTTCTTTTCGACGACCGAGTGTCAAAATCAAGGTGCAGGTGCTAACTATGATTAGCCAAACCAGCCCACTAGTTAGCCATGAAAGGCCGGCAACTCTGTGCAGAAATAAGGTTGAGAACCAAACAACAACTGGCGATCCAAAAAAGAAGGGAGCAGAGAAGATTGCTAAATATCGACTAAATCCTGGTTTGGTTGTCTGCCTAACCCAAAAACCAATGCCAGCGCCAGCGAAAGCGACAGCGCCAGCGACAGCGCCAGCGCCAGCGAAAGCGAAAGCGAAAGCGAAAGCGAAAGCAGCGGAAGCGAAAGTGCCAGCGACAGCGAAAGCGGAAATGACAGCGGAAATGACAGCGACAGCGAAAGCGAAAGCGGAAATGACAGTGCGAGCGCGAGCGAAAGTGCTAGCGCCAACAAACGCGACACCGACACCGAAAGCGAAAGCGAAAGCGACACCGGAAGCGACACCGGAAGCGACACCGGAAGCGACACCGGAAGCGAAAGCGAAAGCAACAGCAAATCTGATATTTTTGGGGTTATCTATGACGTCAAATATTGCTTGGGTTCCACTCCACACAATCTGATTGCGTAATAAGCGTCCATATTCTCGGCAAAATGAGATGGGTCCCCATAGGCCCAGACTTATAAATAAATCAGGTTCAAAAGGCTCTTCTGTACCTCTCCAAAGGACTAGCCAAACAACAAATACAATGAAAAAGGTATATGAAGCCGAGATCCCACTCATCAAAGTTTCTGGCGAATGAAGGAAATTTTCAAAGGCTCCGAATAAAGCGACTATGGACAGCAAAAATACGATAGGCGCTACCAATCGGTAGTGCCAACCAGTTCTAAGATCGTAGGTCACTGCTGTGTAGAGATTCTGCCAGTCACTTTGCGTGGGGGGACGATTGACACTCAAACGGTACAGCACATCAAGCTGAATTCTAAATGGGAGTGTCCTTAGCAACACATCCCATTTAGGGCGTTGAGGTTGCTTGTTAAAAGCATGTTCGATCAGTGTAGGAATGTTTTTTTCTAACTGCGACCCTTGCTCAGGGTTCTCTAGCAATGCCTGAGCTATATCTATCCAATCATTGGAAGGCTTATTGAAAGTCTCCTTAGACAAGACACAAATAGGCAAGACGATTCGTGGATCTAGCTGTGGTAAAACAACACCATTAAATTCTTTTTTTGCGATCCCTTGGCTTAGCCGATATGTAATTTGTTCAGCTATTACACGAATAGAACGATTTTTTGATGTATCAAACGGATCCCAAATCCCCTGCCAAGTAGAACTATGGCTCTGTAATTCTTCTTCAGAAAACTGTGCTAAATCTTCTTCTATATCCGTTCTTTGTAGTAGAGATGCCAACTCTACTGCGGCATATATCGCTATATCGTCACGACTATCCCAGAGTAAGGGCACTAAATTTTTACTCGCTAGGGGTGTACCTATTTTTCCTAGATGTTGAATTGCAGTGCAATCTCCATCTTGCCCAATAATTTTTCTGAGCTTTGGAACGGCTAAGTCACCCATACGAACTAGATGGGGTCGTATGACCGAATTTTGATTGTAATAATTAGCTAATTCCTGTGCTGCTTCTGGGATATTTGTTGCTGCCAATCCTTGCGCAGCATAAGTTGTAGCCTTGCTTCCCACAGACAGAGTTTGTGCTAGAAAATCGAAAACATCTTGACCTCTAGGACGCTGATCGGCCGCGACGGCGCCAAAAGCCTTGACAGCACTATCTGCACTGATGGTATCTAGATCAATATCCATTGATGTAAAGTGCGCAACTCGTAACCAGTCCTTAAAGTGATCAATAATTTCTGTTGCTAGATCGGGCTCGATCTTTTGAGCATCCGCTAAACAGCTAAAGGCCGTTACCCTATCTTTTTGGTAAACAGATCGAATCAGCCTAGTACTATCTCCGGCCAGTCCGCACCAGAGTTTAACGGTTTCTCGCCAAACATCCGGATCTTGAGCAAATCGCTCAATCAAGCCCTCTATATCATCGATTAATTGGGTAGCAGCAAAAAACTCCTGCAAGGTGAGATGGGTAAATTGATAGCCTTCCCCACCATCTATAGGCATCAACAACCCACTACGTTCACAAATCTCTGCCAAAAGCGGATCTAAATCATCCTCTGTAGTCAAATTAAGATCTGGCAAAATAGATGCGACTTGTCCATTCACTTCACGCCAAGTCAAATGACGGCGATCTTGCTGTTTCCGCTTCGTTTGGTCTTGGCCATATAAAGCCAAATGTCGCAGAACCAATTTTTTATCTCGCCCTTTGTATTGATTAGGGGTTTGGCGGGCCTCGTCCCATGTCTCCAGTAAAATATCCGTGGCCTTTTGGTAGAACTCAGCTCGGGAGTGGGGCAGTACAAAAGGCGTATCAGTATATAAATAGGCGATGATGGCCAGCATCAATGGATTACGAGCCAACTCCATAATTCGGGGTCGATCCTGCAAAGCTTTGAGTAACTGCTCCACAGACTTTTCAGCACTCATGCTTTGTTTCCAAGGGCGCAGAAATTTCCGAATTTGTTGGTCGTTAAAGTCCACCACCTCCACGGTCTGATCCGCCTGGGCATCAAACTCTCGCTTGTAAACCTGTGTACGACAGGTAATCGCTACCCGGCACTGATCGTATTTGTCGATAAAGTCTTGCAGACGGCGCACGACGTAGGGGCGATCTTTACTATTAACTTCATCCAGACCATCAAACAGCAGCATAATCATGCCCTGCTTCAGACCTTGCTCAACAAAGTTAGTCCCATTAGGAAAGTCATCTCGTTCTAGCGCTTTGACGAGCTGTTGCTCAATCGTAAGTGTGGTATCACTTAACCGATTCAGCTCTAAGACAATGGCAACAGGCTGCTGGGGAATATCCCATTTTCCGCTTGCATAGTTTAGGGCCAAAGATTTCAGCAACATCGTTTTACCAGATCCGGGCTGCCCTACAATCATCAATCGCTTAAAGTTTTGGACAGCTTGATTTGCTTCCAGTGGCTCTCCTTGCTCCAGAAGTTGCAAGGGTACATAGACTTCCGCCATCTTTAAAGGGCGGTTGGGTCTAAACGAGATCTTTAGTTCTTGATACTTTTTGATTAAAGATGCGCGATATCTTCGTAAGGCAAAGTTTCTAAATAGTTTGGCACCAGAAAATCGCTTGTAGATGTTGTCTACAATGCCTTGGATTAGTTGCTCTGCTTTCTTTTTAAAGACGCCGCCAAAGAGACCAAGAATCCCTATAAAAATTCCAAATGGACCTATCCAAGACAAAAACTCCTTCCAGGGGTTAGGCCGATAAAGGATAGCAATCTTTGTTTTGTAAACTTTCCGAATTTCAGGAATAGTTAGACCAGCTTTATTTGCCTCGTCTTCATGCTCTTCTACTGCATGATCGACATTGATTGTCTTCGCTTGATGGTCAAGTGTAGCGGTTGCCTCAATTTTTTCAATAACTTTGAGTCGTTCTGGGGAATTTTGCTGAGTCAGACTAGGACTTGCTGACAGTAAAGTTACCAACAACATGGTTGCAAAAGCCAAACTCAGGCGCTGATATGGTCTCAGTCTGGATAAGCTTAACCACTTTATTTTGTTCATTCGGTCAATTCAGCAAAACTACGATCTTTCAGCTGGATAGAAAAGCCGTTGGCAATAGGAGCTATTTTCCCAATTATCTATCAAGCTCGTACCTTGCTTTTATGCAATATTCAATGATTTTACGGTTTTTCTAACATTTAGTTCTTGTCTGAATTGCGTCTGCCATACAGTTCGGTGAATTATCAGACATAATAAGGGGGCAGGCCGAAGTACGTATAAAAAGGTGCAAGATGGCTCCAGGATTCATATATGGCAATGCTTTGATCTATTCTCAATAACAGCTCAAAGGTGAATGCCTGTCTATATGGACAGTGCCTAAATCATATATTTGGATAGGCTTTCAACGATTCTAATGGTCGCCAATACTCCTTATTTTCATAATACAAAAATAGTCTCTGATGCTATCGCTATCTTGCTCAGCTTAGATCTCATAATTGTCTGGGTTCCATCTATGATCAAATCACTCTAACCTACTCAAAAACAGACTTTCACACTTGCAAATGGTCTTCATACCAATACAAGGTAAACAGCTCTCCAATATAAAATGCTGTAATTGCCTTTAACCGGGAAACTTTGTAAATACGTTGCTAGCCTCTTTATTGAGAAAGCCTGAATATATTCCTATGCATAGCTTCTGGCATCATCTTGCATCTTTTTACATGTACCTCGGCTTGACCCTAGTCAAGTCAATTTGAGTCACTAATAGTTATCGTTGTTCCTCGTCCTTGGAAACTAACGGTTGCAGAGATTTGATATCTGTAATCCAGCGATACAGAGCACTTTTGGCAAGATCCTTACTGGTACTCACGACCGTCTGAATAGTCTCTTCGCCGCTGGTGTGCAAGACGAGGAAGGAAAACTCGCGAAGCTTAGTCATCCCCACCTCGTTTAAGCACCCATAGTTCAACGGCCTCACCGATCAGGTCAAGGACCATTGGAGACGCTTCAATGTTGTTTCGGGGGTCGAGATCATCACCCTCCTCAATGACTTCTGAGGGGATGTACCCTATTTCAGCTTCAATCATTTCGTCAGATAGAAAGCTTGGTGATAGATAGTACAAATGCTCTAGCTTTTCTCTTTGTACCTCGAACTCGGACATTTTTCTATACCCTTTTCTATTTCTCGACAGAGGAGGTGGCTAGAATGGCTCTACCCAAAGACCTGATTTTTAAGGATAGGGTTTCCAACGCCTAAGCTTTTTGACATAGAGCATTATGTGAGAGGCTGTTTGAAAAGGTAAGTCAGTAGTCTACAACCCTAGATCTCTTGTTGACAGACACAGCCTGAAATACATGTTTCTCGAAAAGATAGGTCTTTTCAAACAGCCTCTGAGGAAAGCTTCAAATCAAGTTTAGGCAATGCTTATCAAGCCTTCGAGGATGGCTGTAACTGTTATTGGGATTTCAAGCATGATACTTATCTAAAAACTCACAAATTCACACTATCTCCAAAAACTTTAACAATGGAGGATCTCTAAATGAAGTTAGGGAGAAGAGTAAAAGCTTGTTTTTGGAACCTTGTCATTACAGAACTATACTGCCTGGTAGAATCTTTGTTGATCTTTTTACAGGTATATCAATACTCTATTCTTGGACTATAGTTAATTTGATAATCCAGCTTATGTTTAGCTTTTTTATACATACTGCTAAGGCTATTAGAATCTTATCTCCAAACCCTAAAGAACTCTTATGGCCTACTTTATTAGGCCTATTTATTGGATTATCTGGGGAACTAGCTAGTAGCATCCCCAAACCCTTTAATAGTCTATTTGAAAAAGCATTCCAAGAAAACTCTGCAACTTTTTTCTTGCATATTTTTCTGCTATATGTGCCTGATATCAATCAACCTTTATTGGATAAACTGTTATTTTAAAGACCGAAACAAAAAAAATAATAATATCTAATAACATAGAACAACCACCAAAATGGTTAATAAGTATGACTGCACAATATTTTAGCTATTCTGCAGTCAATATAGGCATTAATCTTCCAAGGCTATTTACTTCAATCTGGAAAGGAGGATTAGATAGTTATTGGGCTACTTTAATTCTTCTTTTCGGGCCTTGGCTTCAGATTTATATGATATATGGATTTGGCTTTAGGTTGGTTCATAAACCTCAAATAAAAAGTTTTATTTCTAAGGGTATTTTAGAGCATGGTAGGGTAAGCTCTTGTAGTTTTTTTTGGGGCTGCGATGTTAAACTTGCTTCTTAATTGTTTTATTCTATATTATTATGCATCAATAATAAGTAGGTGAAGCGTGAAAGGTGCATATATTTCAAAGACCCATATGGCAACTAACAGTGATTGAAAATATTCTAAGCGTCAACCACTGCTAAATAATAAACGTTTCGATTGCAAGAATAGGGCGTAAGCAAAGAGTCGGGGATGTATAGATCGAAGAAAAAACGGGTCAAGGACAATAGAGCCTGTACCCGAATCAAAAATCTATCATGACCCTAACATCACAATTGCCAGCCGTACTAGCCCATAACGAATTTCTAGAACAGACCGAAGCACTCGAAGTAGCAACCAGTCTGAGTCAGATGGTCCATATTGTTCTTCAAATGGGCCAAACAGGCCCATTTGAAGGGTTGCTGCCACCAGCTGCAATCAAGTACTTTGAGGGGGCTGAAACGACGCAAACACGTTAAAGTAAAAACAAATTTATTGCATAAACCCAAAAAAAGCGAAGAATTATTAAGCTCTGAAAGCTATTCATTGTGGTGTTTATAGGCTTCGTTGCATCCCATGTCAGCGACCCTTTAATTACCCCAAGTGGGATGATGAAATCGTCAGTCTCTTCTTCCTAGGTTATTGATATCAGGTTTAACAGACAATATTTTTTGATCAGCTAGATAAAAACCCGAAACCAGTTGATTCTTATTTTATAAATTCCTTAAAATATTGCTGATTGTAACGAATTGCATAAGTCAATAAGGTTTGTCAGATATAGAACTGTATGTTTATGTAGACACTGAATAAAATTAGTTTTACTTATAAAGTTTTAGATTTTAGTTATCAAATATGCTAAAAAAAATTTAATACCAGTTGATAGGCTGTAAAAATAAGCTTTGCTTCAAATATTAGGGGGAGATTTAATGGCAAAGAAATTAGCTGTTGTTATCAGTGGTGCAGTTTCACTGGGTAGTTATGAAGCAGGAGTTATATATGAGGTATTAGAAGCAATTGCTTTTAATAATGAGAATAATCAGAGAAAAAAATGATATAGAAATAGATATTATCACTGGAGCATCAGCAGGTGGTATGACCGCTTGTCTCCTTGCTCAAAATCTGCTTTATAATGGCGATTCTCTTACAAAAGCATATGAGAACCCTCTTTATGATGCATGGGTTAAGGAAGTAGATATTGTTAAGTTACTAGATTTTAGTTTTAATGAGGATGACCAGAAAAAATCTCTGCTAAACATTAAGGTTGTTGAGGATATAGCTGAGAAACACCTTCTTAGTAAAATAGATCTAGAGCAAAAAAGTGATAAAAATCAAGGGAAATTACCCAAGCATCCTGCTGTAAACTCTGAAATTCAAGTTGGTATAACTATGTCTAATCTAAGCGGATTTAGTTACAACATAAAAACTCAAAATCAACAAGATTTTGGATATACTCGTTATAAAGATCAGTTCATCTGCAGCGTTAAAAAAATTGGAGATGGGGCTGGATCAGAATTAAGAGAAAAACAGCTTGGTAAAGATGATTCATCGAGTGATAGTCAGCCAACAACATGGTCTGATATAAGAAATGCTGGAATATCATCAGGAGCATTTCCATTAGCTTTTCCTTTAAGAGATATCAGTAGAAAGGGACTTGGAAAATTTAAACAAAGAGATTCTGATATCAGGCGAGCTGATTTTCCTAATTCTATCTATCAAGGTAGATTTCTTTACACAGATGGTGGAGTATTTGAAAATGAGCCTGTCGGAATGGCTAAGGCACTAGCTAGTGGAACAGCTGTAGATGATATCTCAAGATATTACCTTCTTATAAAACCTGGCCCTCGTGAAACTGCAGAAGATCCTTTTTTAGAAAAAATACCAAAATATATTTGCTAATTCAGTTGCATTATTTAATGCAATTCTGCAGCAAGCCCAGTTCCAAGATTTCATTATGGAAGATATAAAATCTCCTCTTTTAACTATTACCTCTAAAGATAATAAACTTATAGGTGACGTATTTTCAGCATTTTCTGGATTTCTAGATGAAAGATTTAGGGAATTTGATTATGATATGGGCAGATTAGAAGCACGAAAGCAATTGCTTCTATTTAATGAACAAGACAAATTGAGGGAACTTAATGAATCTACAAAAAAAGTATTTGAAGATTTACTTGAAGGGTCATATATAGAGGTAATAGAAACACCAGTTATAAAATTGCTTGAAGGAAACCTTGAAGAATTGCTTGAAGGAATACCTAAAAAAGAACTTATTAAAAAATTTAAAGAAAAAACCCATCAAATTTCGAGACAAAAAAAGATATGAAATTATTGGCAGAAGACATTTTTAACCATGAGACTGGAGAAAGGAAACAACTCAAAGAATTTCATCGCTTAATGAACAAAATCGATATTAAAAAAAAGAGAAATTATTTGCAAGCATATAAGAACGCGTCTCGCATTCTTAGTCAATTTTGTTGATAAAGAATTTCTTGATTCTTTTGTTATTAAACTACCAGGTTTGCCAGTAACAAAATTAGTATTAGAAAAGCTAGTTCTTAATCCCTGGCTAAAAAAGAAATGTATTAAATCCTCCATTAGATTAGTAATAAGTTAAAACTCTCCATGCATATAGTATAGGGAGTAACCTAAACCCCTCAGTAATATTGAGAAAGCGGAAATTGACGAAATGTGGTCTTTCTTATCAATGGGACGAAATGGTTGCTAAGGTGTTCAGATTACTAAACGGTGTGCAAGAATTCTAGTGTCCCACTACTGACCATATCTGGGACACTAGAATTCTGTATCTATTGATCTATATAGCTTTCAGGCTTTCTAATAGCAACTGAAAAAATTTAGCCGGTAGACAAAGAATTAAGCCGTGAAAGCTAGCGATAATAAGCTTTTCAAGAATTCTTGTTTTTTTGGCGTCATTGCTCTAAGAATAATAAGTACTGAATATATCCTATTGTCCGATCTTTACCTCTAAATGGAACAGTGTAAATCTCTAATTCTTTCTCCATAAAGTTTTCAAGATAGCAGCTCATAATTGCCTAAACATCCTAAATGGGACAGTATGATCCCTACCGGCTAAATTTTTCAGTTGCTATTGGAAAGCCTAAATATAGTGATTTTCGATGATCGTAAAAATATCGATTTTAATCTGAATTAAAATAAATTATTTCTTGTCAGAATACCTTAAGAAAACTTTTGCACTAATAAAATTAATATGTGAATAATTAGCTTATTGAATGTAAATGAGCATGTCTAGAGATGGATGTAAGGAGTGAATCTATGATCTCAAAGCTTAAGTATTTAAGATGTTTGTTTTTAACCAGCCTGATTGCTATATCCCTTTTAGTAGTGGCTTTGTTCCCATCAACACTAGTCATTAGGTCTATCTCTCCATTTGTTTGTCCGGGCGCAGTGTATCAAGTCAAAACAGACAAACAAATGATTGCCCTCACGATTGATGATGGTCCCCAGACAGGATTAACAGATAACAAGACACAACAAATTTTAGATGTCTTGAGCGAACATAATGCACATGCAACATTCTTTTTGATTAGCGATAAGGTCCAACAGCGTGAAGCAAACCTACTCAAGCCAGATCCATTGATTCAGCAAATGGTAAATGAAAAGCATGAACTAGGTAATCACATGACACGTGATGAACCTAGCATTAAACTGGGTGACCGTTTTGAATCAGATCTACTAAATGCGAAATCTGTCCTAGATCGATATGCTCTTCAGCAATGGATGCGACCAGGGGGAGGTTTTTGTACGGCAAGAATGTCAGATCTAGCCCAAAAGCATCTGTACAAAATAGCTCTAGGCTCTATATTCCCTTACGACACATTGATTAACTCCCCAAAATTTTCTAATTGGTTTATAACTGCTAATCTCCGTCCAGGAGGAGTGATTGTTCTACATGACGACGGCATAAACGGCCGAAGAGGAGAACGAACTTATCAAGCACTCAAAATACTTCTAGAAAATCCAAGAATTAAAGATTATGAGATTGTAACATTATCGACTTTACTTGCAGCAGGAGAGCCTATTCCTAGCCAAATACCAATCGTTCAACCAATTTTGAACTTAATTCACGAATCAATCGTTTTAGATTTCTCGGTTCGTGTTGCTGGCTTAGGAATATTTTGGATAGTTCTGTTGGCTCTGATGTTAGCCTATGGATTTAAAACTAAATTTATTGACTGGGAACTATCTGATAAACTCATAGATTTCCATCAGCAACTAAGCTATAGACCATTCATCTATGAAGTCTCGCGAATCTTCTTTGTACCTGCACTTCTTGAAGAAATATTCATTCGTGGAGTTGTCCTCAACCACTTTCTAGATAAGACAAGTGGAACAATTCAACGTTTATTATTGAGTTTTGTTATCGGAGTTGTTATTTTTTGCTGCTTACCATCGTTTCCAGGGGCAGCGCAAGAAAAATGAAGCTGTAATATGCTATGGAACTCCATTCTGTTAAAAGGGTTTCCCCATGGCTACAGGATTCAGCAAGCCGCCTTCCTCACCAGCTTCCACTGACTCATCCTCGTCACTCCTGCCTGCCAGTGATTGCGATCAGGCTTATCAACAGTTGTCCGAGTGTTTTGAAGATTTGCCTGATCCACGGGGAGGCCAAGGTGTCCAGCATCCGTTTGTCAGCATCGTCGTGATTGGACTATTGGCAAGTTTAGGTGGCGCACAAGGGTGGGAAGACATTGAAACCTATGGTCTAAGCCATCAAGATTGGTTGTCGAGTTTTCTGAGCCTACCGTCTGGGATGCCGACAGCAGACACCTATCGACGAGTGTTTGAGCGTATTTGCCCCTCCGCTTTTGAGCGGAGTTTCAATCACTGGTTGGATCAGGTAGTGACAACCCTCGGCGCTCAAGTGATACCGATTGACGGCAAACAACTCAGAGGTTCCTATGATCGCAATCAAGACCAATCCGCATTGCATCTGGTCAGTGCTTGGGCCAGTGAGTATCGGTTATTTCTAGGACAGGTCAAAGTTGCAGACAAGAGTAACGAAATTACCGCTATTCCAGCACTGCTAGAGCTATTAGACATTGCCGGGTGCATTATTACCATTGATGCAATGGGAACTCAGCACGAGATTGCCCGCCACATTCAAGCTAAAGAGGCTGACTATGTGCTGGCCCTCAAGGAGAATCATCCCACGCTGTTTGAGCAGGTTGAGCAATGGTTTGAAACGGCTGAAGCGAATGAGTTTAAGTGCATTGAGCACAGCTATGATGCGCGGGTGGAAGCAGGGCACCATCGTCGCGAGAAACGACAAGTTTGGGCCGTGTCCCTTCAACAGATGGGTCCTCTGTACAAGCAGGCGCAGTGGAAGGGCTTGCAAACCATCGTCAAGGTCGCTCGAACCCGTCACTTGTGGAACAAAACCACCTATGAGGTGATGTTTTATATCAGTTCTCTACCGCCAAATGCTCAGCAGTTGGGCAAAGCCATCCGCCAGCATTGGTCGATTGAGAACCAACTCCACTGGGTCTTAGACGTGACCTTTGGCGAAGATGCTAGCCGCATTCGCACAGGACATGCGCCGGAAAACATGGCCATCCTGAGACGCTGGAGCATCAACCTTCTCAATCAAGAAACGTCCTTTAAGAAAAGTACCCGTCAAAAACTAAAACGGGCGAGCATGGATGAAGCGTATATGCTCAAAGTTCTAGGCGCTTCTCTTCCTTTACAGTCTAGCCTTTCAGAGGCTTGATTTTCTTGCGCTTACCCTGCCATCGTTTCCCTTTTGGTCCTTTAATTGATTGTATTAGGAAGAAAAGGTCGAAAGATACACCTTCTTTCTATGCAGAAACTTTTAGAGATTGCCGTTTTTTATTTCTTGTTTGTATTTTAGGATTTGGGTGTAGTCTTACCTATTTATGGACAGACTCTATATGGTTCTGTGTTCTTTTTCACTGGATTGTAGTTTTCTTCTGGATTATATTTTTAGGTGGAGATAGAACCCTGAATGCTACTGGGCCTAGAGGATTAAAATCAAAACACTAGATTACTTCACAGGAAGAAGGGTAAGGATTCAAACGAGTTGAACTGCACTGTGAGCCCCTGCACCAGGACATCAAGAACTGTTGTGAGCATCGCTGTGATGATTGGCGCAAAGCAGATGATCTATAGGAATTTTGGGCTGTCCGGTTTTGAACCTAACTAGTTTGATCGGGTACATACCGATGGAAGCGTAATATATTTACAATAAGAATTTACCTTCAACTTATATATCTACCATCCAAAACCAACGCAATAAAAAATCGTTCATCGATTTAGCCTTTAAAATCACTGATTTTAGAAACCATCAGTGTTTCGTGAGATTTATTGTAAATATATTACGCTTCCAAGCTGAGTTAGCCTATCCATCTATAAATCCACCCTTTCGTCTTTGGAGTCGTCAGTTACCAAGGGCATTAGATATTGAGACAGATCGCCCATATGCTGGAATGGTATGGCATAAAGGCAGTCAAAACTTTATTATCTGCTGTTTTTCTGGAATTGATAAACCTACAGAAGAGGTATCGTTTCGTAAGAATGCAACTGATGCAGTTTTGCGATTGGATCAACGGAATGGAAAATGGTTTGAGGTTGAACGACATAATGCTGAAGTCGTTGATGAAACTTTGAGAAAATCGCTAACAACGAGCATTCCAAATATCCATTTTCCAAGTGCAGAGAACCTTCCACGTGGGTGGTTAAATGGTCCTGATGGCCTACTCGTATATGGTGATGAACTTTATGTTGTAGGAAAAGACAATCACAGCTTAATTCGATACGATCTGAGCATGATCTTGGATGATCCTCTTTTAGAAAACCTTCAAAGTTCTCTAGTACGAAAGGATTCTAAAGAAGTATTAATTTCTGGGAATAATTTGCCACTATTCGATGGTCCAAGTTCCTTGGCTACTGATGGAGAAAGACTTTATATAGGAATGCGCACGACTAATGTTGTCCTTGCTTTCCCTTTAAATGGCCCATTTGATGAAGCAGTAATAGTGGCTGAACTGCCCGAAGGGAGTGAGATAATTGATATCGCTCTTTCACCATCAAATAAGCTCTTCATCTCAACAAAGCTTGGTAAGATTTGGAATACTGGTATCCCAAATCTAAACGAGCCTTTTAGAGCAAATTTCCTCAATAGTTTTGCAGATCTTCCGGGTCTCCCTGATATAAATAATTTTAACGGCACTACTGAGCTACCTGCTAATGGTAGCAACATTGTTTTTGACACTGAGGGGACATTGTATGCATGTTGCAATTTTAAAGATGGTGGAGTTTACCGTTTTGTTAGAGCTGACGATAATTTATCCCTTGCATGACTGCTTCAAATAAAGGTTGTCAGTGAGCTTACAGTCTCCACTTCATTGGTAACTAAGCTTATGAACTTTTTCAGGATTTTCTCTTTGTCACAACTCAAAAGCCCACCATCAAATCCTCTGAGCATAAATGTCTCCCGTCTGCTCCAAATGAAAATCTCCGAGCATTCACAGCCTAACCAGCACCACAGGGAACCCCTGTCCCATCACCAAATCATCACTATCAAGCCGCCAACTCTGGCACCGCTCTCTCCAGCATCTGCACGGGCAACACCATCGCCAACCCCTCCAGAATCGCCATCTGACCCGGCACACTGACCCTGTCCCAGACAAAAACCCATTCTTTCGGTTTGAGCCAGTTAAAGAACACCTCATTCAGGCTCGGTAGCAGCTCATTAATGGGCAGATCCGCCAACTCATCCAACACACCAGCAATCGCTTGATGGGTCTCATGGTCTGGGTTTAGTCCTTTTTTAGAATTGTTCATTTTGCTATTTAAATTATCTAATAGCAAAATGAACAGACGCCAATATCGTGCAATCGTGCCCCTCGGGATTTTGGTCATGCCCGCAACGATCTGCTGGGTGATTTTCTCGCCTTTGGATTTCAACTGAAGGATGGCTGATTCAATAGCAATTTTCACTCGCTCAGTTTTGTGTGCTGCTTCAATCGTTAGATCCTTTGCCTGGACTATCTGCACATGGATATCCATCTCGATATTAGAGAGCAGCACGACTTGCAGGGACTCTACAGGTCGTCGATGTGCCCGCAGTCGCCCGATCGCCTGGTGAATCTCTGCGAGGATAGAACGGTCTATAAATGCTGTGAACTCTGGGTCATCGTCTTCTGGGTAGTATCCACAGACGATCGCAAACTCAGCGGCCAGGTCATTGAGGTTGCGGCAGGGAGTGCCTACCAGGACTAGGGTCTGCACGGCTAGGAAATCATTGACCCCCCGACTATCTCGCCACCAAGTCCCATCCTCTTCAAACCGCTTGAAATCTAGAACCCTAGTGGTTTCTTGATCCATGTCCCGGTAGTGCCCCGCAAGAGCCGCAGTCCGCTTCATCTGATCACCTCCACGACTCATGCCCATGCGCCCCATGTCTTTGACCTGAATAATTTCCAGGTTGTTTGTAACTGGGACGACTTGACGCACCACTAGGATCTCATCAGGAGAGCAACCCAGCTTCAAAGCCAGGTCTTCACGGGATAGCGTAGCGTCGAGGAACACGTTGGCTTGGGCTGCATGTGCCAAATCCCGGTGCCGAGGGTTAGGAGTGTTGAGGATCAGACCGTAGTGGCTGATTTGGATGCAGCCAGCACCACCTTGCAGTATGCGAATTAGAGGGACTAACCATTGCTTAACGACCCCATTCCTAGCCTGCTCTGCCATCTCAGAGTCCCGTTCAGAGAAAGCCTTCCTGAGTTGCTTGGGTAGATCTGCGAGGTCCACCCCATAGTCTGAAGTAGTGTTCAGGAACCCCAGGCTAGGAATGAGGATCTGAGTGATTTCTCCTAGCTTCACCCCGGTCATATCGGGGAGTTTCCCTTTCACCTCTAGATGCTTCAGGCCATACTTGCCCAGATTCTCAGACCCATCTAAAAGGGGTAGCAGTGCGACTAGTAACGGTTGCACTAAGGCGAACACTTCGGGATAGAGGATCAAGGTTGAGATGGTTTGCTGCAAGTCATTGAAGGTGACAACTACCGACTGCTTGACCTGAAAGTTCTGCCCCGGTTCATCCCAGATCAACATCGAGTTTTCTAGGGGATAATCCTCTGGATCAGGCAAGCTATCAGGATGTGCCCTCAATAGAGGTGAACCCAGGACATTACGCCGCTGGTTTAAATACCCATACCCTGCTCCCTCCGCATTGATGCAAGCTTCTCTAGCCACGCAGGTTCCACAGATGAGATTGGCAGTATCCGCACCAGGAATGTTCTTGTCCCGCAGAGCATTGAGAACTCCAATCCGATTACAGTTAGCGGGTACAGCGTAGGCATCACCTTTAGCAGAACGCTGGAGCCGATTCTTGACCCGACTTAGCCCTCCATGTCGTGCTTCTAGGTCGCACCAGCCATTTCCTTGTTCTAGTGTTGATACGGTGGGATTGCGGTGTTGGTCTGACAGATAGATAACCTGTTCAACCCCAAAGCCAATCGGGGTAACGTTCCCAGAATCATAGCTTTTGCCTGTCCCCGGTTGGGACTGGTCGAGAATATAGGGAAAACCCGATGCGATCGCAGATTTCCAAGTCTGGAGTCGTTGGCCTGGTTCGTATTCGTGGACTAGAGGCGTTGTTGTATCGAGAGTCCCGTTATTTCCAGAGCGGCTATTGAGGCTGCACCCTGCAAGGTCTGTCGATGTTGCAGAACGTCTTCTAGCGCGTCTTCGATAGTTTTCCAGTCGAAGTCTTGAAAGATATCCATGTCTTCGATGAGTTGCAAGGAGTCGTGCAGTGCGGCGACTGGCTCTTTTAGCTCGACGGCTTGTTCCAGGCAGCGTTGCAAGGCACTCGTCATCTGGTGCAGTTCGCTTCGTTCCGCGAGGGTCAAGGATCTGGGTTTTTGGGGCATTGGGAGTCGCAAACCCTTGAACGGGTGATGAAGGACGGGTGAACGTTTTGAGAACATCTTGGAGCTTGTGCAGTAATTGGTTGCACTGAGCTGCAATCTGTTCAAAATCGGCCACTGACAAATACCGAATCTGACTGAGGTCGTCCAGTTCATCAATGTCAAAATGGATGCGCTTATCAGTTTGCTTCCACCATGCGACCTTTACACTGTAGCCCCAATCCATCAGGAGTTCCCAAGTTGCCCGGTATTGCCGCAACACTGATTTGTTCTGAATGGCCCCAGCATCTGGATAAAATTCGATGGTGGTTGCGCCAAGCTGAGCCAGAGTTGCTTTCAGGGTTTCAGGGGATGCCGCGAATAGTCCGCCAGCTGCACCGATGGTAATGAGTCCCAGTCGTTGAGCAAGAATGCGAGGCTTAGCCCCCGTGCCCTCAACGAGTGCGATTGCATCTCTGTTGATTTGCTTGGGATGGTGGATGGCTAAGGGCAATTCGCCAGTGGGCAAGTGAGGAGTGGGACCATTGGGGCGTTTTCGGGTTTTGCCTGTGAGCCAGTAATAGCGACCCCTTTCTGAAGTGCGGGATCTGACCTGGAATCCAACAATCAGACCATCTGCATCCATGATGGGGCAGAGATACCCCGGTCTTGGAGTATTGAGCGACTTCCCATCTAGGTTTACCCCTGGCAAGGTATGGGGCAGTTCGGGAGAGAGTTGCTGCCACTGTTCGACCGACTTCACACCCCAGTCTTCGATCTGATCATCTGTAAATCCACGACGATACAAGTCAGCCCGATCTGCTGGGTGCAAGGTGAGTTGACCTAGGAGCTGGCGGTAGAGCCGATCCCGTTCTGGTGCAGGGAGGGATTGGGCGTGACGTTTGGCTTCGGCTTGGGCACGTTTTTCTCTAAGAATCCGTTGCTCTTGCCATCTGCGTTCCCGGTCTTCCTGACGGAGGTTCTGCCCATCGTCTACGACATATTTACCCCAGAGTCCATCTTTGGACTGGCCGAGATAGCGATAGCCTGCGATCTGGCCTGAGAGGGACATGCAGAGATGGAGGTTTTCGACGGTGCTGCATTTTCCTTTGAAGTCCCCGCAGAGGTCGCAGGGGTTGCCCTTGCGGGTGGGGATGAAGGATTGGGATGAGTTCATGAATAGGTTCCCTAGACGTAGTGATAGGAAGCCTTTGGTCAGAAATTGCCCATAGCAATCTTGACCAGTATGTATCTTGAGCTAAGATGGACATACGGCTCCTTTGGAGACCCAAACCATGCTCAGTCAAATAGCATTGAGTTCGAGTTCCTCGAAATATTGGGAGTGCTTGGACGCTTAAAAGCCCTACTGTTACCAGCAGTGGGGCTTTTTACGTTTAATGGGCTTACATGGCTTTCACCTCACTTTTAACTCTGGAATAACTTTGTATTGAACGCTTCTGGGGATAAGTGTGGAGATGTTTCAAGAATGCGTTCAGAGTCTTATTGGGTAAATATCTCACTGCTATTTGTTGAGGGTAAGTTTTTATTCCTAAAACTTACATAGCGAACATTAGGACAGAGATTTAGATAGAGTTTTTTTTCATCTTGCATACCTTGGAAGGATGGTATGCAAATTCTGAAATTACTTCTTCAGAAGAAAGAGAAGAGAAAGATAAAAGCTAAACTTTACCTTCTCCAAGAAGATCTAAGACTGTGCATTGCAATGCAGCACAGAGTTCATCTAACTCAGGGCCACTAATCCTAGGCATTTCATTCACGTTTTTCCATTTACTGATGGTATTTACATGAAGTCCAACCCTTTGGGCTAGATCTGCGTTAGTGATTTGGCGATCAGCCATGATCGCTCGTAACTTCCATTTAACCAACTCTGCAATAACCATAAGAAACTCCTTCTTATAAATATCTTGTAGTGTCCATATTTAGCTATGAGGATAGCACACAAGAAAAGTGCTAATAAATGATATTTAGATGTGTATAGATTGTATATAAATATATTAATACACAAGAATATATTTACTGCACACAAATTTAAGTGTATTATGTATGCATAAGCGGTTGAACACACCGCTCGAACAAAAAGTTCCCTTACCCAAACAGACAACTGAATAAGCGAGTTCTGCTGAGTGCTGGTCAAACTGCTGATACCGCAGCCACCGGGGATAGCCCGATGCCCTTCAGTGCTACAAACTGAAATGATTTCAAAAAAATATCTATTAAATAGAGCCGCTGCTTTTCTTGCCGGAACCTCAGCGGCTCTCTCTGTAAACCAATTAACAAAGGAAATACAGATGCCAACTACCTTAACGCAACTAGAGCAGTGGATCGACGAACGAGTTACAGATCCACTCCATCCTGAATACTCCCTAGTCTTTGTCCAGGTTGAGTTCTGGCCTGGTATTCGCGATGGGGGAGACTCAAAAGAATACTACTTCGCTGTCAAGAATCGACCTGGCTCACTCGGTGATCGGCTCAGAGATTGGGTCAAGCAGCAATTTGGCCCCAATGCCCGACTTAGTCATTGGGAGACAGTTCCCTCATCCCGGCAGCTAAGGGCTGAATCTGATTACGAAGACGAATTTTAACCAATCCATCACAGGGGCACCTTCGCCCCCTGCCCCGTCTCAGGTAAGTTCAGAGGACACAATCTTATGGCAACTATCGAAGCAACCCAAGCCCCCACCATTGCTCAACTCAATGACCGCTTTCGACAAGGCGACCATACCCTAGGTCAGGTCCGCCCCACTCAATGTATCAATGGTCTCTCGTCCGAGGATCAGCAGGAACTCTTTCGACTTCTCCGCACATTCGATGATTTCACACCGGGCAACGATCCATATGGGGAACATGATTTTGGGGCTATTGAGTTCAAGGGTGAAGTCTTCAACTGGAAAATTGATTACTATGCCCCAGATCTTGTGCATGGCTCGGAAGATCCAGGTGATTTAACCAAAACTATAAGGGTTCTAACGCTGATGCACTCCAGCGAGTACTAGCGTCTCCTCCTATTTGCACCCTGATTCTTGGTCGGGGTGCTTCTCAATTTTGATTGGTACAATGATATTAACTAGGGCAAAAGATATGACAACGACATCCCCTGACAGATTAGATCGCATTGAATCTCTTCTGAGTAACCTCGGAGAAGATATGAAGACGGTCAAAGAAGACCTATCAACAGTCAAAGAAGATATAAGTGAGCTTAAAGAGCAAACTACTAAGACGAACGAGAAGGTTGAAACCTATCAAAAAGCTAGTCAGCAAGTGGTTAATCTTGCGTTTGGCATGATCGTAACTGCGGCTCTTGCCGTCATACTGCCAGTAGTCACCAACCGCTAATTTCCAAGTATCATTCCTGCAAGCACTCATTGTCTAAGGATGGGGTCTTGCTTCTGAGCTAAGGATTTAGGATTCTTATGAAATCAACAACTCAAAACTTAGATGAAGCCTTAACGATTTCTGCACAGCTTGCAACCATTGCTCTTGCGGTGATTTCGGTATTGGCTGCTTCCTTATTTGTGCTTGTCTTTGTGGTTCGTTCAGTCATTGCCACGGATATCACTCCAAGGTTAGATCGGCTAGAGCTTTCAGTGACTTCTCTCAATGCACGCGTAGATAGTCTTGATAGCAGATTGGATTCACTAGAACAAGGTCAAAGAGAGATTATTGATCTCTTGACGGAAAGCAACCGCTGACCCCCATCTCGTCAACTAATAACAACAAGTGCCCTGGCCCCTGCTGCTGGGGTGTTTTTCTATGTCTTTTTCTGGAGAAAACCCAAGTCTCCTAAAATCAATCCCTTTAGCATCCCTGAAGGTTCAACTGTTGTTTATCCTGCCTTGAAGGGTAGGTCAAAGCGGCGAAGAGCAGGAGTACAAGATCAAAGGCAAGATGCAATGCCACTTTAATCACATCCCTCAGCATTACTAAAAAACCCATCAACAGGAGTCTCAATAGCGTTAGCCTTGTCCGTGACGCTGAACTGGACTTGAAGGTAACTAATTTTCCAGGTAAACAGACGAAAATCGACAAGGCGATCACGTTAACGATCAATAAGCCTAGAAGCAGGTAGCCTCCAATGCCAGCTAGAAATGAGCCTTTCTCAATGGAGGGCAGCAACTTGATCAAGGCTGCTAAGACTCCCACCATACTTAGGGGAGCAAGCCAACTGGGGAGGTTTATGCCTTGGGTGAATTCTTCAAGAAGGTGAAACCCTTTATTGAGAGCAAACCCAAACCAATCTACCTGGCAGTCTGACATCATTCACACCCAGAAACTTTGCCGACATTCTAACCACGCTTTTGGCTTTGTCAATCCTTTGAATTTGTGACGGTCGCAATCCTTGATAATCCCCTTGGCATCAGGGCAGTCCAGGCCAGCCTGGATCGGACCAAGGAAGGGTTTGCAGCTCCCACGGCTTGATGCCAGCACCCCCCTCCCCAACTTTTTCTTCTCTTTCCCTCTTTTGGCCCAGAATTTAGCAATCTGTACCCAAATTTACAGCTGGATTTTGGCTAGAGATGTAACTTAATAGCCATAGAAAAGTTAGCGCTCAACAATACTCATCCCCATTGATGTCTGTGCGTTCCCCTCATTGATTGGCTTTTAGGGCTCCATCTTCGGCTACTCCCTATTACCCCGGCTGCTCCTGGTCGGGGTTCTTTCTTTTCCCTAGACTTCGTGGGCATCCTGAACTGATATCTGGATTTCCTTCCGAATCGATAGCATTATTTTTCATGAAAATTCATCTTGCCAAAATTCTGGTTTGGAATGGCCTTAACTTCCAAATCATCGACTTCAAGCAGGCCCAGACTCAGGAAAGTCTTGGGTCGGTCATCAGGGAATATGTCGCTGCGATGGACTTGCGGCTGGTGTATTGGTGCAAAGTTTGAGCCAGTTGTTATCACTTGTAATTCAAATTTTTAACGATATCAATAAGATTCAAAGTAAGTTAATTTTTTTGATAGAAAAATATATTCTGGCTGGGCACTCTGAAAGAAGCGATGTATTAGAAAAATACAACGAGAATTTGTTCAGAAAATGGTTAGAAACTTTTATGATTCAGAAGCTTCGTGAGGCAACTAAGCTGCTCACAGAGAACTCGATATTACTTAGTTTGATTGTGATGACAGTCTGGCTGCCGGGTACTATTTTATTGGTGTATCTGCGCCTATATGTTTTTCCAGAATCATTGGGGGGAGATGAGTATAGAATCTTCGTTCAGGAGTTTAGGATTGCCACTGCGATTGAGCTGGCATTTGGGCCGATTTATCTTGGGGCAATCATACATGTCCTTTCTCAGCTTAAACAAGGGTTACAGGCAACTTATAGTGAATCCATGTCCTATGCAGCGAGAAAGAGCTTTAAACTATTAAGCACTCGTGTTGTTACTAATTTGATAGTGTTTGTGGGACTTATCGCTCTCATTATTCCTGGTATCATTCTGTCATTACGTTTTGCACTGATTGATTCAATTGTTGTTCTAGAAGGAAAGACAGGAGCAAGTGCCCGTAATCTCAGTACGGAATTAACTCAAGGGAAAAGATGGAATATATTAGGGTCAATGATTCTGGCTTTTCTTGGTGTGGTAATAGCTATTTTGGTAATCGCAAATATTGCATATCTACCGCTGGCATTCATAGGGCAAGATGAAAACTTTTTCCTTGCGGTAATTGTCGAGTGTATTAGCAGTATCTTGCTTGTATTTCCCATGATTGTATTGTTTCTGTATTACTGGGATGCAAAACAACAACAAGCTGCCATTCAATAACAGAAGATTAGGGGATAGTGGTGGCATAGCATAATCGTTCTCCTATTTTTTTCGAAGTTCATCGCATTCCAATACAGTCCTCCCACTTCACACCTATTAATTCATTGCACACCTATAAATTCCCCTGGCCTTCCGCTGGGGGTTTCGCATATCTGGAGAAAATCCTATGACCGTTTCAATCCCACCACTCACCCTAAAGGCGAGTGCCCCACAGACCAACGTCACCAGCTACTGCACCGATTCTGCCGATCATCCCATCCTTGAGCAGATCTCAAGTCTCCTCCCAGATCTTTCCCAGGCTGGCAAGGTTGCCCTGGTTCGCGGTGTAGCGGAGTTACTGGCGGTATCACTGAGTCTACCAACCCAGCCTCATGAAATTACCCTACCCCTTCGCCAAGAGGCTACCAACGATGCAAACTCAAGATAGACCCCAAACCCCATCTCAACAGCAAGCCCACATCCGACCGTTGGGTTTTGGCGAAAGTCCTAGGGGCTTAGCGATATTCTGCAATCGAGCCAAAACCAATACCTGGTATACATTGAGTCCAGACTCCCAACCCGTGGAACTTCCCTACCCTGCCCTCACGGGGTATCTGACCAGCATTGAATTCATTAATGGGGAATACAGAGGAAAACCCAAGAGCAAGCTTCGTTTCAAAATGCAGGCCCATCGTCCCTGCACTCTAGAGGCGGGTTCAGAGTCCACGTTTACGAAAGGGTTCTTGAGTGCGATTCGCAAGCTTGACACCGGACCATCTTCGCTACCCCATCACCATTGAGGCCATCCCCGCCGATGAAGATAAAGTACTGTTTTGCTCCGTGTGGCTGATGGGTCAGAAGGTCTTCCAGGCATGGGATGAACAGACCAACTGGAGGGAAATCGCCAGAAAAGCCAAGGCTAATGTGGTTCAACTTCAGCGTGGCTGATGAACCTGACCATCGACTGGCAAGCCCTGAAGACTCTAACAGAGTACTGCCAGGAGGATATCAAGGGCTTTTGTGAGGATGGGAAAAGGGCAACTTGGAGTGTAGTAAGTCGCCCAAAAATGATTGCTGTTCACAATCGATTCAGAATTTACCACGGCAGCAAAATAATCCATTTGATCTTTATAAATCTTTTGCTGTGGAACTAAAAACTCAGTAAAGAGGCGACTCCCGGAAATAGGACTCGCCCTTAGTTGAAGCATTGATTGCTTCTGTTTCTCAAGGAGAATTTACTCATGTTCAATAAAAAAGCTATGCAGCTCCTCCATGAGCCGCATATGGATCGTTGTTTTGTTTGCCACAATTTGAAGTTTGCGATCGCATCCCAGGTATTGATCCATGAATCCTCTCGTTACCCTTATCGGCGTTTTATCTGCAAGGACTGTGGGAAGCGACAGGGCCTGAGTCCAACAGCAGAATATCTCCAAAACTTTCGTGAGATGGACCAAGAGTTGGAGGCAGAGGAGATATCAGAAGGTGTTGAGCCGAAGATGGAATCGAAAGTCTTGGTGGTGGTTTGAAAATATCCAGTCCAAATTAGCTAATTTCAAATGGGAGGTTCTCATGGAGGACTACCGGATATTTCGTTATCGACGTGCTGTTTTTCTGATTGCCCTAATATGCTTGTGGTTTGGAGTGCTTTACCATCTCTGGCTTCAAGCCTTTTACCAGTTGGCTCCAGAACCAGTCAAAGTATTTGCCAAGGATAAGCAATCAAGGACATTTCTGAATTCTGCAACATATACTCTTTTTTATCGCGATGATGGCGAACTCAAGCCAGTCAATACTTCTCGGTCGGAATACTTGATACTAAAAAAGGGTGATACTTTTTGCTATAGCTACAATTCATTTTTCGGTCAAAAATTTAATTATCGACAACGATCCTGTGGACAAACAGATGGCTATCATCCCATCATGAAGTTGCTGGATCTTTTTAAGGATAATTGATGCACGTAAGCCATAAGCCCATCACGAAACACCAGCAAATGCTGTGTGATAAGTTTCAGGAAGTTTTTGGCACGAGCATTTACGAGGTCATCAACACCTCGTTTTTCCACATTGAACGGAGGGTAAGCCTTCGAGATGCTAGCACTCAGTTCACCTATAACGATTCAGTTTTTACCCTTTCCTATGAAGCTGTTGATCCTTTGCGGTTAATTTATGGGTTTAACCTGGATTGCAAAGATGGTGCTTGGCGTTCGCGTAATAACTTCGCAATAAACAATCACAGTCTAAAAAGCTTGAAACCTTTTTTGGGAAAAGCTTACAGCATAAAAAGCTTCAAGCCTATGATAATTTCTATCGTCCGATTCTGTCTATCTAACTTTCGAGCTATAGACCAAGGTGATTTCTGGACAAGTAGTTCCCTAAACTAAAAGTCAACGCGGTTCATATTCCTCAAGGATATGAGGGGGTAATGGATTGCCTCTCATTGCTATGTTTGTTGATTGACGCAGCTTTTCTATATCTATTGGCAGGCTACTCAGTTGATTGCTCGAAAGGTCTAGTACTTTCAGATTGATAAGCTTTACGATGTCAGGTGGCAAGCTACTTAGTTGATTGCTTTTGAGGAATAGCCCTAGCAGATTGGTAAGCTGTCCAATTTCTGGGGTAGGTTACTTAATTGATTATTCTGGAGGTCCAACCTTTTCAGATTGCTAAGCTGTCCAATTTCTGGTGGCAGGTTGCTTAACTGATTATTCCAGAGGTTCAGCGCTTTCAAATTGGTAAGCCGTCCGATTTCTGGTGATAGGCTATTCAGTTGATTGCCCGAAAGGTATAGCTTTTGTAGATTGGTGAGCTTTACGATTTCAGGTGGCAGGTTGCTTAGTTGGTTGTCTGAAAGGTATAGCTCTTGTAGATTGGTGAGCTTTACGATTTCTTGGGGGAGTTGGGAAAGAGATAGACGATTCAAATCTAATTCAGATGCCTGTGTCTCTTTTGCCACTTGAATCCGACGCTGGGCTTCTGCATAGCCTCCATCTACTTGAGGCTGCTTTGATTTCACCAGATGTGTAGAATTTTCGCTAGCCGGATTTGCCAGTGCAACATACTGTCTACTCACTAAGTTACATAGACCCGTTGCTAGAACTACCAACATCACTATTTCTTTGGAGAATCTCTTCATCTGTGACATATCCTTCAGCTTCCTCAGAAAAAAAGAATAACTGTACTCAAGTCTAGATCACCCTGCTATTTTCTTCCTTTTCTGAAAAATAAAACTGGTTTCCTAACATTTACGTTAGCCCAAACTGAATAAATCGGTGTCAGTCCCCATCCCTCAATAGGGTGGGGAAGGATAGCCCGTCGATAGAGCGCAGCGGCATCGATAATTAGTCAAATCCATTCTGGTTCTGGATATATTGCTTAATTCTTCCTAGAGGAACCCCACCAGCCGAAGCCACATAATAGGAACTAGACCAGAAGACAGGCTTACCGTAGTAGACCTTCTGCACATCCTCTTCAAACTCTTTTCTCACAACACGACTGGACGCACCTTTGAGACTCGCCACCAGTTTAGAAATGTTGTTATTGGGGTGCAAATCAATCATTAAATGCACATGGTCAGGTTCGCCATTGAGTTCCATCAAGGTTGATTTATTCGCCTTACAGACTCTCTGGAATACTTCACTCATGGTTTGGAGCATGTCATCCGTAATGATTTGGCGTCGATATTTAGTGACAAAAACGAGATGTAGGTAAATAGAGTAAACAGAGTGAGAACCTTTATGATGCTTAGCTTTCAATTGCCTATAGGTAAAGGTAGAATAGAGGTATGCTAACACGCCGTACCACCTTCAGGCTTTACCCCACACCTACCCAAGAACGACAGCTTTTTAAGTGGCGTAGACTGCATGGTTATTTATACAATGCGGCACTGGCAGAGCGGCGTGATATGTATAAGCGCTGGGGGATTAGCGTTGATTACTTCGCTCAACAAAACTGTTTGCCTGCCTTTAAAGCACAATGGCCTGAGTTTACTGTCCTGGGGTCTCATGCATTGCAGGCCACACTCAAACGAGTGGATCTAGCGTTCAATGCATTTTTTAAAGGATTACGGGGATACCCCAGATTCAAGAGTATTCGTCATTATTCGGGTTGGACCTACCCCTGTAAGGCAGGCTGGAAAGCCCAGACGGAGGGTAAGCATGGTCACCTGAAGCTCACGAATCTTGGATTGATCAGGATGCGGGGCCAAGCTAGGACTTGGGGAGAGCCAACCACTTGCACTATCGTTTATCGACAGGGTAAATGGTATGCCTCGATTACCGTCAAATGTGTTCCCGTGCGTTCAACTCAACCGGGGGCTGTCGGTATTGATTTGGGCTGTAAGGAAGCCATCACTCTATCGACGGGTGAGCAAATTTCTAAACCCCAGTTCATTGCTGACGGGGAGCGGTTGGTCAAACACCTATCAAAAGCATTACGACGTAAGCGATCACCTAATCGTAAGGAAGGAATTAACCCCTCCAAGCGATGGATGACTGCACAACGTCGTAAATCAAAAGCACAGCAAAGAGTTACACGCCAAAGACACGATTGGCTGCATCAAATCACCAGCAAGATAGTGAGCGGTAATAGCCTGATTGCAGGAGAGCAGTTAAATGTGTCTGGTATGACTCGCAAGGCTAAGAAGGGCAAGCGTAAGAAACAGAAGGCTGGACTTAATCGGTCTATCTTGTCTGTAGGGTTTGCCACGATTGGCAAGATGTTGGCTTACAAGGAAGCTGAAGCTGGAGGATTTTATCTGGAATCTCCCACTCGCAAACTCAAGCCCACTCAACGCTGTTCCAAGTGCTGGGAGTTAACGCCTAAGACGCTCAGCGACCGGGTACATCAATGCTCTAATCCAAGGTGTGGACACATTGAGGATAGAGACGTTAATGCGGCTCAGGTTAATTTGATTTGGGCTAGGGGTCAGGAATTGGCCTCTTTAGACGTGGAGTCGCCAAGCTCTACTGACTGCGGAAGCATGAGGCAACTTGGGGCGAAGAAGCGTGCAAAATCTCAAACTAAGCAGGACGGAAACACCGTTCCTCTTAGGGCGGGGTAGTTCATCATTGAAATCCAACGCTTTGATCGGTCAGAGGTTGGCATTGAGGGCTTTGTGAATTTGGAGAGAGACCCGCCTCAGTTTTATAAGTTGGGTTGCTCGTATTATGAAGTAGCAAATCAGTGCAAAGTCTATCTCGACTATTATTTCACCGGAGAATCAGAGGCATATCTAATCGTTGGATGCGCCCATTGGGTGATACCGTTGGCATTGGCACAGCAACTCGTCCATGTTTTTCTGCTGGGGGATACTAGCTGTACAGAGTGGTAAAAACGATGGAACGTTTGGTGAGTGACCAATCGCCAAGCTACCTCTCAGGGGCAAAAAGTATATTCCAAGCAAGTTTAGATTACTAAAAAAACACACGGAGTGGCATGAAAATTTTTTTTAGGGGAATAGCAGCATTGCTGTATCTAGGTTTTTTTTGGCAGGCATCTAAGGGTTCGACAGACCTATATGGAGGAGACATATCCGCGATGAGGCTGCACTTTGGTTTGTCAACGGTATGTTTAGCGGGAGGAGTGAGCATGCTTGTTCTTGCAAGTAGATGGGATTCACATCATGATGCTGGGCATGCAGAGATTAAAGCGATTGATGAGGAACTGGCGAAAGAGTCGATTTCCGAGGATTAGAAATAGTTGTCGAATCGTATCAAGTGATGTCTGTTGATATTAATTAGTCAACTACAAGATAGACATTGGATTGTATTGACAGATGAAATAATATCTATCATTTTCTTAAACTAATACTGCTCAATATGTTAGTAATTAGTTTTTAAGACGATCATAGAATCCTTCTTTTAAAAACAATAACCTCTTTAGGACGCTTATGTTTAAATAACTTAAAACTTGGAGTGATTAGAACAAACCCAAATTTATATGATACACATTCAAATCCAGTCATGATAGCTGATTCATCCATAGACTTGATCCATTCATTTAACTTCTCAAAAGATAGCCGCTTAAGTAGACTACGATTTAGAAAAATAGGATTTGCTGGCAAAAAAAGAAGTATGCGATCACAACGGTGACTGGGAGCTCTATAGCCTATATTGAGCCCAAAATTCCCAAAATGATCTCTAATTTCATCAGAGTCAGGATTTATAGATGTTTTAGGTAAACAGTTCAAAGCTTTGCGGACTTGTTTAGGAGTCATTCCTAGCTTAACTGGGCCAGCACTCTCGTATGGTTTAATAAGAAAATCCATCTTTTCCAATCCACTCATAACCCCAGCACCAACTGAACCTGCCGCCCTCTCTTCGTCCCCTCCGGTAGCGGTTCCGGCTTCTCCGATCTCGCTGGACAGTATTTCTGATACCCACAGCGATCGCAGTGCCCTCCCACATCCGGTTCCCAGTCCTGATCCGCCCTCAGCTTCAAAGCCATATCCCCGATCAGCTCTCTAACCTGCTGGTGATGTTCTGGGGTTACGTCAAATGTGATTTTCTGGCCTTGCCTTAGATAAATGAGACTCAGTTTCTGAAGGGCTTTTTGATAAGTCTGCTCAAGGATCAGGTAGTAGAGTCCCAGCTGCAAATCGATTCCATTGGATGGAGCAATTGTCTTGCTGGTCTTATAGTCGATCAGCTCCAGGCCATCGTCGGTAAAGTCCAACCGATCATATCTTCCAGAGAGGGAGAACTCGATGTTGTTGACCTGGAAACTGGCTTTAAGCTTTGCCTCAACCCCAAGGGGTTTACGAATCATGGGTAGTGGGGCAACATACTTCTCATAGTAGAGTTGCAAAGCCATCCAACCCTCATGGATCTGGGCTGGGGTCAGCTCTCCGGTATGTTGTTGCCAGCAGACAGCAAACCAATCTAGTGAAGGTAGGGGATAAGCGTAGTTCCAATCTTTGTATATGTCTGCAAGTGCGCCATGCAGGGCATTCCCAAATTTGGGAGAACCGAAGGCAGAGGGTGAAGAGAGTCCCCGCTCGTACTTGAAGCTGTAAGCCTGTGGGCATTGCTTGTAGGTAATGAGCTTCGTGGCGGATAGGGGATAAGCCATCGATTGGCACCAGGGGTATATTCCAGTGTAGATCAGGAGGCTTTAACAAAAAACTAAAAACACGGACTCAACCAAGATTTTCCAGTAATATGCCAAACAAGGGAGAAGAATTATGTTTGCTCTATTCAAGAAAAAGCAACAACAGAAAATCTTTCAAGAGGAAGTGGATGACTCAATTAGTCGATCCACGTCTTTAAGCTCCATCATTCTACAAGAAGGAAAGTCTCAACAGAATCGTTTACCCCCTGATAGCAAGGGTATGACACTAGGATTTGTTGGTTCGGTTTGGGAAAAACTCATGACATTTCATGACCAAGAAAATACTCAAATTGTCATTTTCATATCTTGGATACTAGGACTCGCCATTGGTGGTTCGTGGATAATGTTCACAACCATTGCTGGACCGTTGAGCAAGGTTACATTCAGGCCGATTAAAGAAGCCGTTGGAGAAGAAGTCGTAGAGGAGCCAGTTTTTACGCTAGATATGAATCAGACCCTCTCGTTGTGGGCACTTCTTCTCACTGGCGGATTGGGTTTTTATTTGTGGATGAAGTTTTGCTATTGCAGATATCTGCGCGATTAAATCCCTAAATATAGACTCAACCGAGCTTTTCCATAAGCCAATCAAGGGAAAAAACAATGACAACTACCACGGATACAGTTGGTAACTATTCCATTATTCGCGAAATTGCCCAAGGTGGTTTTGGGCGAACCCTCTTGGCTGAAAACTCTGATGGGAAGCGGGTTGTTCTTAAACAATTCAATCCGCAGCAACATAATATTGGCTCACAAGCCCTGAGACTCTTCGATCAAGAATGTAATCTTCTTAAAAAGATCGGCCATCACGATCAAATTCCTTCTTTTATTGATTATTTTGAAGAAAATGATGAGCGATTTATAGCCCAGGAATTTATTCCCGGAAAAACGCTAAAGGAAGAACTTGATGAATCTGGAACTTTCAACGAGCAAGAAATAATTGATTTGCTATTGGATATCTTGCCCGTAATCCAATTCGTCCACCAAAACAAGGTGATCCACCGTGATATCAAACCAGAAAATATCATTCGTAGATCATCTGATCAGAAGCTGGTTTTAGTTGATTTTGGTGCTTCCAAGCCTTTAGAGACCACAGTTGTGGCTGAAACTGGAACGTCTATTGGATCGGCCAAATTTATTTCACCAGAGCAAGCGAGAGGAAAGGCTACCTATGCTAGCGATATCTATAGCCTGGGATTAACCTGCGCGAACTTACTAACCTATGCTTCACCATTTGAATTCGAGGACATAGAGACCGGGACTCTTGTTTGGCGTAATTTCTGCAAACAGCCAGTTACCGAACGATTAGCATTGATTATCGACAAAATGTTAGAACGGGGGCTGAAGAATCGATACAGTAAGGCGTCTCAAGTTTTAGAAGCCCTCAATGAGCTGCCGGAGCAGGGTAAAGAGGACTTGCTGAACCTTGATTCGACTTTCCCGTGGGAGCAGCAAGAAAACGAACCTGATGCCTGGTTCAAACGCTTTGAAATTTTCTTGCATATGACATCTGAAGAAAGAGATGTTTCTACGGCATATTTTCGGCAAGACCAGGGAGAAAACGATAGCAGCTTAGAAGAGTGGGTGACCTTAGCCAACCGCTTTAACTGGGAGACCAGAGCAAACGCTTATCATGAGTCTTCTATTGGTAGTTTTTTAAAGTACGTTCAAAAGTGGGATAAGCCTGGGCCATTAGCCATATTCATTAGACCTCTTGCAGCCATTGTTGCAACAGTGACTGTTTTAGGGGTAGCTGTCACCCTCATATCTCCTGATTCTTCCCAAGTTATCCAAGAGCCACCAGTAATTGAACAACCGATCCAAGAACCTGAGAGTGACGGTGGCATTTTGCCTAGATTTCCTATTCTCTATGATCTGAAAGATGATCTGGTGGCTGATATGGGAGCCTCAAAAGAACTGGCTCAAGGCGTCAATCATATATTTTTCATCATGAAAATCATAATGATGTTGATTTTCTTAGGAGCGTTTTTGGCAGGGTTAGGGATGTCAGCTAGGGTGATGATTAACGCTGAACGAAATTGAGCACACCAACCCGGATCGGGCTTGTCGGGGTGGCCGTGATCTACAACTACAGGTTTTTACGGCCTTGGGATTGATTGATAAACCGTCTGATGAAGCGTTACGTGGGGCGAATCAAAATTATCTCGCAGGCCCAGAAAAAACTACTAAAAAAAGGATCGCGGACCAAGCACTCTAGCATTTGCTTATTTATCCCAAATAATAGATAAGAAATGCCTAGTATGCATCCCTTGATTCCAAGTTTTGGCTGGTCTAAGATGAATCTAGTCAAAGGTTCCTGATTACCCTTCAAATCAGCGAGAAGGCAGCTCGATAAACGCCCGACCCCGCGATCGTTAGAGCGGGCCGGAACGGGGACATCCCCAACCCAAAGTTTTTCCTCCAAAGCCATCCCGCCCACGGCTCCAAATCGAGCCTGATTTTTAGCGGCGGTATATTCCCCAAGAGGCTAAGACCTCCCTTTCCGTTTTCTCAATATCAACATGGCCGACTTGGTTGCAAATACCAGTCGTGCCTTATCCACTATTCATTCTTAAAGGACAAAAACATGAAATTGATTACTAGCATCACCGTCAAACAAGCCGACCACAACGAGGTCATCGACACCGCCGCTACCCAAGTGGGCCAAGCTGCAAACAAAGCCTTCCTGTTCGTCATCCGCAAGGAAATCCAGGGCTGGAAAAACTTCACTGCTCTCTGCTCCTGGGGCCTATCCAAGGTGAGCCAGAAGCACGGCCCCATCTTTGAGGAGGTCAAGGGAAATGCTGTGGCTGTCTTCCGCAAAGGTTGTCAGCAAGAGACAGTGTTCGTCCAGGCGCTCATTAAGACCCAGCTCACCGACCGGATTGATGCCCATTGGGAACTGCACAATAAGGCTATTGACTGGTTCAAAGTTCAGACCCAGGCATTCCTGGCCGACAGTCCGGTTGAGGATACTTCTGAAGTCGTGGCTGAGGATCTGGCTCCTGACAGTTCGGCAGACCTGGAGGAGGCTGTGGCTGAGGTGGAGGAGCCTATCAGCGAAGTAGAGGAATCCCCTGTTATGGTCTTCGACCCTGACCCGCTCGATGATGAGCTAGCCGTTCCTCAAGACCCGACTCCTGTTGTGGCTAGTGGCGGGGATAAGCGTCGGACTGCTAAGAAAAAAGTTGAGTCGTCGATTTCTGGCTTGCTCAGACAGGAAGATGCCAAATACTCCGAGCTATGAACATAGCGCACCTTGCCTCTGGGCTTGCCTGGGGGCTGGGTTTTCTGGGGGTATATTTGTTGCTGTAACCCTTGTTAATAGGGCATAATTTGGATTGATGGAGCAATAAAATGGGCACATGGGGCTGTAGGAGTTTTGAGAACGATAGTGCATTAGATTGGGTTTATCTACTCCAGAAGCATGACGATCATAGCTTCGTTTTTGATGCTCTCAAACTTATAAATAGTCAGACGAATGCTATCCTTGTCGAGCCTGCCCCGACCCATGCTATTGCTGCCGCTGAGGTGATAGCTGCAATACTGGGGAGACCTTCTGAAGATTGCCCAGCGTCAGTCAAGACTTGGATCAAAAACAAATCGCCAATACCTCCACCAATAGTGGCTCAAGCTATACAGGCAGTTCAAACCATCCAATCAGATTCTAGTTTGAAACGATTGTGGAGATGCCAGGAAGACTTGGAAGCTTGGGAAGGAGTCTTACAGGATTTAGCTAATCGACTCAATGGAGCTAAGAAAAAATTAGAGAAAATCAAGTATCTCGACGTTTAGCTCATTTTTAAAAGATTTCACAATGGCAATCCCTTTTATCTGTCTAATTATTTTCAGTCTGATTAAGTTCTTTGTATCGGTTGGATCAGATCATCATAGTAGAGACTATCAGAGTGCTTTTGCTACCCTGATTGCTTCTTGTGGCGCTTGCCTGGCATTAATCAAGCTTTTACCTGTGCTGGCCGATATGCTGCCCCTGCCATCGTAGCCTCGACCCAACAAAGTCGGGTGCACTGCGAAATTTCAAGATTCCAGCAACAGTGTTGGCTTGAGTACTGTTCAGACCTGGAGATGCCATCGATTTATGTCTGGGTACAGGAGATGGAGTTCCAGGCAGTGCAACTAGGCTATAGATGGGAGTAAAATGAAGGGCACAAATATGTGAGGGGGCAGTACATGAATCGCAAACGAGTCCATGCCTATCTCACTGCGGCGATAGCTGTTTTCCTCTTCATCATTGGACAGGGAATGGCAATGGTCAGCCATTCACCGCTAGCAACTGCATCCCCCAATCCTTTAGCAAACCCGCACTTTGCCACAGCGACTTCTCTCCTTGAACAGAAAGATTTCCAGGGGGCAATGAGAGAACTCAATCAGGCAATCCAGTTAGATCCTTCTCTTGCCACTGCTTATTCATTTCGCGGAGTTCTCCACCTTGAGGCTAAAAATTACCAAAAAGCCACCGATGATTTCACCCAAGTAACTCGACTTGAGCCAAAGAGTGCTGATGCCCATCTCAATCTTGCTAAAAGCCAATTGATGCTCAAGGATTATCAAGCAGCTTTGCAATCAGCAACCAAGGCAACTCAGCTTGAACCGCAGAACCAGGCTGCTGCTCTCCTGGTGAAAATGATTCCACATCTGGCTAAGCCTGCCCAATAATGCAACGACAGAGAGCGGAGGCAATATTACTGCTACTGGCAAAATTGCAATCCCCAATCCCAAGGCGTTTCAGTGTTGAACCTGCCTTTGCGAACATTACTCAGACACTCAAATTCTCTAACTTCTTCGTTAGGACCCAATACGCCAAATCTTCTGTTCCAGCCGATGTATCCAAAAGAGACTGCACCGACATTTTTTACAGTTGCTGATGATTACATTTGATACTTCCATCAGTATTGCCGTACTGCCCATAAGGTTATTGGGCTTGGTTAGATTGTCTCTATTCGGTGTTTTTCTTATGCCAAAAGATATTCCATAAACTCTGGTTATTGGCGTTTGACTCCCATACGTGCGAGTTAGATTATCAGCTCTAGTGCAGCGTCAAGCTAAAAGATTAGGGTAGGTAACAATGGTGGCAGTATTGCAGTCAGACCGAGAAAACACCTATCCCTATGCCGAAAAAATATATTGTCCGACTGAGTGAAGATGAGCAGAACCATCTGCAAGCCGTCATCAAAAAGCTCAAGGGCAACAGCCAAAAAGTACGACGTGCTCAAATTCTTTTGAAAGCAAATGCCGACGGGCCAAATTGGACCGATGAACGCATTTCAGATGCTTATTCTTGTCGAGTTAAAACAGTTGAGAACATCCGTAAACGTCTTGTAGAGAGAGGATTTGAGGAAACCCTTAACGGTGCCCAACGTGTCAGAGCACCTCGCAGTCAGTTACTCGATGGTGAGCAGGAAGCTCAAGTCATTGCCATGCGATTAGGCAGCCCTCCTAAAGGCTACGGGAATTGGTCATTGCGCTTGCTGGCCCGCAAAGTTGTGGAACTGGGTATCGTAGAATCTGTCAGCGATGAAACGGTTCGTCAGACTCTGAAAAAAACGGGATGACCAACCGCAAGATTGAGTACTGGGTGATTCCGCCTGAAGCAGATGGAGAGTTCGTTGCTCAGATGGAAGAAGTGCTGGAAGTGTATGCTCAGCCTTATGACCCAAGTTGTCCGGTGATTTGTATGGACGAACAGCCTGTCCAACTCCACAAAGAAATCAAGTGCCCTATTCCAGCCACCGCTCAACACCCTAAGCGGGTTGATTATGAGTATGAGCGTGCAGGTACCGCCAATATCTTCATGTTTAGCGAACCTTTAGCGGGGTGGCGACAAGCAACTGTTCGTGAGCGGCGAACAAAAATCGATTGGGCCAGTGAAGTCGCAGTCTTAATGGAAGGACGCTATGCACAATGCCCACAAGTCATACTCACCTGTGACAATCTCAACACCCATACCAAAGAGGCTTTCTATGAGGTGTTCGAGCCTGAGCGTGCCCGGCGGTTCGTTCAACGCATCCACTTTTGCTACACCCCTAAGCATGGCAGTTGGCTGAACGTGGCCGAAAACGAACTGAGTGCAATGACTCGACAGTGTATTGATAGGAGGCGCTTTGGGACGATTGAAACTCTAAAAGATGAAGTTCAAGCATGGGCGATTGATGTGAACCACTCGCAACGCGGTGTGGATTGGCAAATGAAAATTGAAGATGCCAGGTGTAAGCTCACTTCTATCTACCCTAAAATTAAATATTGACGATGCACTAGCCTTAGCTTTCTTAATATGACAATTGACGAACTACGCCAAATACTAAACCCGCTAGATGCCTCTCCTACTGAGTGTGATGGTATGACCCGTCTATGTCATACCCAACTCTTTCAGCACAACATTCCCCACCAAGTTTATCGAGGGTCTTGCCGGGTGGATTCTCAGTTGATTCCCTTTCATTTTTGGATCGACTTAACGGAACATTTACGGGGATGGCGCGTAGATTATCGGCTAAGAATGTGGCTTAAAGATAAGAAACTGGATGTTCCCCATGGTGTATTCAATCTTGCCGCGTTCTCTCAGGTTCACTATCAAGGTGAGGCGATAGAGATGTCACCATTGTCTGAGCCACTTTTTCAGATTCTGTCGTTGGACTCTACTTCCCTTATCGCCTGTCAATCAAAACCCTAAAGCCAACTGCACTTGCGTAACCTCTCTAGCATCTTGAGGTAGGGGTTCTGGCTTAGCAGTTTTCTCGGGGCAATATTTCTGATACCCGCAGCGATCGCAATGCTGTCCCGTCACAGGTTTCCATTCCTGATCGCATCTGAGCTTCATCGCCATATCTTCAATCAGAGATTGGGCTTGCTGGTGATGATCGTCGTTGACCTCATAGGTCAGTTTCTCGTTAGAACGCAAGTAGATTACAACTCATTTCGGGTTTTATTCCATGATTCAGATCACTTAAAACCCGAAATGAGTTGACCGTTACACGACACTAATTCTGGAAAACGAACCAGAAAACTCGATTTTGTCCACTTAAAATCAGGAAGATTATTAATACAGCATTGAGATTGGCTGGCCCTGGGATACCCGGAAAGCTTAGAGAGAAAAGGGTTCTGCGTTTTATTCTTCGCCGAATGATCTCGTAGACATCTTCTAGCTTCCAGTCACATTTCTAGTTTTATGACACTAATTCTGAAAAACGGACAAGAGCCATTTAATTCTGGGATGTACAGGTATTCTTGCAACTGCATCTGCAGCCGTTGGTTTGATTTGGACTGTTTGGGATGCAACGGAAGATCGGAAATTAACACAAGAGAGGTTGATTACTGATCGATTTTCGAAGGCTGCAACCTGAAAACTGTGGAGCTTAATGGTCAGTGGGAACAGCTTTGGTTCCCACAAATTATTGCAGGGTAAGAAAACCCGGAAAAATTTACAGGTGGGCTTTTTCTATCATCAATACCTTGACCTTGCGAACAGTATTGATCGCTGCTCCAGTCCGCTTAGCTGCCTTGCGTAAGGATAAGCCTTCGTTCAATGCCTGCGTGATTTCCTGGTTTTTGGGCTTCGCCAAGAATTCAGCAACCGATTCCTGGCCGTTTGGTCGTCCGACATGGGTCCCCCAAGACCGAGCACGGTCCATCCCAGTTTTGATTGCCGCTGAGCGCTGTTGCCTTCTTTGATCCGTTTTAATTTTTAGCCCAATACAAGCAGGCTTGACCTCTAAAATTTCGACCTCATCTGGACTGAGCATCTTGGGTTTCATCCGCCGCAAATCTCTAATACCAATTAGCACCTAAGAGTGTAATTTTGATTATTTGCTAAGCCAACTCAGTATTGGGTTTCACGAGTTTGAGAGTTACACATTCAGGCACAGCTTGGTATAAGGACTGACTTAGCCTGATCAGGATCGTCAAACTTGAAGTATTCTGTGAGCGTTCCGATGGGGTGTTGATAGGAATGGTAACGATGGATAAAATAGCGCTCAACATTACCCCGATGCGGCCAATTGCCCAACACCTTAATCGCCACTGATTGATAATGTGATCGCAGCTCCTGCTCAATTTCCGGGATGCGTTCCTCTACAGATCGGGTGGTGACACCCGATCTGTAGAGGGTATTGCCATCAGCTCTGACTTCCAGATAGTAAAGCGTTGACGCTAGAATCCGCCGCAACTGAGCGCGATAAAGCCGCAGATCGGCTACATAATCAAGTAGGTCTACAGCGCTTTTTTTGTAAGCGCTTTCGGCTCGTTTCGTAAATCTAGCTAGCTTGCCCAAGATTAATGGCTCTTGTACTTGATTGAATAGCATCAGCGACAGTGCGCCAAAGGGGATCTTTCCGAGCATAGTGAATTCATACCCACCTCCTCTGCCTTTGAAGTCATTCCACTTAATTAGTTTTCTTCGCTCAAAGAAAGAAATATATGCTTTGCCAGGACCATGCCCTCTCCGAAATTTTGTGAATGCCTCAAAGTCTTTAGGAGATAGATGTAGGTTGAAGCGATCATAGGTGGGCAAATCGATATCGCGATCGCTACTCACGGCCCGACAAGTCTCGCTAATGTGGGCGAAATGGTGAGCTTTAATCCGTCCTTTCTTAGCAGCCAAGAACCCACCACAGTAGGGACAGGTCAGCCCTGTCTTGCCCCGTCGTACTTGGTCAATGGCGATTAGCTCTCCATCAGGGTTAACACCATACTGTAGACACATGCGCGCCACCCTTTATTTGATACACCTATTTTATGAATGAAGCCTAATCCGTGTCAAAAAAAGGATACTATGAACTACCCCGCCCTAAGAGGAACGGGGTTTCCGTCCTGCTTAGTTTGAGGTTTTGCACGCTTCTTCGCCCCAAGTTGCCTCATGCTTCCGCATACGCGCTTCGCGCAGGCTTCGCCTACAGTAGAGCTTGGCGACTCCACGTCTAAAGAGGCCAATTCCTGACCCCTAGCCCAAATCAAATTAACCTGAGCCGCATTAACGTCTCTATCCTCAATGTGTCCACACCTTGGATTAGAGCATTGATGTACCCGGTCGCTGAGCGTCTTAGGCGTTAACTCCCAGCACTTGGAACAGCGTTGAGTGGGCTTGAGTTTGCGAGTGGGAGATTCCAGATAAAATCCTCCAGCTTCAGCTTCCTTGTAAGCCAACATCTTGCCAATCGTGGCAAACCCTACAGACAAGATAGACCGATTAAGTCCAGCCTTCTGTTTCTTACGCTTGCCCTTCTTAGCCTTGCGAGTCATACCAGACACATTTAACTGCTCTCCTGCAATCAGGCTATTACCGCTCACTATCTTGCTGGTGATTTGATGCAGCCAATCGTGTCTTTGGCGTGTAACTCTTTGCTGTGCTTTTGATTTACGACGTTGTGCAGTCATCCATCGCTTGGAGGGGTTAATTCCTTCCTTACGATTAGGTGATCGCTTACGTCGTAATGCTTTTGATAGGTGTTTGACCAACCGCTCCCCGTCAGCAATGAACTGGGGTTTAGAAATTTGCTCACCCGTCGATAGAGTGATGGCTTCCTTACAGCCCAAATCAATACCGACAGCCCCCCGGTTGAGTTGAACGCACGGGAACACATTTGACGGTAATCGAGGCATACCATTTACCCTGTCGATAAACGATAGTGCAAGTGGTTGGCTCTCCCCAAGTCCTAGCTTGGCCCCGCATCCTGATCAATCCAAGATTCGTGAGCTTCAGGTGACCATGCTTACCCTCCGTCTGGGCTTTCCAGCCTGCCTTACAGGGGTAGGTCCAACCCGAATAATGACGAATACTCTTGAATCTGGGGTATCCCCGTAATCCTTTTAAAAAAAATGCATTGAACGCTAGATCCACTCGTTTGAGTGTGGCCTGCAATGCATGAGACCCCAGGACAGTAAACTCAGGCCATTGTGCTTTAAAGGCAGGCAAACAGTTTTGTTGAGCGAAGTAATCAACGCTAATCCCCCAGCGCTTATACATATCACGCCGCTCTGCCAGTGCCGCATTGTATAAATAACCATGCAGTCTACGCCACTTAAAAAGCTGTCGTTCTTGGGTAGGTGTGGGGTAAAGCCTGAAGGTGGTACGGCGTGTTAGCATACCTCTATTCTACCTTTACCTATAGGCAATTGAAAGCTAAGCATCATAAAGGTTCTCACTCTGTTTACTCTATTTACCTACATCTCGTTTTTGTCACTAAATATCGACGCCAAATCATTACGGATGACATGCTCCAAACCATGAGTGAAGTATTCCAGAGAGTCTGTAAGGCGAATAAATCAACCTTGATGGAACTCAATGGCGAACCTGACCATGTGCATTTGATGATTGATTTGCACCCAAATAACAACATCTCCAAATTAGTGGCAAGTCTCAAAGGTGCGTCCAGTCGCGTTGTGAGAAAAGAGTTTGAAGAGGATGTGCAGAAGGTCTACTACGGTAAGCCTGTCTTCTGGTCTAGTTCCTATTATGTGGCTTCGGCTGGTGGGGTTCCTCTAGGAAGAATTAAGCAATATATCCAGAACCAGAATGGGTTTGACTAATAGTCGATGCCGCTGCGCTCTATCGACGGGCTATCCTTCCCCACCCTATTGAGGGATGGGGACTGACGCCGATTTGTTCAATTTATTGTTAGATAGGAGATCCGTGGGTTCCAATATACTTCCTCAACCTCAAGCTCCCTTAAGGCTTGATTCACCTCCTCCAGGTGAAACGCTTTCGGGTCAAACTTGCTGCCAAGGAACTTCATCCAACCATTTGACTTTAACTGAACAGTCATCTAACTCTGCCAGTAGATCCATATCCCAGCGCATCTGAGCAACAATCTGCGATAGGTCATCCTCTTTATCAAAGACAAACATCAGCTCATATTGAATTCCCCTGGGTTTCGACTTCATCATCTGAAACTGTTCGAGCACCCGCTCCTCAATCGTTTTCCTGACTTTGCCTTTCTTCTTACCCTTTACCCAGAGTTTCATGCCCACTTGGACGGCATTCAGGGAACGCTCCACCGTGCTGGTCTGGGCCAATATTGCGGTTTCCTCGTTAGTGACGAAATTTTCTGGCTTTGCCTGTTTGGATGGTTGCCGTCTTTCCCTAAAACATCGCTTGCATAGCAACACCTCAAAATTTTCCTTCATATACTCGACAGGACACTTGGAATCTGGATCAATAAATGTTGCTCCGCATTTGGCAAGACCTGGATCTTCCGCTTTGGGCAAGTGGTAACGTCTAGATTGACCGAGGGTTTTTTCATTGAAACTACCGTCTCCAAAGTAACAATACTGAGGGTCACCAACGACTTCTTCTTGTGAAAGTTTTTCTTCTACCGAAGGTACTTCAACTGTTGAGACCTGGGGCCATATCGCAGACTCCTCAACGACCGCTTCCAGTCCCGTTTCCCCAAAGCCTGCCATTCCCAGCTTTTCCGGTAAGGCCCGCACATTTGCCACCAGCCACTCTAACTCCTGTAAGTTCTCCTGCCAGAGCTGAGCAAAATCAATGGTCCCCTCATCCAAATCATCTTGGTACAGGGGAGACTTCCCCGTCATCTCTGCTAATGCCTCCAGTAATTGACGCTGCTTCCGGTCCAACGACTGGGCAAAGACTAAAGGTTGCCCAGCTGCTTCTGCCCGGTAAAACGCAGTGATAGCAGCCTCTTGTTCTGCCGCCACCGTATACCGTCGAAAGGACCGCTCATCCGTATGGCCCGTTAATCGCCGGGCATGGGCTGGGTCTAACCCCATTCGCAAATATTCAGTCGCACTCGTATGTCGAAACTGGTGAGGGTGAAGATCGGGGAGTTCTGCTAATCTGCCGATATCCTCCACGGCAAAATAGACCCCGTGATAGCTGAGTCGTCGCCCCTCCCAGCCCTGGTGGTGAGACAGAATCAATGGAGACTCAGCCGATAGTTCTTCCCCTTGTTCCTTTCGCCAATCTAGATAATCCTGAACCACCCGCTGCCCCTCTGCTGAAAGGGGCACGAGTCGAGGTTGGTTGTTCTTGGTTTTGATAATACTCATCAAGCGGCCATCAAATGAGCCGACATTGGCGGTTACCACTTCCCCCGCTCGAAGGTTATGACTGAGCAACTGCACTAGGGCCAGATCCCTTAGTTGGGTCTGTTCCCGCTGTGCGATCGCATCCCAGACTCGCGCCATTTCTTCCGGGGTTAGATTCTGGGCTGGGGGCAAGGGCACCTTCTCAAACTTCACCCCTTTGGTGGGATTGGTGGGACATAGCTCCGGGTGAAACTGGGTCAGCCATTTGAAGAAACTCTTGAGGGCCGTCAATGCACTATTGAGACTGTTCTTAGAAAGGGTCTTTCCCTCAGCGACCTTTAGATCCATCAGATAAGCTTTGTACTGGCCCAAGTGCCGCAGCGTCAGATCCGACCATCGCAAATGGGTCCAGCCCAAGAATCGTTTTAGCTCTCGTTCATAGAGCTTTTGGGAATTGGGCGATAAATTGCTGTTGCGTAAAAACTCTTGGACAATCGGCCAACGGATATCCATTGGCGTGGGAATTCGTGTCGGTCTGCCTCTGGGGATAGATTTCGGAGATGGCGCTTGATCCACTTCCGTCGAGGGGAAGGTGATGAGTTTGACTTCAGGAATATCTACCCCATAATTTTTGCTCATCACCCTTGCTCACTCTCTAGGATCAATTCGTCCAAAGAAGCTGGAAAATCACCTCGCTCAACCATTTTCCGAAACGCTCGATAGCAATCCTTTTTATCCCCTTCCTTACGGGGATACCCCAACCATAGGACAAAGATGGACTGACTTTTAGGAACTTTGAACGCTCGAAAAAATAACCGATATCGATTGGGAATCCCCATCTTTTTCACTCGGCCAAACTTCTTCAGTGGTCCGGTTAACGCAAAATGAGAGGCAAAGGGATCGGCTGGAATTTTCTCTTTGATCGCCTGCATGGTAGCAGCATAGAGCTTCACCTTGGGATGGCGTACATAGTCTTCTGGGGGTAGAGTGGCTTTCAATCGCTTGACTTCAGCCCTTAATGCCTGACGTTGTTGCCCAAACAGGCGTTTGAGAAAGTAAATCTTCCAGCCATTAATCAGCATCGAGGATCACACCTGCGATTAACTCTTCGTCCTCATCGGCCATGTCTTGCGTATATTCTTCCAGCTCATCAGGGTTGGCGAGGGCCTGTTTGGTTAGAAAATCCAGGTAGAGACTGAGCATTAGGTCATCTTCGTCTTGGCCTTCATCCGTTGATTTCGCGCGTGAAAAGACAACGGTGTCTGGAGCAATGACTTGGATAACCCCATCTGAACCAACGAACTCGGGATGTTCCCGGAAGAAATCACTTGTGATCCGATAGCCAGAGGAATTCCCAATTTTGGCCCAAGATGCCTTGTAAGTTTTATCAGTCATGGCGGTATACCGTGCAATACAAACGTTATAACATACTGTAATAACGTCTCAACATAAAATATGAGTCTAATATCTTATATGGGAGCGATAAATAAGCATTTTGACTGATATTTTGCTTAATTAAATCAGAAAATACTGAAAGCACAGCTATTATCTGCTTATTATGCTTTTAAGCGTTCTCACTACTTAATTCTTTGATGAATTACTTATGTAGAGCTTTGCAGTATAAGTTCACTAACTCAATATCAGAGATGTTTTTGCAGGCAGTAGAGGCTAATAATGGGCTGCCCACAAGAATTGAGAGACATTGGGCACGGGATATGGCCACATTTAATCGATTCCGATTGAGTAGAAATTCTAATCCTCTTGGAGCGGTGTCACTGCTGCTTGCACACATTGAGAGAATCAGTATGGGTGCTTCTTGGCCCTGAAACTTATCAACTGTGCCTACCCGAGCGAGATCGCATAAATGATCCTTGAGATATTGAACCTGAAGGTTGTAGGGGGCGATCACCAGGATGTCGTTGGGGCCAATCACTCCCTGAGATTCCCCCCGGCTTGAGATGTAGGGCAGTCCAGTTAGATGCTCAACTAATGCGTCAATGGCTTGAATCTCTTCCGTACTGTGTTGAGAGTTCCCTTCATGCTCTACCGGAACAAAGAGAATGCCATTACCCTGCTCAATGGCATTGGAATGAGACTGATTCACCTGAATCTGATGGTGGTGGGTTTCAGTATGGAATTGAAGACGATTCTCATAAATAGCTTCAGAGATGAACTGGCAGATCGACGGATGCATGCGATAACTGGTATCGAGGAATATTCCCATGTTTGGCGGAATCGTTGCTTTGCCATCAAGGTAATAGCCCAAGACAGACTGTCCACTTTCGCCGGGGTGAGTGGCTTGAATAGGTTGCTCAAGCTGCATCTGGTCGCCCATTAAAACAATGTTGTTGGTACACCGAGCTATGGCTACGAAGTTTGCCAGTGCCATCTGACCGGCTTCATCGACGAATAAATAGTCCCACTGTTCTGCCATCTCAGGTTTGCACAGTTGAAAGGCAGTTGCTCCAAAGATCGAATAGTCAGACAGGGTGATCTTCTTTAAGTTATTTGCCCAGGTTAGCCCTGCTTCTAGAATACGTTCATCCTTTTCCCCGCCATATTTCAGACCCTTTAAATCAATGGATTGCTCTTGGCACATCTGAGCTATCTTGAGCATCAGATTAGAGATTGCCTGGTGACTATTAGCAGAGATGGCGATGGATTTGCCTTGCTGGACCAGTTGGGTAATGACATGGGCTGCGGTGTAGGTCTTGCCGCTCCCTGGTGGTCCTTGAATACACAACAGGCTGTTGTCGAGATGGGTGACAGCGGCTAGAGTGCCCGTGAGCAGGTCTGTATTACCTGAGATAATCTCAGGGGCTGAGTGATTGCGGATGCGTGGGGGCAAGCGATAGAGCAGATCTTTGAGAGCAGGCTGCAAAACGCCAGTCTCTCGCCATTGCTGAACAGTATCCAGGATCGATTGTGGTAAAGCTTTACTAGAAATTAGATTGGCATCAATGAGACTGCTGCGTTGGGGTGGCTCCCAATGGGGTCGTTCCTCCCGTGTTTTGTCTAGCTGCTGCTGTGATATCGAAATAAGTGCTCGTCCTGTCTGGGTGTCGAGTTCGACGAGTCGGCATCCTTTTTGAGGTTCTTCAGGGGCAAACCAGGTCTGTCCAGTTTTGATGCGGAGATCTTGAGATGGATCAAATTGATATTCATAGCTCCAGGATTTACTTCTGCCGGAGGGAGCAATAGGGGGTGTTTTGGTACGCTCTAGTCCCGCGATGCAGTCAGGTTCATCAAATAAGTCGGCTTCATCCATCTGGAGCCAGGTAAAGCGCTGCCACCAAAAGGGTTTAGTCTCTCTCTCGTGAAACTTCAGCAAATGGGCCAAGAGTTCTTGCACTTGGGCATCAGGCTTGGATGGAATTTCCGGGAGTTCTGATACTAGCTCTTCGGCCAGTTGAACGACGGGATCTTCGGTATCAGTCGGAAGTTCAGTTTGAGTCTCTAGGTCTGATTTAGACTGATATTCAATGTTTGCGTCTTGCTGAAGTTGACGGAGCCAAGTGGCGAGTTCGTAGGTTGATTCGCAATCGACTCGGTTATAGTCCTTGATGCTCTGTAGGATCTGTGAAGTGTCTGGGGTATCTCCATCGGGGGCTTGGAGCCACTGAAAGTACTGAACGACGGAATCAGCGGCATTTTTAACAGACTCTTCCCGAGTCCGACCATAAAGGGGTTCGAGATATTTGATGGAATAGCTAGTGGTACCGACTTGGAGACTTTGGCGCACCACCTGATACAGATCAATAAACACTTCGGCTCGCAGGAGATCATCGACCTGGGCTTCGCGGGTGGCATAGCGCTGCATCAACCGTTTAATGGCGATGGTTTCGTAGGGAGCATAGTGGTAGACATGCATGGATGGATCGTCTAACCAGCGCTGATAGATCCAGTCGATAAAGGACTCGAAGGATTCTTTTTCCATCCTGGCATCGTGTGCCCACCAATCTTTGAAGGGCAGCTTGTCTTGGTCGTGATAGATGGCTCCGAATAAATATTCCAGACCACCTTTGACGAGGGGATACCCTTCCATATCGAAGTAGACATCCAAGGGACTGGGCAGGGGCAGCAGGGCTAAACCGCGTCGGGGATGCTCTGGGTCTGGAGGAATCAGACGGTATTCAATGACTTCGGATGCGGCGCTGGCTTTCTGGAGCTGGGCTTGAAGGGTTAATCGCTCGAAGATGGCTGAGTCCAGTTTGGGGATGTGCTGAGTGGAGTCGGCGGCTGCTAATTGCTCAAGGGTTTTAATCCCCGCGTTCTCTAACCGGCGGATTTGGGTCTGGGTAACATTGGCGACTTGACTGAGGTGATCGATTTCAAGCAAATGAGCTTGGGCGATCGCTTGCCAGCGGCCATGATTTCCGACTCCAGGTAGAGGTTTCTGTTGGGGATTGAAATCAGCCATGCGGCACAGGAAGTTCTGGCGCACCTGATAGAAGTAGTAGATGTATTGTTCAGTGGAGAAGGATTCCTGGGTGCCATTGCCCAGCAGAAGGCGAAACTCTTGTGGACGGGTGCCTTGAACGTGATGAAGTAGATCCAGATAGCAGGCTGATTGGATTATAAAGTCAGGTTTGGGGTTGAGGGCCAGCTTGCACTCTAGGGGGATATAGGTCCAGTCACCGAGGAGAGAGGGCTGCTCAACGCGGACTAGGAAGTCAGGGTAGCCTATAAAGTTTTCATGCTTGAGGGCTGCTTGGTAGATGTAATCATGACCGGCTTTCATGGCAGCTAGGGTTTCATCAAAGCTGGTTCTGTCTTTGACTTGGAAGACATTGGCTCCCTGCTCAAGGAGTTCAGTTAAAAATTTCTGTTCATGCGCTTGCCCAAGCTGCACCAGGGCTTGGAGCATCTCATCGGGTTCATGCTCAGGAGGGGGAGACTCAGGATGCTCTAGGGCAAAGCGATCCATCCAGCAGGCAAAGTCACTGGTAAGGAACTGGATCAGGTCTTGGGGGGAGTAGACGGGACCGGTGGGCGATCGCTGCATAGGTTTGATCCTGAAGGAAAAAAGTGAAAAACGTCGATTTCGACCAGGATAACCATATTTCACCGATCAACATATTACTTCCTGCACAATAAAAGTAAAAAGAAGGTAGTTCTATAGGATTTAGGAGTAGATATGCCGTAAGGCATCCAAGAATGTTGAGTCAGAGGTATAGGGGGTAATCTCATATTGACTATCTGAATCGTAAAAATCGCCCAGTGCTTTACGGGTCTTATTGTCTGTTGGCGCTAATTTCACAAAGCGATCGCTCACGACGGCCTGCAATCGTTCCCAGTCACTGTAGAAGTACTCTTGCAACAGCGGCATAATTTTCTGGTACCAGGCGAAATGGAGGTCTTCAATACTATCGAGGCCCATTAGATAGCTGTGGCCAATCTGATAGTCTCGCCCTAGTAGAGCAGTTATTCGCCGATTCAGTTGATCCAGTAACTCTCCCAGTTCAACTCCTTCAACAGTTTTAAGGAGACTGTAATTAGGCATCTGTTCGACGAAGGTGAAACGACGCCTCAAAGCAATATCTAACAGGGCTATAGAGCGATCTGCCGTATTCATAGTGCCGACAATCAGAAGATTCTCTGGAACTCCAAAGGTTTTTTGAGAGTAGGGAAGCTGTACAGTAATTTCCTGTTCCTCCTCTAACCGTTTATCGTTCTCGATCAGAGTAATTAACTCTCCAAAAACTTTAGCGATATTGGCGCGGTTAATCTCGTCAATCGCGAGCAAATACTTGTGGTCCGGGTCGTTCTGGGCACGATTGCAGATATCTTTGAAGATGCCATCTACGACCTCATAGCGAACTTGTCCATCCTCTGTAACCGGCTTCAATCCTTCCACAAATTCTTCATAGGCAAAGGACTGGTGAAACGTAACAAACCGCATGTAGTCGGAGATAGCTGGTTTCGATTCTTCTGGGAGGTTCAGCTTATCTAAAGTATCAGACAATTTCATCTCTACATAACCTTCCCCTTCCTCCGTCAAGCACCATTCACTTTTTTCATTCTTCTCAAACAAAAAGGGAGGTTGCCGATTCTTGTACTTGACCGTTTCTATGTCAGGTGATGTGTGAATTTGGAGCATAGCCCAAATCTGGTTCCTGAGCTTTTGGGTCTGAGTCAAAGCCCAATAGTCTTTTATAAGTGGGTCTTGAGCAATATCTGGCACTTTGATCAGAGGCTGTTTATCACGCTTTAAATACAGAGCTAGTGCAATCACCTCATGCCACTTCAGGGGTCGAATCAAATCCCGCCGCCGCTGTTCTGGTGAAAGCGGGACGCTCAACTGTTCACTCAAGTAGAAGCGAGCGAACCGATTGACGATATAGGTTTTACCGGTCCCTGGTGGACCATACAAAATCAGGTTGCGTGTGGTCTCCGCAAGGGTGGCAAGTTGAACGATTTCCTCAGGTAAGTCTAAATGATCATCATGATCTGGCTGTGCAGGTTTGAGTCTCCTAGCACCAGGCGGCATTGTTTCATAGAGAAACCTCATCATCGAGTGGGTATCCATCCCTGCAAATTCTGGATGCCCTCTCAAAAAGGTCAGCAATTGTCGGTTCTTGGCATGGAGACCATTGTGGGGCTGTTGTCCCAAAAGGTTGAGGAAGTGAGCCAGATGGTAGGGATTGGAAATGGGTAAAAATTTATCGGGAAAATACAAAGAGAGGGGTTTTGCCCTCAGACCATTTCGGTTGGGGCCAAGCTGGGTCGAGCCGATCACATCTAGATGGTCGAATTGATCTTTTTCTACAGCTTTAAGCAAATTCAGCAATCCGGTCTTCAACTTGAGGAAAGCATCTTCTGCCGTATCGCTTTGCAGAGAAATATTCCATTTCCATTTCTGGTCTGCCCTGCTCCAGAAGATTCCCCATTTCCCTGCATTTCCCCCAGAAACACTACCCAAATTTCGAGTTTGGAACTCAATCCAATAGCAAAAGCTATCGGGCTTACCAAGCGTATAGGTTTCAAGGGTCAAGTCGTTTAGCTGTTCACGAGGAAACCGTTGTAAAAAATCTTTTTGGAGATCATCTAGTTCTGGAGGCATCGTTCTGGAATTCCCTTGGTTGAGCCAATCCTTTAGCTCTTCCTTCAAATCTTTGACCTGATTCTGACTAACCATCTGTGTCCTCAAAAATTTGATTTAGCTCTGTGATCAGGTCTTGCTTCGTTTGTTTTGTTGATAAATCTTTCAGTAAATTGACCGTAACGGCTGTTATATTCCCAAGTCCGCTTTCTAATGAAAAACGAAATCTGATGGGTTTAGTGAAGTTACTGGTCTGTGGGTACATTAGCGTCACTTGAGGACAGTTGAAACGATTTAGGTAGGCGTACATTTGATAAAAGTCAGCTTCGATGATGCCGACTTTATGGTTTGCAGGTTTGAGTTCCTTGTATTTGAAATCAATCAACAGGGGATAGGCATGATTCTGACGAAACACGAGGTCTGGTTTCAGCCTAAAGACTGGCCGCCCTTGGGTCTGCGCTAGATATAAAACGGCCTGACGCCCTTGAGGAAGTATTTGGCAATCCTGAAGCGAGGTCGGCAATACATCTCTTCGATGACGCTGAATAAACCCAGTCAAGAAGCCTTCGAAAAGCTGATTCATATCAAAGACAAAAGCAAAAGCAGTTTGGTCGCTAGCAGACAGTTCAAGTCCTATTCGATCGAGAAAAAGACGGGCCAAATTTAACAGCGGTTCATATTGCTGATTCATGCGTGTGAGACAAATGTTTTGGGCCATTTGAGAAGTCACAACAGGCAGGAGTAGAATTCCGTCCATCCAATAGCGGAGTTCTGAGAGCATCTGGTGGTTCTGATGGTCTCTTGTAAGTTGTAACAGACCTTCCACCACATATCGAAACACTCGGTTCAGAAGATTATCTTGGGTGAATTCGTCGTAAGTGACAGCAAATTGGTGCTTCTGTTCAGGGCGGCGAATTTGAGCTGAGAATCGCCATTTCCCTTTCAATACTGATAATGAAGCATCGATAGGTTCATAGCTTCGTGAGGGTCCCTTTATCCACTGGCGTTTGAGGTTGAGTGCAAAGAAATGGATAAGAACTTCGAACCAATCCTTGGATTTATTTAGCTCCGCTAAATGTGTCTCTCGAATGCCTAAATGTCCGGCATAGTCCAACATCATTAGCAGATTACGAGCCGCTTCTTGTTCTCCCAGTTCCCTATCTTGGGAGCGGTAGACTTTCGGCAAGATTTGAAGGGTTCGGCGACCCAATCGCAAGATCCCTACATACTGTCTGGCCTGGAAAGAGGTCTTTCCCTGACGTAGGATGGGTCGGAGAATCTCAATGCCATGGATTTTGGAAAAGCGACTCAATAACTTTATCTCGCGCTCCGTCAGGCCATCCGTATCCTCATACTCAAATAGAGTAATATTGCCAGTTGTCGATGGACTTCCCAATGGAGGCATAAATGGATAAATTCTCAATGACGTTTATCAGGAAACCGTGGACTATAGGTTCTACAGTCATAGATCTACTTGTCCCAGCGCTCATGGGTGACGGGTAAGCGATTGAGGACGTCTCTATAAAACTTCCATTTAGGCATGAATTTATCCATCAATGCGATGAAATGGGAGTTATGGGTTGGCTCTAACAAGTGAACCATCTCATGAACAACCACGTACTCAAGGAAAATAGGGGGCTTCTTCGCTAAGTCTAGATTGAACCGAATTGTTCTTGACTCTGGACTACAGCTTCCCCATTTAGTTTTCATCTTTCTGACGGTGAAGTCAGCCACTGTCACCCCCATAAGCTGTTCCCATTTAGCGATCAAGGGAGGGATGGCTGACTTGAGTTGCTGACGATAGGACTCATCAATGATGGCACGCTTCTTAGCGGCATCGGCCCCTGGGCGGACTTGCAGGGTCATTTGGCTATGGTTGTGATTGAGGTTAGGGGGAGCATCCTTTTCCACTACGTCTAGGAGATAGCGTTTGCCCCACAGATAATGACTTTCCCGGTTGAGGTATTCGCGGGGGGCTTCCCGTTCTTGAGCGCGTTGCTTACGCTGTTCCTGTTTAATCCATCGCAGTTTAGAGACAGCAAAGAGGCGGATGGTGGCTAGATCCATTCGCTGCGGTGCTGAGATCCGCACATTGCCCTTGGGGGGATAGACGCTGAGGTGGAGATTCTTGATGTCCTTTTTCACGACCTCTACGGTGATATCGCCCAGTTCGATGGTTTGTCTATCATCCATATTCTGCAAACCCTGCTAATAATCCGGTTGCGCCTTGATAATCAGGAAAATCCGTTCAACTTTATCAACATCTTGAAGAATCCCATAAAGTGCGGTTTTAATCTGTTGTTCTTTGGGACCTCCGTTGTCTCGCCATGCGTCGGGACGTACCCTGTTGATCGTCTCATCAATTCGGGTGACCAATTCCAGAAGGTCGGCTTCCTGTGACTTATCGTCGGGGGTAGAGGGATCTGAGTCATTTTCTGGACCTGTACCGAGGGTGTCTTGTCTTAGTAGGTTATATAGCGCTCGACGACCAGGGGTGTTGAGTTGCTCAGGGGTGTCCTCAGATTGGCCTGCATCCACTTGTTTGACCAGTTCAGCAACCTGCTGCAAATAGTCTTCGTACTCAATCGCTTTCTGTTGGCGCGCTTCAATAATCTCGTCAAGGAGAGCAGACATTTTGGCATAGTAGGCAGGGTCACGGAGGCTTTCTTGGACGATGGTGCTGCGGACGTTATTCTCAATGGTTTCAGCGACGGCTTGGTTATTGCGCTTCAGGCCTGGGGGTAGGTCGTCGATGGCTTTGTCGATGCCAACTTTGGCGATAATCTTTAGCAACGGCATGTCCTCGAAGGGTGAGATTTTGCGGGATTCACTGGCTTCGATGTAGGTGTCGATTAGGTGGCGCATGTCCGCTTCATAGGCTTTGAGATCAATGGTCTCATTGCTGGCTTTGCGGATGATTTCCCGGAGGTTGAGGGTGTCATCGAGTCGTTTTTTAATGCGGGCGATGTCCGCTGGCCTGTAGCCTGCGGCTTCTAAGGCATCGGCGATGTTGGCATAGGCCCGAACGAGGGCGATTGTGGCTTTGTATAGAGCAACCCTCTGGGGTTCACGAAGTTTGAGGTCTTCTGGGAGTTCGGTGTTGCCACAGAAGTAGTGGATATAGTCGAGTTCGTCCCGAGGAGGTTGGACCGGTTCGCAGAGAAGGACAATCTCTTCGATGGCATCATCTAGACGGTAGCGACCTTTAGTGAGGTGGTCTTGCAATAGAATTTCGGAGTCACCGCCTTCGAGGTCGCCGTGGTCGAGGTCGGAGGTGTAGACCGAGATGGCGTTTTCAACTTTGCGGAACAGGTCTTTGTAATCGACGATATAGCCAAAGTCTTTATCATTGCCATCTAAACGATTGACACGACAGATGGCCTGGAAGAGGCCGTGGTCCTGCATGCTTTTGTCGATGTAGAGGTAGGTGCAGCTTGGGGCATCAAAACCGGTGAGCAGTTTATCGACGACAATCAGCAGCTTCATGTTGGCGGGCTGATCTTTAAAAAGCTCTTTGGATTGGTCTTCGTAGGTTTCGGTTTTAGTCTTATTGGGTTGGGCAGTGATGTTGGTGAGCAGCTCGGTGTAGAGGTTGTAGATAAACTCTTTATCCGTTTCGGTATTGGCTCCAGTGTCTTCAGTGGTGATGTGTTTAGTTTGGGGATTGTAGGAGGTGACGACGGCACACTTGCCTTTGAAGACGGTCTTTTGGAAGAGTTCGTAGTACTTGCAGGCTTCGTAGATGCTGGAGGCAACGAGGATAGCGTTGCCACGATCATTGCTGAGGCGGGGTTTGACACCAAAGTCGAAGACGATATCACTGACCACCCGATTCATGCGGGAGCGGGAGCTGAGAACTTTTTGCATGGTGCCCCACTGTTCTCGCAGAGCGGCTTTTTGCCAGTCGTTGAGACCTTTGGTTTTGGCTTCGAACCAGGCATCGACTCTATCTTCAGAACCGAGTGTTTGGTTGATATCACGGGCTTCGTAGACTAGATCGAGGACAATTTCATCAGCAACGGCTTCGCTGAACTTGTAGGTGTGGATATAGCTGCCAAAGGTTTCGATGCTGGTGGCTTTGTCTTTTTTGAGGAGGGGGGTGCCGGTGAAGCCGATGAAGGTGGCGTCGGGCATCAGGGCTTTCATGGTGCGGTGGAGTTTACCCCTTTTGCTTTGGGTGCGGTGGCATTCATCGACAAAGACAAAGACTTCGCCCACGGTGGGACTGGGTTGCGCTTCTAGATCTGTGATGAACTGATCGAAGTTTTTGACGTTGCGTTTGCCGAATTTATGAACCAGGGAGCAGAGGAGGCGAGGCTTGGCTTGGCCGAGTTGGGCCATCAGGTCTTTACCGCTGCGGGTACGGGAGATGGTTTCACCGGCATCGTTGAAAACGTTTTTGATTTGTTTATCAAGTTCGTCACGGTCGGTGACGATGACGATACGGGCGTTGGGGTTATTGGCTAGGGTCCATTTAGCGAGGAGGACCATCGTAATGCTTTTGCCGCTGCCTTGGGTGTGCCAGATGATGCCGCCTTCTGAACGGCGCACATGGTCTTGGGCGGCTTTGATGCCGAAGTACTGGTGAACGCGGGGCAGCTTTTTAGTGCCGGCGTCGAAGAGAACAAAGTTGTGGATAAGATCGAGGAGACGCTGTTTGTTGCATATCTTAAGCAGGTACTTGTCGAGTTTGTAGCGGCTGTTGTCCTGTTCGTCTTCTTTCCATTTAAGGAAGTATTTCTCGGGGGTGCCGATGGCACCGTACTGAAGCCCTTCGGTGTCGTTGCCTGCAAAGATGATCTGGACGGTGCTGAAGAAGGCTCCGATGAATTCGGGGCGTTGGTTCGTGAGGCTTTGGCGGATGCCATCACCGATGGAAACGCGGCTGTTTTTGAGTTCTAGAACGCCGATGGCGATGCCGTTGAGGTAGAGGACAATATCGGGGCGTTTTTCTTTGTTACCGTAGACGGTGACTTCTTCAGCAATGGCAAAGTGGTTTTGCTCGGGCATCTCCCAGTTGACGAGTTGAACCGTTTCGGTGTTTTCGCTAGCACTGGGTTTGACCTGGACACCATAGCGGAGCAGGCTGTAGATCTCCTTGTTGTTGTCGTAGAGGCTGCGGTTGGGGTTATCGGCTTCTGTGTGCAAAATGTAGAGGGCTGAGCTGATTTGTTGGGGGGTATAGCCTTTTTGAGTGAGGTAATCGGTTAATAGCGGGTCTTCGATGTTGCTATTGCTTTCACGATATTCCCAATTACCGAGGTAGTCGTAGCTGAGTTCATCGCGGAACAGGTCAACGACTCGATTCTGGGTGACTCGTTCAGGTTTGCCGATGCTCATATGAGGCGAATCCTCCCGGTGAGTAGGTTGTGCATCATGCCTTGTTTGAGTTGGCGGGTTTTAGTAAGTTTGGCTTCGAGAGTGGCGATTTCGGTGTCCATGTCGGAGAGGATGGTTGCGATCGCTTCTTGTTCGGTCAGTGTTGGCAACTGCAGATGAAGACTGCCAAATTCATTACCATTGATACCCGGTTGTCCGCTACGCATAGACATCATACGAACCCAATTCCAATATCGACTGGTCTTAGTGAAAGCAGCTAAAAAATCTGGATAAAGCTTCAAAGTATCAATCCTTGCTCTGATAAGAAAGCCAGCAAAAACTAGCTCACCATCATTAGTACTATAAAGGTAGGACTTACCAACACTTGCGCCAGTTCGAGCGAAAACAATCTCATTCTCATTCAATATGTATTCTGATGATTGTGGATGGTTTACCGCTACTCTCCCTTCCTTTAACAATCGCCCATCATCATCGATGTCTGTGATTCTAAGGTAAATAGGCAAACTGCCAGAATGAGAGACACCGGCAGCATTAATGCCATAGTCAGGATTACTCAATAAGCAATCTCTCAGAGGTAGCTCTTGCCAATCTTGAGCAAACCCATCTAATCGCCGCTTGCCCGTCAGCAATTCCTGCATGGTGCCTTGTTTGATGTGGCGCTTTTTGGCGATCAGTTGCTCTAGGGATTCGATGAGGGCGTCGGTGTCGCTTAGAGTAGTTGCGATCGCTTCTTGTTCTAGAGGTTGAGGTATAAGGACTGGACACTTACCCAATACGCCTTGGTCAATAGTGGTCATAGTGGCTGTCTTTGCATGAGCCACCAAATATTTCCTTGCAATTGGCGAAATACAAAAATTGAATAAGTAAGAAGGTAAAATCAGCTCTCGATCAGGTCTTACACGAATAACATGGCTGTCAAAAACAACAGCTTCATCATGACTAGATAAATAGATATTGCAGTGTGCAATACCTGAAGGCACAATGGAAGAACGAGTAAAAAATAAATCACCCTTTTTAACTTTAAATCGTTCCTTCTCGTCATCAGTGGCATTGAACAGCTCTAGTGACTCTAAACTGATTGGTGTCTGTTTATATAAATCACCTACATTTATCAGTCTGACACCAGAACCTTTTAGGGAAGGTTTATAAAAGACTCCATTTTGCATCGGCTTACTACAAATGGAATCAAGAATTGAGCTTTTCCAATCCTCTGGAATTACCCCAACCTCAGTCTGCTTATACCCCCTCGGTAACTTCTCACTACTCATATTTCCCCCTCCAATTCCCGCGACAGCTCAGCCTCAATCTCCTCAATACTCGGCAAACTCCGATCCAAAGGCTCTGGCAACGCCCTCACCAGTTCATACTCCGCCACCCCCATCGGTTTCTCCATCCCCGACAGCGCATATTCCGCCACTAACTGATTCTTTGTTTTACACAACAACAACCCAATCGTAGGCAGATCATCCTCCGCCTTCATCTGAGCATCAACCGCACTCAGATAAAAATTCAACTGCCCCGCATGTTCTGGCTTAAACGCCGTCGCCTTCAACTCCACCACCACATAACACTTCAACCGCGTGTGATAAAACAGCAAATCAATAAAAAACTCATCCCCCCCGCCACCTCCAGCCGCACCTGACGGCCCACAAACGCAAACCCTGCCCCCCAGCTCCAGCAAAAAGTGCGTAATGTGGCGAACCAACGCCCCTTCAATATCTCGTTCCTGAGCCTCATCCCCTAACCCTAAAAAATCAAAGTGATAGGGATCCTTGAGCACCTGCACCGCTAAATCTGCCTGCGGCTGAGTCAATCGCTGCTCAAAATTGGTCAGCGCAGCCCCTTGCCGGTCATGCAGATGATTCTTAATCTGCTTTTCCAATGTCGAACGACTCCAGCCCTCATCCAATGCCTGAACTGCATACCACTCCCGGACTGTTGGATCAGCAACTTTTGTCAGCAGAGTCACCACATGGAACCAAGGAAATTGGTCAGCAAGCTGCTGACCAATTTGCAAATTCGGACACTCCTCAGCAAAACGGCGCATATACTTCAGGTTTGAGACTGAAAGCCCTTTCATCTCTGGGAAAGCTTCTCTTAGATCAGTCGATAAGCGGTTAATGACCTTCGCACCCCATCCCTGCTGTCGCTGCCGCTCCAAAATATCGCAGCCAATCGAATGATAGAGACGAATTTGTTCTGAATGGGCTGCTAGCACCGCCCGCGATCTCGCACTCTGAATGCGCTGCTTCAGACTGGCTAACCAATCCCCATAGTCTGGTGGCAACACCAATGGTCCTTGACTCATAACTCAAAACCCATCTTCGCCAAATGGTCCGCCACTGTTGCTTCTAGATCTGTCACCTTATTTGTCAATACTGGCAACGCCACCTCATACCGTTCCGCTAACACTTTTACCCGCTGCGTTAACCCTTGACTGACCCGATCCATCTCCCCAGCGATAGCCGACCCAATCCGTGCCAGCCATTTATCATCCACTACCAGAGTCTGAATATCAGTCTCGCTCAGCAATGGATAGCGGTCATAAACCTGCTGATCTAGCTTCGCTTCAGCCCCCTTAATGGCCTTCTTCAAATCTGCCTGCTGATTGCATAACTTCAGCCAAGCTTTGAGAACGGCTTCCTCTGCCTTTGCCTCTGCATCCCCCTTAATCTGCTTTATCCGCGCCGACACATTGGCCTTATTCACCTTTTCTAGCTCAGCGAATGCCCCCTCATCCCCGCTATGCTCTTCTTCTAACTCCGTCATCTGTGCAGTTAGAGACTCCAGTTTCGCCGTCTGCTCATCAATGGCAAGCTGCTCTGCCGAGAAATACCGTGCCACCATCAACGCTTTGGGCACCAAATCACAAGCCCATCCCTTATCGGACTCTTTCCCCTTCTTGTTCACCTCAATGATGCGGTAGGTCTCTGCCTGCCAACCCTCCGCTGCAATCAAATAGCAGTCATCCTGCATGACCTCAGCCCAGTAATCCATCAGATGCTGATAGACGTCATACCGATCGATTAAATCCTTGCCAACATAATGCTCTAGTAAATCCTCTGACAGTTTCCCTATCACGGTTTTCGGTTTGCAGCCTAGTTCTAATTCCTTCAGCATCAACACACTACGCTGTCGCCAATCCTCAAACAGCGCTGCCATCTCCTCCACAAAAGCCATAAATTCAGGATGCTCAAAGATCGCAGCCTTGATGCCATCCTTGGCCACCGCCAAATCCAAATACCCTGGACGATTCTCTTGGAATAGCGCCTGTTTGAGCTGGGGACAAACGGCCCAGTACTTCTGCAAGGCATCCACGTCCACCTCGGGAATGCCACCCTTTAGGTGTCCCGCAATATCTTGAATATCTTCAGCCTGCTGACTATCGATGTAGCGTGGAATATTTAGATTAAACTCATTGCCCTCAATCTCATCCAAAGGCACCAGACGCGAGAACTTATCCACCTCAACCTGGCGATTAAACACATCCACAATCCGATGGATATCCATATCCCGCAGCCGGTTTTTATTTCCATCTTTCATAAAGCCCGCACTGGCATCGATCATAAAAATGCCCTGGCGATTCTGGGCTTGGGCCTTATCAATCACTACAATGCAAGCCGGAATTCCTGTCCCATAGAATAAATTGGCAGGAAGGCCAATAATGCCTTTGAGATAGCCTCGCTGAATCAGATTACGGCGAATCTCTGCCTCTGCATTGCCTCTGAACAATACGCCGTGGGGCAAAATGCAGGCTCCCTTGCCGGTGCTTTTCAGCGATCTAACAATGTGGAGCAGATAGGCATAATCCCCCTGTTTGTCGGGGGGAATGCCATAGATGAAGCGACCATGGGGATCTTGAACAGGGGAAACGCCATTACTCCATCGTTTATCGCTAAAGGGCGGATTGGCAATCACATAGTCAAAGGTCTTTAGTTCCCCTTGTTCTGACAGATACAACGGGTTGGCTAGGGTATTACCCTGTTTAATCTCTGCTGTGGGATTGTCATGCAAAATCATATTCATCCGGGCTAACCCCGAAGTCGCCGCATCCTTCTCCTGCCCATAGAGGGAGACAGACGTAATAGCCTCATCGCTAACCTTGAGCAGCAACGACCCCGATCCACAGGTCGGGTCATAGACCGTTGTACTGGGACTGGTCTCGGCATCCCGGATACCCATGATCTGGGCAATCACCCGACTCACCTCTGCCGGTGTATAAAATTGCCCCTTGCTCTTGCCACTCTCAGTCGCAAAGTGGCGCATTAGGTATTCATAGGCATCTCCGAGAATGTCATCCCCATCGGCTCGGTTTTTACTAAAGTCCAGCCCTTTATTCTCAAAGATGGCGATCAGGTTGGTGAGCCGATCCACCAATTCTTTGCCACTGCCTAACTTCGTTGCATCGTTGAAGTCCGGCATATCGGACAGCTTATTTGCGGATGCCAGTGGCCCAATAATCTTTTTATTGACATCATCACCAATACTGCTAGTGCCCTTAAGAGCGACCATATCGGCAAAGCTAGCCCCTGGTGGAATCGTTATTGGGGCATAGGGTACATCCGCGTATTTGTCACTGACGTACTTGATAAACAGCATCACCAATACATAGTCTTTATATTGGCTGGCATCCATGCCACCCCGCAGCTCATCGCAGCTAGCCCAAAGTGAGCTGTAAAGTTCTGATTTCTTTAATGCCACAGCGATCCCAATTTACTCACTTTTAGAGCTTGTCCTTCAATATTGAACCTCAGACACGCTCTAAAAAGGCAGTATGCAATAAATATCTTCGAATATCCAGATCCATTCGGTATCTCGGTGGGGGAATAGAATGCTTTCTGAATCCACGAGAATTCATTCTCAATTTAAAGGAGGGAATCCCAACATAAAATATGCGTCTAATATCTTATTTACATTAAAAATTACATTAAATTGTGTCACCTCAGAGGGGCGACTTGTACACTAACACTGAAGCGGGTTTTAAGAATAAGTTGGCCGCTCACCCCTCAATGAAGGAGGTTGCTAAGTGTCGAAGCCGTTAAATAAGGTATGCCTAGAGTGCTCAAAGCTGTCCCAAAAGAATGCGATCTTGCTCCACGGACCCGGAACTGGGACGGCTTGTTGGAATCCAAAGAATTGCCCCCGGAAGCGATCTCATTATCGGCATCGGAGGGATAACAATGAAAGACAACGAGCGCAATACCGGGACAAGAACCCTAAAACAACGCCAGTTGACGCCACTGTCGAATCAATCTCCATCCCGGTCCTAGCTCCTCCAGTTGCCTTGATCTATCTCTACCGGGAAAAGCCCCAGGATTCCCACCTCCATGCTTTGGCTGTGAGTGTCTGGCAGGGCAGTGAGAAGTTAGCGGAAATTGAAGCAATTCACTGCATGGGAATGACGAATACCCAGGTACGGAACTACCTAAATCAAGTGCTGAAGGTATTGCGCGATCGCTATGGCATCACGGAGTTTGAACCCGCTATTCGCATGGAACCATCTGAGTGTGAGATCGCAGAATGCCCCCTCAAGGACAAGCTATGTTCCAACAACTTGAGTTAGATTTTGCCAATGTCTTGGCCTCTGCTTTTGATGAACCTGAGCAGGCCGATATTGCTCTGATGTGTGCCTCCTTAGATCTGTATCTGGAGGGGCGATCTCATCGTGAACAGCTCCGGGTGGCTGGAATCATGCTTGAGGATCAATTCAGAGGAGAAACGACAAGCTTTCAGACTACCCTGATCGCCCATGACACCGTTACCCAGTTTTGAACCTGGCCAAACTTTCAGTGATTTAGAGTTGGAATTGAATTCGCCAACAGCATCGAATCGTTGTCATGCCACCTTCAGGGCGAGAAGAATGTCAAAGATAGCTATCAACTAGCTGGTTTATCTCCTAAGATGCCATAAAGAGGATTGCGTGCTTGGCGATCCCGATATTGACCCCGTTGCCACAGAATCGTGCATAATCCTAAAATAACCAATTCAATCAGAATAGCTATAAACAAAGGATGACTATTCTTGGATAGTACACTCATCATAGATAAAGTGGCGAACCCTGCAGTGATGGGTAACCAACAGAAGAAAGGGAAGGAAAAAATGACAGTAAGCCTGCGCCAACGTTGTCTTGGAGGATCTTTGCTACCCCCATATTCCTATGCCATAGCCACAAAGCCAAGCCCCCAGCCAAAGCCACAGCCACAGCCCAAGCCCTATCCCCAGCCCCAGCCACAGACACAGCCCCAGCCAAAGCCACAGCCACAGCCACAGCCCTATCCACAGCCCTATCCACAGCCCCCAGCCCTATCCCCAGCCACAGCCCCCAACCAAAGCCACAGCCACAGCCAAAGCCACAGCCCCAGCCCTATCCACAGCCCCCAGCCAAAGCCAAAGCCAAAGCCAAAGCCATAGCCCCAGCCACAGCCCCAGCAAAAGCCCTATATAAGGGTTGCCCGCCCCCCCCAAACTAAACCATCTTGCCAGAAGCGCTGGAACTCATTCCAGAAAGTTATAGGCCCCTGGAGTCCAAATCGCATAAATACATTCGGTTCTAGACGCCCTTCTACACCCAGCCATAGAAATACCCAAAAAGTAAATATAACCAGGGCGAACCATCCCACCACTAATGACCCTGGAACAGTCTGTAAGGCAATAACGGCTCCCCAAAGCGCGAACAAAGACATTAAAAAGGCGGTAATAAGGGTAAAACTGTAATGCCATCCTTTCTTAAAGTCATACTCCAAATATTGATACAGGGAACTCCAGTCATTTGGTGCAAGTTCACGAGTAGTGGTGACGAGACGTGCGAGAAGATCCAACTGTTGTCTGGGATTCAAACTCGATAAGGTATAGTTCCAGCTCGTACGAGAGGTTAAAGTGTGCTCAGTTTTTCGGTTTGGAGATGTTTCTACTCCTGCCTTTAGCAGCAAAGTTTCCACCTCCTTGCGAGTAGCTTCAACTAGGTCATGGGTCATTTCTGATTGCTCAAGCAGAAACTCCGCTCGATCGGTTAATGAGTTTGGTAACTGATTCCTCTCCAAGAGTTCAATGGCACAGAGCGGAATGGCTAGACGAGGATCTAGTGGGGGGACTGGTCTCGGAATTGGCTCTAAGTCTCCATGCCCAATCTGGTAAGCTATCCGACCTGCAAGAATGGGTAGGGTTGATTCAGAAGTGGTTGAGAAGGGACTCCATATCCAGTCCACAATGGGGGCTTGACGTTGGCTTTCAGTTAAAGTATATCTTTCTAGATCTTTTTCAATTGAAGTGTCAGCGACCAGCATCCCCAAATACCACGCAGCCCGAGTCGCTTTGTAACTATCCTCATCCCATAGCCAAGGTACCAACGCCATAGCTGCTTCTGGGGTTGCGATTTCGGCGAGGTCTGACATAGCCTCTTTCCAAACATCATCGTCTTGGATCCAGTGGGCTAATGCTGGAACTGCCAAGTTCCCCATACGGACCAAGGACTCTCGCAGATTCAAGGCATCATTCTTGTACTGCTGGGACAACTTAGGAACTGCTTCAGATCGATTTGTCCAGGACAGGGCATTAGCAGCACCCTGGCGTCTCTCCAAATTGTTGTGTTCACACGCTAAAGTATTGGCTAAAAACTGGAATACGGCATCCCCTCGGGGCCGAGCGTTTGACGCTACAGTTCCAAATGCCTGGGCAATTGTGTCTTCTTTTCCAGCCTGGGCAATTTGGCTCCTAAATTCGCCAATAATTCTCTCTGCCTCTGCTTCTTGCACGCTTAGGGCATCTGCAAGGCACTCAAACCCTGTAATCGCATCCTGTTGATAAATTGTAGTAATGAGGTCGGTGCTATCTTTGGTTAAACCACACCAAAGCTTGACCACTTCCCGCCAAGACCCTGGCTCTGCCTGAAACCATTGAATGAGTTCCGCCTTCTTTTCCGTTAGGGCTTCTGCAGCAAAATACTCCTGTAGCGTTAGATGGGCAAATTGATAGTTTTCCCCATCGCCTAGACGGAGTAACAAGCCACTGCGCTCAATAATTTCACTCAAAATTGGTTGAGTGTCTTGCTCAACGCTCAGATTACGACCGGGTAGCACTGATTCGATTTGTTCCAGTATTGAGCTGTACTTTATACTCCGAAGATTATGCTGATCTGACCTACTTCGCTTTTGATTAAACAGGGCTAGATCCTGCAAGACGGCACGCTTGTCAATCGCTTTATACTCGTTATGCTTTTTTTGCCACTGTCCCAGAAGAGAACGAGTAGACTCTTCGTAGAATTCAGCTCGTGAATAGGGCAACTCGACCCCTTCTGTATAGAGAAAGGCAATGATGGTAAGCAGCAGTGGATTACGTGCCAAAGCCATGATCCGAGGCCGATCACCTAAGGTTCGCATCAGTTCTTCCAGCGATCTCTCGGGGGACATTTTCTCTTCCCATGCCCTCAAAAACCGGCGAATTTGCTGATCACTGAATTCAATAACATCCAACTGTTGATCAGTTATCGGTGGATCAAATTGACCACTATAGACCATCGTGCGGCATGAGATAACTGCTCTACACTCTTGATAAGTCTGCAATAAATCCTGAATGCATGCCACGACCTCAAGTCGAGCATTGCTGCTCACTTCGTCTAAGCCATCCAGTAGCAGCATCAGCTTTCCTTGCTTTAATTGCTGGCGCACAAAGCCATCTGCTTTAGGCCAGCCATACAGCTTAAAGACCTGCACAAGTTCCAGAATCAAATCTTCTTGCGTTAGGTCAGCTTTTTTGAGTCGGTTCAGTTCCAACAACACTAATACTGGTCGCCCTGGCAACAAAAGCTGACCTTGGGCATAGGAAAAGAATAAATACCGCAACAGCATAGTTTTCCCAGAACCCGGCGCACCAGTCACCATCAAGCGCGAATAGTCCCTGACTGCTTGCGCTGCATCTAACCCTGCTCTGACACCTTGAGTAGGCTGTTCAGTGCTGTTCTTAGATACTTTGAGAGCCACATAGATCTGGTCCATGGGCAAAGGACTGTGGGACCTAAAGGGAATGAAAACCTGGCTATGCTTCTTAATTACAGTCTGTTTATATCTTCGCAGGGCAAGGTTGTAAAAGAGAGGATTGCCTGCCAATCGCTGGAATAACCACTCCCAAACCTTTGCAAATCCCTTCTTGATCTGGTCCCGGAAGCTCATCACTAACACAGATCCTATGAAGCTAAGCACGATCGCCAAACCTTTCGGCAACTTTTCATAGGCTTCCACTAGAAAAGTTCTAGAGGGCTTCAAACGGTCATATTCTGTTTCATAAATGTCCTCAATCTCAATCGGGGACAACCCCACTGAATTATCCCGATAGGTATTCAGAATCCGATCAGTTTTTGCCTCTCCTTTTTTAGCATGACGGGCTGCATGTTGCTTGATCCAAGTCTCTAGTTCCTGACGATCCTTCGGTGGACGTGTATTTCCTGGTAGGACACTACCAATAAGAATGGTCCAAGCTAACCCCAAAGCAAATAGGCTTATCAGGCGCTTACCCAATTTTTGCCTCGATTTATGGCGAAAGGCAGTAATCCTATTAGTGAATGTCCACAAGACTGACTTGATCTGATGATACAAACGATACCAACTAAAAATGGCATACTTTGGCATCAGGCAATCCCCTCACATCATTAACCAATCATTTTGACTCAATATGGTTCTACACAATCGAACCCACATCTGATTTTTTTTGGTACGCCTTAAAAAGCTTATGTAGCAAGGACGATAAGACGCCAAGCGAAGATAGGAATTTGCTGAAATCGAGTTCCCATTTAGCCAATACTTTTTGAAACCCTGATCGTTCAGTCAAACATTCGCATTTGTGCTCTATTATTGCGAGCAATCACTGAAAAACAGTCTTGGCTCATTCACTAGAAGTATTGATGTTGAAGGGCTATAGGAGACAACGGGAAAAGTTAGGTTGAGAAATGATTGACAAGTAATCCACTATTACTCAAGTGGGATATCCTTATTCAGACAATTTGATAAGCAACTTCTTTTCAGGAAATCAACAAAGAGCGGATGATCAGCGCTTGATAATGTGAAGCAACCAGAACAGTCCGGGAAGCGCTATATAGGAGATGATTGGCACGATAACCGCTACAGCAATAAGAGTGACGACGAGCCGATCAGAAGACACGTTTTGCGAAATCCATGGCGGCACGTAGTAGACCAAAGGGAGTAGTGTAATAAAGGTGAAGAACGCCACCAAATGCCGGTTCGGCGGCGTCCGTTTTTGGTTGGAGTTCATTGTTACTGTTTGGAGAAGTAGCTATTCATAACATAGCAGTATTTCATCGTATGACCTGCAAGCACCTGACCCAAGCCACTCCGCTAATCATTCGTAATTTCAATGGCTTCAGCTACCACGAGAACTAGCTTCACAATTGATCCATCAGCATGTCCATGAATGGGCGAAGAGAAGGTGATTTTTGAGAGACCCCGGAATCCGTTAGAACGCGAAACCAAGTGCTGAAGGTCTTGCGCGATCGGTTTGGCATCACGGAATTTGAACCCCCGATTCGCATGGAACCAACCGAGTGTGAAATTGCAGAATGTCCTCTCAAGGATAAGCTCCATGTTCCAGCAACTTGAGCTAGATTTCGCCAGTACGTTAGCCTCCGCTTTGGATGAACCTGAGCAAGCTGATATTTCCCTGATGTGTGCCTCACTGGAGCAGCATCTACAGGGCCGTTCTCCCCACGAACAGCTCCGGGTGGCTGGGGATGCGATCAAGGATATGGCTGAGGTTTGTTTTCAGCGGGCAGAGCTAATGATCCAGGATTGGGAGGAGCGATATAACTCTGAAGGTCCAGTGTTGGATGAGGATTTTCTGGCTGGGATGGTGCAGCAGACGATGTTGTTAGATTTATCCGATCTGTGTCGTCAGCCTAAATCACTGAAGAGACTCCAGGTGCTGGGCGATCGAGTCAGAGGAAAAACGACTAGCCTTCAGATTACCTTGATCGCCTATGACACTGTTACCCAGTTTTGTACCAGATCCAATCCCGTTACTTCGGTTATTAATCACCCTCTCGGCTACGATTATGTTGATAACCCAGGCAAACGTCATTAATAGATCTCGAGTAGGCCCACTTGGCTCTCCAACAGTCAATAACCACGGTATTGTAATAAATACTTGCGTTCCTGCTCCTTGACCTAGTGCATACGCACGGATCATCCAAGCTCGGTGTTGCACAAACCGCTGTTTTAGAACCGCTGCTAGTCCTAGTAAAATATATGCAATCATGGCGAATCCAACGATAATACGAACACAATAAAGTAGGACTCCCTGAAGCTCATCAGGGAAGGAGTAATAGTGAGTCATCCACAACCCCGAAAGGGCGGAAATCATACCTGCTAAAACCAATAGCCGACCTGCTAGCCGATGCCATTTTGGATACCTTCTTATAACACTGGGAAGAAACTGAAAGACTCCAAGAATGCAATATGGAACAGCGGTCAAGATGTGGAATACAACTGGAATTGGTGCTAACTGTACTCTCGGATTTTCAGGTACTAATCCTGAACTGCTAAGCAGGTCCACCAGTCGAAATATTCCACCTACACAAGGGACAAAGCTAAGTAGAAGTAATCCGATCAAGATGATCCATTCTGATTTCTTTAGACTTATCATGGCTGATTCAATTTAATAATGAAAGGGGTGTTATACCAATTACCCAGCGAGATGACCTGTATAGATTTTAAAAAGTATTGCAAACGGGTCAATTCTTCCAATTGAGTAGTTCATGTATACAAGAAATTGGTATTAGACCAACGCCATAAGTTCATGCATACCAAATTATTAATAATGAAGCGGCAATTTCTATAACCAAGAAAAAACATGCCGTCGAGATCGAATCGTGTTGAACTATTTGATCGTGTCGTCAAGATCGTATGAGAATACTTCATTAAGAGGCACACCAAATGCAAGCGCGATGCGAAATGCCAGTTCCAATGATGGCGAATATTTTCCTTTTTCTAACGCATTAATAGTTTGTCTGGTAACCCCAACACGCTTTGCTAGTTCTTGTTGTGTTATTTCATTATGGAAAAAACGTAGTTTGCGGATATTGTTATTAATTCTGTAATCACTCATTATCAATTCTGTAATTACTCACTTTCTCATCCTTGCTGATAAAGTCGTAAACGCATGGCATCCCCTACAATTTGTGCAATGAGACCAAAAAGAATGAGTAAAGAAAACATGATAAGCGGTGATTGCCCAAGCACAAACGTCAACATAGCGATGAAGGTGCCTAGCGATGTAATTCTGTAAGTAATATGGGTACCTTTGTGGTCGATGCGCTGGTCTCGCTCATCAACAAGATCGTCGAATTCAAAATTAGGCTCGCCAGATTGTACTGCATTGGCTGTAGCAGAAATAGTATGCGTGACAATCATTGCTAAAACCGTCGCACAAACTGCAAGCACCGCTACCATAATCCACAGTTGGGTTACGCTTGACTCATTAAAATTGTTGCTTTGTACTAATTGAGCAGTTCGCAGCAAAAAGAAAAGCAGAATCAACGAGAAAGTCGTTAAGGACACAGTTATATTTTTTTGCTGAAATGTCGCCATGTACACCTCATACTTTGCACAAGCATATAAAGTATCTTTAGTGCATAGTAATATATTTTTTACTTTATGTCAAAAAATATACGACGTATTGCTTTGAGATTGTATATCAACTCATTTCGGGTTTTATTCCATGATTCAGATCACTTAAAACCCATGCTCTGCATAGCCTTCCATCGTTACAGACTAAAATGACGCCTGTCATTTAGTTTACCGTTCGTTTGGAGTGCAGATGCCTCAAACTAAGTTCTACAAATGGATTCCAACATTCTTAACCCTTGAGCAGTTTGAGACATTTGTCTTACCCTATTTGCACATCGGCAGTCGGGGACCTCAACCAAAGCTCTCTTTGCATGCCATCTTCAACTACATTTTGAAGTTGCTGCACTTGGGATGTCAGTGGAGTGAGCTACCCATTGAAAAGGACAAAAATGGGCGGCCGGAAATTCACCACTCCAGTATTTATAGAGCCTTTCGACGCTTTGAAACCCATGGGTGTTTTAAAGACATTTTCAAAGCGTCAGTCTCAATGCTTAATGAAAAAGGAAAGTTGGATGCCAGCATTATTCATGGAGATGGGACAACCACTGCAGCCAAGAAAGGGGGCGACAATCTGGGATTCAGTGGACACAAGCACATGAAGGGTGACAAAGTGGTTGCCTTTTGTGATCGCAATTGCAATGTGATCTCTCCCTTTATCACTGCTCCTGGTAACCGGAACGAGTCACCTCTATTCAAAACGGCACTGACGCAAGTAATGAGTACAGCCCGAACCATAGGTATAGACTTGATTGGGACTGTCGTCAGTTTGGACGGTGTGTACGATAGTCGTGAGAATCGCAAAGCCATTTTCAATCGAAGGATGGTGCCAAATATCAATGAAAATCTTCGGGGGAGAAAGACGCCCAAGCCAGGTCCTAAAAGACTGTTCGACTCATCGATTTTCCAAGAGAGATTCAATACCATTGAGCGAGTCTTTGCCTGGGAGGATAAATTCAAGCGCTTGCTACTGCGATTCGAGCGAATCAGCAAACTGCACTATGCCTTGAAAAGCTTGGCATATACGATGATCAATCTTCGGCATTTTTGCCAGGGTTAGCACCCACTTGTAATCCCATAGTTTTACGGGTCTCCTAAATGGAGATTTAGTTTGTCGTGTTGAGAAAACGGAATTATGGGGTGAATTCTCAAAGTGAGGCGATGCAATTACCTGTTCAATCTTTTTCAGGTGTTCATATTGGGTTTAACAGCCAATATTTTAGTTCAGCTAGATAAAAACCCGAAACCAGTTGTGTGTAATTAAGGAAGTTGCTACTAATTATCTTGGTGAAGATCCAAGTTCCATCTGAGCAAAATATTCGAGTAGCATTCGATGGATAAAAATATAGCCACCGCCCACTTTTTGCAAGAAGAGACGCTCAACAGCATAATCGAGAAAATTGACATAGTTCCAGGGGATATATTCCATGCGGTAGAGCATGACTCGTAGGGAGAAATGTCTAAGGCTTGCGGAACCACCACCTATTAATCCACCTATTAATCCACCTGTTAATCCACCAAGTAAACCATAGTGAATTCCAGGAAGCGGCCCGCTAATAAGTCCACTAATAAGTCCACTAATAAGTCCACTAATCAGCCCCAAAGTTAGAGCATTATGAACAGACATCCATATCCCTTGGTTAGCCTTAATTTTTTCTTGATGTGCTATGTCTGGACCTCTAAATCCACCAATTACTCCACCCATTAGCCCACCAATCAGTCCACCAAGTAGCCCAATTAATAACCCAATCAATAGCCTTAGAATCGGGTTATGGTTGGATCCATAACTCAGTCCAATAATCAGTCCAATAATCAGCCCGCTTATCAAGCCAAGAGTATACCCGCTATGCGAAATACTCATTGCTTCTTTCTTTGACCACATCAATGTCTCTACTGTTTTAATATTTTCAAAAAATCCAATAATTAGCCCAACAATCAATCCACCTATTAGACCACTTTTTAGTCCGCTTTTTTAGTCCATAAAATAGCATAAGAATTAACTGATAAACTAATTCAAAAAGTTAGCCCATTTATTGTTCCAATAATTAACCTATTAGGTACAAGAATTAACCAGGAAATAAATCCAAAAAATTAGCCCAGAAATCAACCCAGAAATTAACCCAGAAATTAGCCCACTTCCTATGCGGTACCTAATTTTATAATGCTTTTTAGGAAAATGATTTGGTTGTATACTCTCTACCAGAAAAATCGTTTGGGAATTTTGCAGCATCTGTTGAGCCAACCAGATTAGCCAGTGTGTTGTTTGCTCTTGACGATAGTGCTGGGTAGTGTTTCTGCGTTGAAACATGCGTTTTACATAGGTATCAAACAAACGCTGACGAAAAGCTTCTGATGTCATGGGCTGCGGAAAGTCTTCCCAGTCTGAGTCCAGATAGGCCAGACTCATAATGCTCAGTATCAAAGGTGAAGAGGCTAAAGTTTTAATTTCAGAATTCTGGTTGAGTATTGATCGCAAGGTTACCAAAGATCCCCCTGCTTGCTCTAGGTACTTATCAATTTGCTGAGATGTTAACGGCTGAACGTAAATCGCACTTCGCAAAATTAATTTCTGATCGAGGGTTTCATAGTCACGAATACGGCTACATACAACCATCTCAGTACGGCCATGATCTTGGATGAATTGATTAAGATCTTGTACACAGTTATCCCGATGTTGTGCCTCCACTTCATCAAGTCCATCCATTAATAGGATTAATTGTTCTTTATCAATCTAGGCTTTCCCCAATGTCTTGGAAACGGTATAAATCTCATAGAGTTCCTGTGCTAACCATTCGTTTATAGGCTTCCTCTGTTTAGCCCAAGAGGATAGATTTACCACCACTGGCAAAGGCTGACTTAGATCCTCTGTAGTCCGTTTAATCAGGCTTTCCGCTAACTTCAATAGCGTTACAGTCTTACCCGCACCTGGCTCACCCAGAATCAATAATGTCCTTCCAGCACCGATATCTTCAAACACATCTGCGGCTGATGTTCCCATAGGTAAAAATTGTCGAGGGTTTGTTGGGAACTCCTCAATCCCGTCTAATGGATTAGAAACAGAGTCACTTCGCTCCTCCAACCCCAATTCAATTAAGACTTGTCTGTGGAGTGAGTTTGCTAAGACCCCATCAATCCAAAATTGCTGGACTTTACTGATCAGAACCTGACGCCATCTATACTCTTCTTGACTGAGCAGTTTTGCCGCACTCAAAGATGCTTTAGGGACCTGAACAGTTCCATAGACATTGATAACCCCAACATCACCTTGAATTTGAGTTAATTCCTGGTCTCTCCCAGCGATACCGCCAATCTGCAAAGATCCTAGAACGCTGTCCGAGATATTGATGTTCTGTTCAGACTCTTGGTTAGGTTGTTCACTCATATCCGGGTTAAACCTAAAAGAAGAAGCCGGATGCAACCCCTAGCCAGGGCGTAACCTTTTCTACAATCGGCTTAATTTTTTCCCAGAGACTGGACCCCGCGGTGACTGTTTCACCCGCTTCTTTGAGCACAGTGGTAGCCTTTTTCAGGCTTTTGGCAGCGTAGTCTTTATCTGGTTCTTTAGCCTGAACTTCTTCCTTAGCGATTTCCAGATGTTTGAGGGCCTTGTTACTTTGCTGTTCTGGTAGCCTAGCACTTTGCAACAAGGTCTCCAATTGAGTAATGAGGCCAACAACATCAGCTTGGGTTAGTGAAGCTTCCTTTTCCTGTGTACCCATCTGTTGTGTTTGGTACACAGTCTGATCACGTCCAGCTATTCCTCCGATCTGAACGCTGGAGTTCTGGCCACTACTAACATTGATAGATTGGGAAGGCTTTTCTTCTGACATATTTGCAGTTAACTATTAGATACAAGACAAAAGTATTTTATTTAGTGTGATGGTACTACAGAGATCAATCAGTATTTGCTGATAAGAACAAGAATTTTTCTGCTGTTATGAAGAAGATTTACTTAGACGCTATATACTTTAGACAGATAGTTTAGGAAATGGTGTCTGAGGTGGCAAAGGTCTGAAAAGCTTATACTTCAGTGACTATGAGCGTAGCGAATTAGCCATGACTGAAAAAACAAGCCCACCAAAATCGTACGGCAATTGTTCATTTTGGTGCAACCAAACAAGACTATTTGGACTTGGTGCAAGCAGAAGATCACCGCCCCTTAATCGAGTATTTGCAAGCACCCCTCACAGCTCAACTTTCTTCAGAACGTCATAAGCCCGATTGCTGTGATACCAGTCGTTATACGCTCCATGCTCTACGAGATCGCCAAGTGCAAGGGTGGTTAGGGCCAGTAGAAGCAATCCCTATCTGTCGAACCCGCTGCTTAAGTTGTCGAGCGGTCTTCACTGTCTTGCCCAGCTTCATCCTGCGATATCGTCGCCAAGATGCAGACTGTCTAGGCAAGCTACTGGAGTTAAATCTAGGGATGGGATTGAGCAACAGAGAGACGGCTACAATTTATAGCTGGTTAGGAGTAGAGCGGAGCTGGCAACCGGGTTGGGTTTGGAGTCTGGTGCAGTGGTTGGGAAACCTAATGCCTGTGTGCTTACTGTTGCTGCGTCTGGGACTCACCCCCCCGCCCATTTACTCAGTGACGAGAAGTTTGCCAGTTTAGAGGGGGAGCAAATCTACTTGTTTTTGGTGGCTCAAGCCGAATTAATTTGGTATACCGAATTGATGAAGTCCACGGATGAGGCTGCTTTTCAAGTCAGCATTCATCGATTCTTGACGGGAATGGACGCTGCCGGACAAGCCACAGGTCACTTAGAGCCAGCGCAACTATATGTCCCTGAATCGGTGACCACCGACGGCTGGGTAGCTTCTCAAAATGCATGGACATCTGAGGTTGACCTCGACTTGATAGAGTGCAAACTCCATGGCCAAAAAACGGGTGAGTGCCACCTTTGATGATTTCTCAAAGACCCATCCTGATTGGCTTCCTGAGCAACTCCAACAACTGGAAGATGATTTCGATTCAGTTCTCAATGCTCCTTCACTAGCAGCTTATTCTCAAAGGGTTCGACGCAATCGCGAACGCTATGGCCATGAGCCAATGTTGCTCAATCGATTGGATATTCTCAAGCACAAACGCTTTCTGTTTACGAATCACCTGAAACATAAAGACGCTTCCGCCTATTCTGCACCTTTAGATCGCTCCATGCGATTTTTGGACAAGAAGCTCATGAAATTTGGGCAATACCGAGCAGAGGATGCCATTAACCCCATGGTGAATGCCTGGGCGATTGTGAATAATCTACGACCGTTCCTCCCCGATGCGAAAAAGGCGGGGCAGTCTTTGGCAGAACATTTTGGAGTTCAGCTCAAAGGTTTGTCTTGGATGGAAGCCCTTAACCTATGCACCGTGAGTAATCTGGATGCCATGCTGCTAGCTACTTTCTAGCAGACACCATTTTCTGATCTATCTGCTTTAGAAAGATAGATTGTTACAATCAATAATACTGCTAGTGTATTGTATTGTCCTCAGCGAAAGATTTTAAAAAAAGAAAAATTTTTTTGAATTGTATAAATACTTTATTGATTATAATAAAATTAGTAAAGCAAACAGTAAATATTACTTAATTTTATGAAGCTATGAATATAAATTAGTGATTTACAAGAAATTTAAACTTTTTTGGGCTTATAATAATGCGATTTAGATCTATTCTAATTCGATATTCTGGTTTAATATCAGTAATTATTTTCATTCTATTATTTGCTTTTATTGAAGCAAAAAAAAATTCCATTTATAATGATAGTTTTCAAGCTTATAAAAAAAAGAAACTGTGATCTATCCCTGAAAAAGATCAATAGATACTTGGATATATCCTTTGCTAATAAATCTTCTAATAAAGTGTCAGCAGCTAAAATTATTAAAAAAGAATGTGAATTACTGAATTCAATATCCAAACAAGAAAAATCTAGTTTACCAAGAATTAGCTTAGAAAAAAAATATACGATTTTTAGAGCTTTATCCTAAAAGTACTCATATTCATTCAATACAAAAAGAATATAACAGCATTATTTTCACAAAATGCTATGTCTGTGCTAGTTACCTCGTCTTCCTGTCTAAAACTTCAAACTTTGACAAATACGAATTTAATTCCTAAATCTAATCAGCCTCAGTACTATCAAGCCTGTGGTCAAGTATTTGAGGATAAAGGTATTTACCTGACTGCCTGACAGATCTTCGCCTTCCCCTGCTCATAAAGCCTTGCACTGTAAAGAGCGGATGCGAGAGAACCAGATTTTGTTGTAGTGTTTCTTTTGAGCTTTTTTAGACGCAAAACACGGTTGTGGATCATGGCAGAGCAAGGGGACTGGCATCAACAACTCCCGTCCTTTATGGACTACCCCCTTGAGCCATCGCAATCCAATTTTGAGATAACTAATGCCTCGCCGCCAATGTGGATCAACCTGTTGGCGCAGCCCTTTAATGTGAACAGCCATTCCTTGAGTCGTGCTGAATAGCAGTGCCACAGCAGCAACCAGATAAAGCCTCTCTAATGCATCAGCACAGCGAATTTTCGACTCTTCTAGCTCAAACACTCCAGACTTACTATCGAGAAATAATTCTTCGACCCGAAACCTCAAAGCGTATTGCCACAAGGTCTGTAGCGTGGGTGATTCATCTGTAATCACCGCCCATGGTTCTTTCACTCCTCGGATATTAGCCAACACCAGATTGCACCGATAGATGCCATCTTCCCAAAGACCGACATTGCGGTAGAGGAGGGCTTCGCCTTTGGATGGCCACAATTGTCGGACTTCTCTTGGACATTGACGTGGACCATGGAGAAGGACATCACAAGGGACACGCAGACAGTAATGCCAATGGCTCTGTTGTAACCAGCTCATCAGTTGATGGTTCGCAAACCCACGATCTGCTAACACCATGACATCTGGATGCTGCCGCAATAACCAACGGGCCTGGCGCAATAACGGTTGATATTCCTCAAAAGCGACAGCTGCACTCTTGTGCTCTAATACTTTCCACAACAACGGTACTGCTCTGCCACAGCAGACGACGGATAGATGAATCATGCAATATTCATTCCATAACACCGTTGTATCCATTGCCAGGTATAGACGATGAGAGTGCCAGTTCTTAAGTGCTAGCAGGACTAGAGGTACATATAGCTTGTTAATATCAATGCGTTGATTGGCTATAAATCGTTGCCACCGACGCTCGACACTTTGGGCTTTTCTGGCTCGGCAGGGAACATAGGATTCCCAGGCAGATAAGCTTAAGCGTTCACTACAGATTAACGCGCTTACCATCCAGCCCAGAGCAATGAGATGGCGCAAATCTCGATAATGGCTGTGTTGACGTAAAAAGGAAAACAGTTGACGATAAATTTGGGTGGGGCCTGACATTTGAATAACGCTGATTTGTGATTAAATCTAGCCTCACATGTCTCTCCACTCTTTTCTCATAAACTATGTAAATAAAGGCTTTGACCTACTTCTGTCAGGCAATCAGGGTATTTACTCCCAGGCAATAGAATTTTACGAAAAATTTCTAGATCAATTTCCAGAACACAAGCTTGCAAAAGATGTTGAGCAAAACTATGCTAAAGCTTTACATAACGAACCTAAGCCTAATAAAACTACAATACTTTCAACACCTAGAGAAGAAGAACTAACTGGAGATGGTTCAACTGTGGTGAAAATTCGAAATATTTCTCCTGTAAAAATTCGTATTATTTTTGATGGCCCCACACTTTTAGTTAAGGTGTTAGAGCCTTGTCAAAGTTGTCAGAAATCACCAAAAGCGTGTCTTGGGAATATTCCATTGGGTAGTTATGCAGTTCCTCCTGGACAATATAAGGTCATTGTAAAGTCAATTGGTGATGATAAGGTGACTCCTTATATAGGGAGTTGGATGTTGTCTTCAAATACTAGCTACAATGAGTGTTTTAGTATCCAAGATGGTGGTTTTTTGAGCAGGCTGAAAAAGTTCATGTCCCTATAATTATCTCTTGTTCTCAGCTTTGATCAGTCTTCCTAGCTTTTAGAAATTTTTGTAGCTGGAAGAATTATTTGCAACACACCCCAATTTTGACTATAGGATCGCTATGCCTGTCTATTCAAGATACTTTTAAGGCTTCAAATCCTACTAAAAGTCGATAGAAACATAGACTATAGAAACAACGATTTATCAGACAGTATTAGGCCTAAAACGACCGAAGCTGCGTTTTGGGGCAGCTTAGACTTCAGGGCTGTTTTACGTTACTCCTAGAAAAAATAGGATGGTTCTACAGAACACCAGTAGAGAGACCTATGAGCCATCTGATCGATACTTTGAAGCAAGTCCCTGATTTCCGCAGTGCTCATGGCCGTATTCATCCGCTATGGCTTCTGTTGCTATTGATGGTGATGTTTTCAGGGCGATGGAGCACATTGAATCCCTAGAAATGGATGCCGAGGGTTTGGAGATCGAGTATCCAAAGCTAAGCAAGATGGTCAAAGCCATTCGAGAGTTCAGGGGAAAGCGTAATTGATTTGTAGTCTACCTGTACTTATGCTGCCCCTACCAAGGCAGAGAGTACAGGAGCTTGCCAGCCTTTCTCCCACTCATTACTGGTGATCATCCCTCTGATTTGCAATACATTGTGGGCTCCATCATGAGTCCATTGCATTTTCTTGGTTCGTTTAAAGCGGTCATTGATAATCGTATCAATATGAGATTCCGCAACTTGACTGGTGTAGCATAGACCCTGTTGATCTCGTTCTTTATAATTCACCAGATAGACTTGATTATTCTCTAGATAGTTATATAACTTCTTCAGTTTTGAGCGTCTCTTTTCATCTGTAATGTTGGTCATCAGCAGTTCTAATTTTTGCAACGCCTCATCTGACTTACCATGCCACAATTTCCATTTCACTCCCTCCAATGTCTCTGTGAAAGCGTCATCCACTGCCCCCCTGACATTTTGAAATCGCATAGCAATATGAAACCAATCCAAAATACACAGAAGGTTTTTGCAGTGTGGAGCCAAGCTTAAAACCACTGACCAACAATTTTGAGCACCATCTGCTAAAGCGGTAACCCGTGTATTCTCTGTCATTCCCTGCTTACGAGCGGCATTAAGTGTATAGGTTTTCATTGTCGTTAGATCATCATCTTGGGCTGAGAGTGCACAGCTTTTAACCTTGATCTGACGATGATGGCTATCCACTTCAATAATGTTCTCTGGACGATAGGCCACGGCAGAGAGCGCTTCAAAGCTGCGCTTTTCTGGATCCTTAGTAGGGACATGGCCACCATCAATTTGGAGGATCACCTCTTGAGCACTGGCCGCTTTGGTTGTGGCTATCGGCTGAAGATGGGCTTGAGTTAATTTCGCACCCACTTCATTGGTGATGTGTTTGACCTGATTATGGTTATTAACTGAACGACGATGAACCGTCAGTTTCTCTAGGTTTGTCTGAGCTTTACGGAAGCTATACAACGCCCCTTGCTCACATTGCAATTTGGCTAAGTCTGGGTGGATAGGGGTGCCAAAGACTGATGATGTAGTCGGCGCACTCTGCCAATCACAATCAGGATTTTTACACTTATGCTTTTGGATGCCAATTTTATGGTCAGTAAAAACAGCATGGAACTTGGATTTAGTGAACCCTTTCTTCACAATTTTCTGACCACATCTTGGGCAATGATAATAACCAGGGTCTATTAGTTTGGATTGCAAAGCTAAGAGGGAATTTTGTACTTTCTCAAGCAGAGAGATTTGTTCTTCATGTCGAAGTCCCAAGTCTAAAATAGATTCTGGTGCTTCAATGTCATAAACTTTGAGAGTATCTCGTTTTACAACCTCTTGAGAACTGACCGATACTTTCTCGGCAATTATTCGTAATTCGTATTCCACTCTCTCTATCCCAACTAGCCATCTTGCTAATGGGACTAAATCATTATTTTATATAAGCTACAAATCAATTACGCTTCCATCAGGCAGCGGCTGTCATTGTCAGGGGCGCTCACATAAAGAATTTGACAGCGGTTGGCCCGGAGCAATGGCAGGGACAAGATAAAGGTCCAATCCCCTGACCCCCTCGATCGCATCTCTTCTTGTACTGCTGTTGGAAAATATCAGTAAATATCGCATAATCTCCGTAGTATCATCGCACTAGATGAAAAATACTTTTTTCCTTTATCTAGCGGCAAACTGCTTACTACAGATATGTCAGAAGAAAAATCTTCCCAATCTATCAATATCAGTGGTGGCCAAAATTCCAACGTCCAGATAGGTGGTATAGCTGGACGCGATCAGACTGTGCACCAGACGCAACAGATTGACACAGAGGAAGAGGCAGGACAACTGACACAAGCTGATGTGATTGACCTCATTACCCAACTGGAAACCTTATTGCAAAGTTCAGGGCTACCAGAGAAAGAAAGCTCCAAAGCACTCCGGCATCTGGAATCAGCTAAGGAAGAAGTTCAGTCCAAGGAACCAGATAAAGACTACGCTGCCAAAAGCCTTGAAAAGGCCACCACTGTACTTAAAGAAGCGGGTGAAACGGTAGCAGCGGGTTCCAGCCTATGGAATAAGATAAAGCCGATTGTAGAAAAAGTTACTCCTTGGCTAGGAGTGACATCGGGCTTCTTTCTATAAGTCCTACCCAGCTATGAGTGAACAACCCAAGCAACAGTCTCAGCAGAGCGTAAACATCTCAGACAGCGTTCTAGAATCCGTCCAGATTGGTGGGATTGCAGGGAGAGATCTGGAATTAACTCAAATTCAAGGTGGGGTGGGAGTTGTTAATGTATATGGCACTGTCCAGGTTCCTCAAGCTCCTGTTGAAGCAGCGAAACCGCTAAGCCGAGATGAATATAGATGGAGACAGGTTCTACTCAGCAAGGTCAAGCAATTCTGGATTGATGGTGTTTTAGCGAATTCATTACATACCAAAGTTTTAATTGAACTCGGGTTTGAAGAACGAAGTATACTGCAGACGACTTGTGACTTAACATAGTAGCGGAGAGATTTGGCACACTGGGAGTATCCCCCACCTACTCTCTTACTTGCATGATTAAAATTGATTTCACCGCAGAGGAAATCCAACACCTCAACTACGAACGCTATCATCATCCTCACCCACGGGTGCAGCGACGGATGGAAGTGCTCTACTTGAAAAGTCAGGGTCTTCCCCATGCCCAGATTTGTCAGCTTTGTCAGATTAGTCGTCCGACCTTAGCTAAAACCCTTCGTCAGTATCAACAAGGCGGAATTGAAGGACTGAAGACCCTGGAATACAAAGGTCAACCTAGTTCACTCAATGCTCATAGCGATAGTGTGAGAGCCTACTTTGAGCACCACCCGCCCCGCACCAGTGCAGAAGCCCAAGCAGTCATTGAACAATTGACAGGCATTAAGCGTTCTCCAACCCAGATCAAAGCCTTCCTCAAGCGCATTGGTTGTCGCTATCGAAAAGTGGGGTATGTGCCGGGAAAGTCGAGTCTGCCCGAGAAAATTGAGGAGCAAGAGCAGTTTCGACAAACTCGCCTTGAACCCTTGTCGAATGTCAATTACATAGTCCGAAAGTATTTTGATTTTCCTCCTGCTATTAGAGATTTGATTTGAAGCTTTGTCACTTGTACTTGAGATCGATGATCTTCTGCCTCGGTGATGGCCGAAGGCCGGTCGGAGACCATCGCGACAGAGAGCAAATGACAATTATCAATAAAACCACCATCAATAGAGATGCTTTCGAGTAAGCATCTCTATTGATGGTGGGGTAAAGGAGGTTTATTCTCGCTTGGGATTAGCTAGAAGTCTTTGGAGAATTGGCCGCGTTTTTAGCAGCTGCTTGTTTTCGAAAACTCTCAGCCTGCATCTCGAAAATGGTGGCATGGTGAATTAAGCGATCAATAGCAGCCACTGTCATCATCGAGTTGGGGAAGATCTTATCCCATTGGCTGAAAGGCTGATTAGCCGTGATGAGTAGGCTCTTTCGCTCATAGCGATGAGCAATCAGTTCGAATAGGACCGAGGTTTCAACATCAGACTTTTGAATATAGCCGAGGTCATCAATGATGAGCAGATCGTACCGGTCGAGCTTAGACAACAGGCTCTGCAATTCCAGTTGGAGTTTTGCCAGTTCCAGCTGTTGCACCAACGCTGTGGCCGTGACAAACTTCACCCGTTTCCCCAACTCAACAATAGAAGTCCCTAATGCAGAGCTGACATGTGTTTTCCCTGTTCCGCTTGGCCCAAATATCAAAATATTACTGCCCGACTCTAGCCAGTGAGTTGTTTGGGAAAACTCCATGATGGCTGCTGGATTGAGACTGGGAATATGGTCAAACTCAAAATTGGTCCAGGACTTGCCGTAGGGCAGCTGCGCTTCGGTTAGCGCGCGGGAGATCCGATTCTGTTCTCGACGGCTGGCTTCCCCTTGGGCTAAAGCCAATAGAAACTGGGCGTAGGACCAATTCTCCTGAGTCGCTTGATGCTCGATGCTCTGCCACTCGTCGAGGAAATGTCTTAACCGGAGCTGCTTGAGCGTCATCATCAAATTGTCGTATGGATTGTCCGGTGCTGCATTGGAGGAGTTGGTCATAGTCGGAGAGAGCGTGCTGTTGTGAAATGATGTCAGGATATTGCTCAGTCGAGAGCTTGAACTCAAAGGCTTGTTTTAATCTACTCAAGGTCAGGGTGGACTGTTCCAGTTGGGTTTGTAGATAGTCAGCTACCTGGGATTCTTGATCCTGAGTTGCAGCAATGTAGAGGGCTTCTGTCATCAAACGGGCAGCCTGGTCCCGCTCAAAGTCAGCTTTGAGGGATTCCCATAGCTGATGCCATTGAAGATTGGGCAGTAAGTCTGCTTGCCATTGGCAGTAGAGAAACGCATGGGGCTTTCTCCTGAGACTTTCTGCCACATGCTTGTAATCGATACTACGAGCCCGTCTCTTCTTCCCAGAGCCATGGACATGGACCCGCGCCAATTCCACTACGGGAGTGGTGCCTAAGAAACCGACAAGGCGGTCATGGTATAGGTGCAGTTTCAACCGATGACCAATTAAGCGAGAGGGGACTGTGTACAGGACACAGCGGACGGCAATCGTGCTGTTGCAGCTGACTTTAGCGCTGCGGATTTCATAATCAGGGGTGCGATATTTGGGCAAAGGTTGTAATGTGGGGAGCTCCAGTGCAAACTTCTTTTGACACTTGGCATTCAGCTTAGCGATGACTTGCTCGATGAACTGTTGATACTCAGCTACGGATTCGAAGTCAAAGCTGCCTCGACGATACAGGGCCTGGCATAATCGCCGCTTGAAATAGCCATGGGAGGCTCTCGATGCCGCCATTCTCATGAGAGACGCCCAGATTGTTGCGGGTCGGCTCCATCCGGTAATGGTCACACAGAGTGGAATACAACTGAGTCAGCTGGGGGGTTACGACCGCCGGTATTGCGATAGGCGGCACTCAGACTATCGGTACGGTGGGTCTTAGGCACACCACCACAGGCAGATAAGGCATTTTGTAGTCCTTGAGATAAGCCGATAAAACTCTCTCCGCCTTGAATCACCTGCACGTACTGCCAGCCGCTATAACTCAGTCGATAGTGATACAAGATATGGTGAAAGGTTTCACCCTGAACCGTCACACTGAAACCTTTGAGCTGGGTGAAGTCTGACTGTCCCATCTCTCCAGGATGATGTTGAATTTTGAACATCACTTCTTTGGGCTTGCCATGAGCTGCCTTCCATTTAGCGGTTCGGCGTTGCACGGTTCTGATCTTGTCATCATATTGCCCAGGATGGTCCTCTTGTAAGGTCTCAAATAGAGTAGTCGCTTCTAATCGAGGCTCACGCTCTAACATCGGCTCAAGTTCTAATTCCCATAATCCATCCAGCGGATCTTCACGGGTTTTCCAGTCATGAGGGCGGCCTCGTTGGGGACGATGGGTGCCACTATCAATACGACGGGCAGTGCGGGTTGAGATCCCTGCTTTGGCAGCTGCAGTGTCTTGGGAAGAGCCGGATTGTTTTGTTTTCATATAAAGCTGTACCTGTTGAGGTTTAATAGGAGCTGGCACTAGAGGTCCCTAATCGTCTTAGGTGTACAAACCCTAGTGTCTTTCCTGTATGGAGTTATAAAAAAGTGAAAAGGTATAGATGCTCTCTGAACTGATTTGAGATCTCTTGTGTTTTGAGAATGAGATCCTGATTTCTAGAGAGGTCTACGTAATTGTCAGGCGGTCATGTATTCGGTCTATGCAATTGTCGCCTATCAAACCCTTATTAGAGGAAGCTCAACGCCAAGAGCGTCTTGTCTTTTTTGTGGATGCTGCTCATTTTGTTCACCGGGCTTATCTGGGGTTTCTCTGGTGCCTTCGTCGGATCTTCATCCCGTCTCCTTCTGGCCGTCAACGATTCAATGTTCTGGGTGCACTCAACGCTGTCACCAAAGAAGTCACCAGTATCACCAACCACACCTACATCAACTCTCATAGCATGTGTCTGTTGCTAGCCAAGCTGGCACTACTCGACCCAGTCATACCCATCAGCGTCATTTTAGACAATGCCCGATATCAAAAATGCCAGCTGGTGACTGACTTTGCTGAGATCGTCGATATTGAGTTAGTCTATTTGCCCTCCTATTCACCCCATTTGAATTTGATTGAGCGGCTTTGGCGCTTTGTGCGCAAGGAATGTCTCTACTCGAAGTATTATGCCGATTTTCACTCTTTCAAAGGGGCCATTCAACATTGCATTGATCAATGCAATGGAGAGCACAAGGCGAAACTAACAAGCCTTCTATCACTCAAGTTTCAGTCTTTTAAAGAAGTTAATATCTTAGCCGTCTAGAGTATAACCATGTCCCTAGTCCATTAGACAGGGTAGAAGAAATCTCTTCTAACGCCCGACAAATTTTTCCTGCTGGAACATCAGCTGCAAATATATTTGAAGACATCGGAGCTGGAAGAACGTTACTGGTTCTGGGAGAGCCTGGTGCAGGTAAGACAATAACCTTATTGAAGTTAGCCGAAAGTCTGCTTACTCGAACATTTGAGGATCTAAGTCAACCTTTGCCAGTGGTGCTGAATCTATCATCTTGGGCTAGCAAACGCAAGGATATTGACGATTGGTTGGCACAGGAACTCTATGACACCTACAAAGTTTCTAAGTCATTAGGAAAAGCTTGGATCAATGAAGAGCAATTGATTCTGTTGTTGGATGGCCTTGATGAAGTTGAGCCAAAATATCGGAATGCCTGTGTACAAGCTCTCAATAAATTCTTCCAAGCTCATGGTCGCACCGAGATAGTTGTTTGTAGTCGTATTCGGGATTATGAAGCTCTTTCTAACAAGTTAAGTTTGCGAAGTGCTATTTATGTTCAGCCCTTGACGTCTCAGCAAATTGACGAGTACCTAGAGCAAACAGGGGAATCATTGGTGGCCTTGCGATCAATCATCAACCAGAATTCTGAAATTAAAGCGTTTGCCTCTTCACCTTTAATATTGAGCATTATGAGTCTGGCTTACCAGAGCTGTGATTTAGAGAATTTTCCCCAGTCAGCTACATCAGAAGTCTTTCGTCAACGCTTGTTTGATGCATATATTAAGCGCATGTTCCAACGCCGAATAACCAACAAGCACTATCGGCAAGAGCAAGCAACACGCTGGCTGATCTGGCTAGCTCAACAAATGGTTCAAAAGTCCCAAACGATTTTCTTAATAGACAAATTGCAGTCAAATTGTTTTCAGGAAAGGCAATATTTATTTAGATATCGCTTGTTGTGAATTCCGGAAACTCTGACTGCACCAATTCCGGAAAGTTTGTCTCCAACATTGCCGCTATCTGAGCAAGATGAAAATAGTCATCTAAATCAGTGGCAGGTCCAGATGTATAAGCAATTGGAGCGTTACGTGGTGCAAAAACTTAGAAAGAAAAAAAGTCTCCCAAAAGGAAGTTCGAGAACTCACGGGCATTAGTGAAAAAAAGTATTCAACGGATTGAGAAAGAACCCGAGATCACCGACATTAATGAGGAGGCTTTCCGGAAATCTAGAAACATGGGTAGACCGAGTCCCGTTAGCCAATATGAGGCACAAATCTTGGAATGGCTTCAAGAACCTCGTGCGCCTGAAGATGGACTGATTAAAGGCCAAGAGATTCTGGCTCGACTCAGACAACAAGGGTATACCGGTGGTAAATCGGCTGTCTATGAATTAGTCAGGCGCATCAGACCGAAGGAGCCTCCAAAGCCTATCCTTCGGTTTGAGGGATTACCTGGAGAGTTTTCCCAGCATGACTTTGGTCAGCGTTGGGTCACCTTTGCAGATGGGACTCGCAGATTGGTTCGCTTCTTTGCCTCTCGGCTCAAATACTCTCGCTTTGTGGATATTCAGATCGTCGATAACGAACAACAAGAAACGGTAGTTCGCAGCTTACTCAAAGCCTTTGAGCATTTTGGCGGGGTGCCGATGATGGGGGTATTTGACAATATGAGTAGTGCGGTCAAATCCCGAGAGACGAAAGAAGATGGCAGTGTCAAAGTCCATTGGACAGAACGCTTTGGCCAGTTCGTGGTCGATTGCGGATTAATCCCCCTGGCCTGCTGGCCTTACCGTCCACAAGAGAAAGGGTCCGTCGAGAATCTGGTGGGGTTTGTCAAAGGTAACTTCTTCTGTGGTCGAACTTTTAAGGACATGGAGGATGTTCATCAACAGCTGCAAACGTGGATGCATCACGTCAATGAGCAACGACCTTGTGATGCCACCGGTGAGATCCCCCGCTGTGCTGCTCAAGCGTGAGCCACTGCAACCGTTGAATCATCAGGCTCAAACCTATGCCTTCAAAGTCAGTGTCGTCGTCCGGCCCACGGCACGGGTTCACTATCGAGGGATAGAGTACTCCGTCCCTGGCCATGCGGTGGGTCAAACCGTGACTCTACACCTACAGCAAGAACAAGTGAGCATCTATCAAGGTGATCGCTGTTTGGGAGTCCATCCGAGATTTCCGGAAAATGGAAAGTCCAGTGTCTTGAGTGAACATGCTCAAGAGTTTTTCACCTCCCCCCACAAAAAGCCCTATGCCCAACGTCAAATCTTGTTGGATTTAGATCCATTAGTGGAGCCTTATCTGACAGAGTTGGTGCATCGCCGTCCCCAAGCTTGGGCAGAGGATGTGGACTTGACCTATCAGCTGTATGAGAAAGTGGGGCGGACTGAATTGTTGGCAGCGATTGAACTGGCAGTAGAAGCCCGTTGTATTGGCAGTGAATATCTCTTGGAGTTTGTAGAACATCCCCACGCTTGTGCCGACTCTCATCTTCTCCAGAACTCTTCAGAAGGGGGCACTGCTAAATGACATTAGACATTATGTTGAAGCGATTGGGCTTGAGTACGGTCCAACGAGTCTTACCAGACCTGACGTCCATTGCGGAGAAAGAAGCTTGGTCTTATACCCAGTTCCTTGAGCGGCTAGTCTCTGAAGAGATTGCTCAACGGGCAGAAAATCGGATTGCCAATCAGGTTGCCAAAGCCAAGTTCCCGTTTCAGGCGACCATTGAAACCTTTGATTTCACTTTCAAAAGCGATCTCAAACTGCAAATGCTTGGACGGTTTCTAGGTCCTGAATTAGTCAGTGAACATCGTTCATTGATCCTTGAAGGTCCCCCAGGAACGGGGAAGACACACCTGTGTATTAGTATTGCCTACAAGTCAATTCAGAATGGCTTTTCAGCCCGTTTTACAACGGCAACTGCACTGATTAATGACTTAAGAGTTGCCCATGATCTCAACCTGGCTCTTAAGCCTTATCTGCAACCCCATGTACTGGTGATTGATGAGATGGGCTATCTCGGCTATGGATCTGGAGCAGCTGATGTTCTGTTTCAAGTCGTGGACCAACGCTATCTCAAAGGCAAGCCCATTCTGTTTACCACTAACAAACCCCTCAAGCATTGGGGGGAGGGTTTTGCATGATGAAGAGCTGGCTCGGGCCATTATTGACCGGACCCTTCACCATGGCGAGTACATGAAGCTGACTGGAGCGTCCTATCGATTGAAAGGTCGAAAAAATTGATTTGGATCTGCCAGCTATTTCTGAGCGCCCTACGGCCACAAAAAGGGGGTGATACTAAATCAGAAAATTGACAGATAATGACAAGCTAAGCGATCAATAAATTTAGTGGTCAAACTTTCCGGAAAAGATCCTCGATCTGCCAGTCAGAGTTTCCGGAATTCACACTTGTTAAGTGGATTAATTGCTGGACTGGTTGGGGGGGGCTAATTTGTGGACTGGTTGGAGGGCTGATGTATGGACTGGTTGGGGGGGGATGGATTATTTTATATTTATTTGGAAGCATGACCCAGAATTTTTGCGCTTTTTAGTGAACGATTTAGGGCAGAAAAAAATATACGCTGGGTTATTGGCTAAGAGAAGGGCTAGATTTTGGGAATATTTCTGGACTAGTTTCTGGATTGGTTTCTGGGCTAGTTATTGGATATTTAAAAAATATCGAAACAGTAGAAACGTTGAGATGGCCTGGGAAAAAAAAGCAATATATACTTTACTCTTTTGGCTGATGGGTGGACTGATGGGTGGACTGGTTGGGGGGCTATTTCTTGGACTGATACAAGGGTCAGGTGAGCTGATTCACATGCTAGGTCTTGGGTTAAATTTTGGGTTAGTTCTTGGGTTAAGTATTGGATTGAGTGTTGGGCTGAGCTATGGATTCAGAGGTCCAGAAGTAGCACTTCAAAAAAAAAATACACCAAATCAAGGGCTTTGGAGGTCAGCTCGTAATTCTTTGATTTTTGGACTAATTTCAGGATTAGTTTCAGGACTAATTTCTAGACAAATTTTTAGACTAATCTTTGGGCGGTATATTGAGCAAACTCATGGGTTATTTGTAGGGCTAATGTTTGGGCTAATGTTTGGGCTAATGTTTGGCTTAATTAGTGGAGGAGCAGCTTGTCTCCAACATTTTACTCTTCGCTATATGCTCTACCGCATGGGACATATCCCCTGGAACTACGCCCGCTTTCTCGATTATGCTACTGAACGTCTATTCCTACAAAAGGTAGGTGGTGGATACATCTTTATCCACCGTATGCTACTAGAGCACTATGCTCAGATGAGGCTAGAGCCTCTACAAAGTCAAAGGGTAGAAACGCATGAAGTCCCAGAGCAATAGTAGAGAACGGGGTTTGAGTAGTAACGGATGCTGTTGGCGAATGTACTACGAGAGAATTATTTGTATTATCGAAACCTGATTTTACTTTGCTATCTAAAGCAAAAAAATAAGCCCTGATAATTAGTTGAGTATCCAAACTAATCGTTATCAGAACTCTCAACACTATGTCACTTCAACCGCATGATCCTGGTTCTATACCTGAAGAAACTGTTCGTGTTGCCCATGCTCCATAGTGAACTCTTCCTACCATCAAGTGATGGTAGGAAGAATATCATAATTAGAAGCTGAGCAGGTTGGTCTGTTACGCTCCCAAACCGGATTGGGAGATATCAAAAGTGGGGATGGGGTCTATGGACTCAGGAGAGCTTTTACCCAAGCCGGAGCTAGATCTCAGTTGATGAGTCTATGGGCGGTTGCAGATGACAGTACGAAGGTGCTGATGGTTGAGTACTACCAACTCCTGAAGAACAAGAAAAAAATGGGCAGAGGGGAGGCTTTGAGAACAGTCCAAATGAATATGCTCAATGGCAAGTTTAATAATATAGATGAGGGTAAGAACTACTCTACTCCCTACCACTGGGCTGCGTTTATCAGGACTGGGGATTGGAGACCTTTGCAGGACTAGCTTGTAGCGTTATATCAGTTAGAAACATGGGTTATTAACGAGGGTTGAGAGTCGAAGGTCTAGATATTCCAAAAGAAAAAAATTAAAAACATGACCTTGACCCAAATTCCCCACCGCTGTAGGCAAAGGGGTTTCAGATGCAGGTTTGCTCCCACCTGTAAATTATTCCGGGTTCACTTACTCTGCATTGGTTTGAGGGAGCTAGAGCTGCTGCTATTGGCCATTTAGTTCCGCAGTTCTCAGTACAGTTAAGGCGCGAGTTACTCGTTCAGACTAGCTTATCCCCTTATTTTTCTGGCGAAACTTGCTGGTAAGACATTGCCGTAGTCATCACTGAGTACAATTTTGACTTTGACAAAGAGAGATGCCTTCCAATCTGAGTGGAGTGAAACCATTGTAAAACCTCCAAAATTCAGGCTTGGCAAGTTAACCCGGAAAAATTTACAGGTGGTCTTTTGTTAGAAATAATGAAAGAGGTTAGTATTGATAACTTCAGCAGGTAAATTGATACAGATTCTTTTTGTGTGATTAAGCTGTTGTAAGCTAGCGTATTGATGCTATGGATATGCGCAGTGCCCAAAATCATCTCATTCTTCAATCAGGCTGGTGGGGTTTGTAAAACGACCTTAACCATGAATCTTGGGTATCATCTCGCGGCCAGAGATAAAAAGGTTTTACTCATAGATCTAGATCCTCAAGCATCACTTACAACTTTTATGGGAATAGAGACTACTGAACTTGATGAAACTATTGCAGATTCAATCTTAGATGGTAGTATCTTGCCAATTTGTAAAGATATTCATTCCCTGGATCTAGTCCCTTCAAATCTAACCTTGAGTGCTGCTGAATTGAGATTGACTTCAGTAATGGCGCGTGAAAGTCGCTTAGTGAAAGTACTTGATCCAATTCAAGCTCAATATGATTTTATTCTCATTGATTGCCCACCAAGTTTAGGAATACTTAGCATAATAGGACTAGCAGCATCTAGCCATGTACTTATTCCCATGCAAACGCATTATAAGGCTTATAAAGGGACTGAATTATTACTGGAGACAATTAGGCAAGTTCGTGAACTAGTTAATCCGAGTTTATTAATTGCTGGTATTGTTCCAACTTTATTTATTTCAAATGCTGCTCAAGACAAAATGATTTTAGAGTCTGTACGGCAACAGTTATCAGTGCTTGGAGAGGTTTTCCCCCCTATTCCTCGTGCTACTGCCTTTGCTGACGCATCTATGGCTCATTTACCATTGGCTCTGTATCAAGCAAAGCATCCTGGTGTTGAGATTCTTGATGGCATCTCTTTGAAATTGGAGACTCTTTAATGGCTAAACGACCAACTGTAGTTCCAAAGATGCGTGGGGTAGAAGCTCTTCTGGATCAAGACTCTTCACCTCATAGTCAGACTGAATCGAAAGTTAACCTTAGTATCAAACAAATTACACTTCCAAAAGACCAACCTCGACGCTACTTTGATCCGAATAGATTAGCCCAACTTATTGACTCAATTCGTGCTCATGGAATTCTTGAGCCAATTCTTGTAAGGAAAATATCATCCAAAGTTTTTGAACTAGTAGCTGGTGAACGTAGACTTCGAGCTGCGAAAGAGATTGGCCTCCGTGAGGTGCCTGTCGTTATTCTAGAAATGGATGAAAAGCAAGCTCTAGAAGTCTCACTGATAGAGAATCTTCAGAGAGAAGATTTAAATCCTATTGAGGAAACTGAAGGCATACTTAAACTCCTTGCTATTGCTTTAGATATATCGGAATCTGAAGTTGTTTCTATCCTGCATCAAGCTTACAACGCTAAGCAAAGAGGACTTGAGCTGAATGGTAACGTTACCATTCAGCTCAAAGTATTGGAGGAAGTGCTTAGTAAAGTAGGTAAATTTAATCAAGAATCTTTTCGATCGAATCGATTGCCACTACTCAAGCTACCTGAAGAAATACTAGATGCCCTTCGCCGTGGGGAAATTGAATATACGAAAGCTAGAGCAATCTCAAGAGTTAAAGATATTAAACGTAGAACTGAACTATTGGCTGCTGCAATTGGAGGAAATTTATCCTTAAAGCAGATAAAGGAACAGATAAAGAAGCTAAACAAGCAAGGTTCGAAAAGACAAACGAAACAAGGTGAGAAATTTACTCAGAAACTCTCTCAAGTAACCAAGAGATTGCAAGATGTAGAGATATGGAAGGATGTAGAACGAAGGAAGAAGGCTGAAAAGTTATTGGATGAGTTGGACAAATTAACTACTCAATGAATCATTTCAATCTTTCATTATTCTTTTTGTGATTTCTTCCAAAAGATAGTTTTGCGTTTTTCCCGGACAATTCTATTTCTGTGAGATTGTTTTTGCTGATCTGTGATGGTTAAGTTTCCCATTGCGACCAACTACACGCTTAGACTTGTCTAGTCTATCTTGAGTGAGATGAACCAACTCTAGGAACTGAGTCGGAGCTTCCAGAAGGCTGGTGTGCCTCTGTTCTGAAACGACTATCCAAAGGAACCTTTGGGAGAAGGATGAAAACTGGGAACAGCAGAAATGCCTGATGTCAATCATGAATGAGATCAATAGCCGATTCGGGCGAGGGACGCTGGGGATTACAGCGTCATGAGCGATCAAGAGGAATATGCCAGCCTTGCCGATAACATTAGCCAAGTCGATGTGCTTGAAGGGCAAGGACATGGGATGACTCACAAGTGTACTGATAATGACGGTCAATCCTGGTATGAAACCTGCACGCGCTGGGATGACGGTCGCGCCTTCGCTTTTAAGGTCGATACTAAAGCGGCAGACTACCCCTACCCCATTTGCACATTGACGGGGGAATGGTCATTGATACCAGCGCCCAACCATACCCAAATTGCCATGACTTTCAATATCACCGCGAAATCGGGTCTCTTGAATCGTTTACTCCTCACTATCATGGTTGCTCTGTTCATCAACGTCTGTGATCGCTTACTCAATAATTGGGTTGTATTGATGGAAAATAATGTTGCTCCTAGCCCTCCACAGGCAAACTCCGAACTATTGCCACGGATTATTTGAATAAATTTGCTGAAGCTATCTGCCCTGAGTAGTTAAGTTCTCTAAAATTTTCATCATCCCCTCTAAACTTTGCTTTAACTGTTGTTAAGCTGCTCTAAATCATTCTTGAGACTGATTTAGAGCAGCTTGCTTTAGCTTGGTATTTCCTGAAAGTCTTTCTCTACATGCGATAAAGTATGTTCTTGTTGTGAAAATCTACAGGTGAAGAAAGATAAATCCCTCAAGTTGATCAATATCTAAATGTATTTAAATATCTTTCCCAAAGTAGAGTCTAAAGCGTTGTTTCTTCATTAGAGACATAGAAAATGAACTTTTACTATATTGTTCGCAAGTTGATAAAATCTATGTAGTAAAAGGATTTTAGAATAATTCTCCTTGCTAAAAACCTCGAAGCCAGTTGATATTTCGTAAGTGATCTTGAACTAAACTTACATATAAATTCATACTCTAAATCCTAGCTGTCCCATAAGTTATTGGATATGTAGAAATTGCTTAAATTTCTACAGTGATTGCCAAGATTTAGTGAAAAGAAAGTGAGGACTATGGTGAGAGATACTTCCAGTGATGGATTTATGAATCGGTTAGAGCTTTTCTTGCTAACCAATTTTTCATTAATATGGCGATTAATTCAGCGCTGCCCAGTGCTTACACGTTGGGCCAATCGCTTTTTAACCAATCTCACCGTATATAAAGTTGCGACCCGGCCCTATCCGTTTAGTCTAATGACTCTGGAGGAATATATTCCAGGTACATTTGAATATGATCCATCTACAAAAGAACTAATTCCAGATATCCCAGAAAGACCCAAAAAGACAGACACTTATACGTCTTGGGATTCGTTAAGCGATCGCACTTATAGCAGCCGCCACCTCCGACCTGAACCCGAGTTCAATCGAGATCCAGCTTTACCCACCCCAGAAGATCTCTCTGATCTCTTTCGCAAACAAGACGGCCAAACGATTCTCTCAGAGAAGTCAACGCTTTTGTTTCCCTACTGGGCACAGTGGTTTACCGATGGCTTTTTACGAACCGATCGAAGGAATCGCTTAAAAAATACTTCTAACCACCTGATTGATCTCGCACCAGTTTATGGACTGAATCGAAAAACAACTCATTTATTGAGGAAGTTTGAAGGCGGTAAGCTCAAAAGCCAGTGGATAAACAACGAAGAATATCCTCTCTTTGTCTATGAAGATGCGAAAAATAACATCTTTAAAAAAGAATTTGAGGATCTGTATGAACCACTAAATCAGGAGCTTAATCAGACTACTGAGAAAAAGAAAAAGATCTTTGCCATGGGCGTAGAAAGAGCCAACGTGCAAATTGGCTATGTGATGCTCAACGTTATTTGCTTACGGGAGCACAACCGAATCTGCGACCAGCTAATGAAAGCCTATCCTAGCTGGGATGATGAAAGACTGTTTCAAACAGCGAGAAACATCTTAATCGTGACGATTATGAAAATCGTCATCGAAGATTATGTAAACCACATTACGCCGTACCATTTCAATGTGATTCTCGATCCACAAGCATTTCCCAATGAGAAATGGTACCGTCAAAACTGGATGTCAATTGAGTTTAACTTTGTATATCGCTGGCACAGCTCCCTGCCAGAGGCCATACAGTACAATGGTGCATCTAAAAATACTAACGACACACTCTGGAATAATCAGCTGATTCTAGATAGTGACATCGGAACGCTCCTACAAGAAACATCTGCCCAACCCGCTAGCAAAATAGGCCTGTTTAATACACCTGACTTTTTGATTGAACCGGCTGAAGTCCCAACCATTGAGCTTAGCCGTAAAGTGCAACTGGCGAGCTACAACGACTATCGAGAAGCCTACCAGTTTCCCAGAGTGACACAATTTGATCAAATTACAGGGAACCCCCGAACACAGGAATTATTACAACAGCTGTACGGAGATGTCGATAAAGTAGAGCTATACGTAGGGCTATTCGCAGAAGATACGCCAAGTAATTCACTATTGGGGCCACTGGCGACTCGTGTCATTGCAATAGATGCCCTAACCCACGTACTCACCAGTCCACTGCTGGCTGAGAATGTATACAGTAAGGACACTTTCTCTCTCGTCGGCTGGGAGATTATTCATGAAACCAAAACGCTTTCAGACTTAGTCAACCGCAACGTCTCATCAAAAGGTAATATTAGCTTCTATCTTTAACACTGGATATTGGGTTGTTAAATATCCACGACAATGTGGCCACTATCTGATTCATTGGAGTTTGCTGAATGTACTTCGTTGCGGAGGAAGGGTAGTTAGGTGAGATTATCTCAGCCCCTCTAGCTAAGGGAGGCTCGAAAAAGGTATTGCTGAAGGGAGTTATTGAGCCAAGATACTCCCATGGAAGAGAAAAAAAGGCCATTACTTTCAGAGCTAGCTTGCGTGAACTCTAACTGTGAAAGCTATGGTCAAGCGGGCCTTGAGAATTTAACAGTACGTAAAGTATACGGACAAGATCGAATACGGTATCTGCGCTGTCATAGCTGTGGAGCAGAGTTCAGTGAACGCAAGAACACTGCCTTTTGGAATACAAAAATCCCTGAATCTCGAGCAATAGAAGTAGGTCGTCAAATTGCAGAAGGAACGTCTATCAAAGGAACATCACGTCTGACCTACACCCATCCGGATACGGTGAAACGTTTGACCCTCAAGTTTGGTCAGCATGCCCAGGACTTTCATGAGCAGGAAGCTCAGCAACTGGATATCGACATACTAGAGATGGACGAACGTCATGGATACGTCGCCAGCAAAAAGCAGCAGTGTTGGGATGCGGTATCCATTGATGCCGCCAGTAAATTCATTGTCCACGTGGCAATTGGTCCCCGTAACACAGACCTGATAGAAAGGCTGATGCAAGGCAGTCACAGACGACTAGCTCATCCCCAAGACCTGGTGCTGATGACCGATGGAGAAGCGAGTTATCGCACTCTCTTTCCGGTCATCTTCGGGGTGTCTTACCTCCCCCCCCCCGTCAAAGCACGATGGGTCGACCTCCCAACTCCCAAGTATCGGATTCCTCGAACCCTTGCCCACGTCCAAGTCATCAAGCATCGTCAGGGACAAAAGTTAGAAGCTGTAGAGGTGAGCAAAGCTCATGGGAGCTGGCAACGGATCAATCAAGCGCTAGATGAAATAGGGTACAACATTCCCAACACCTCAACTGTGGAGCGTTTCAATGGCACTGCACGACGGATGAATGCTCATCAAGTCAGACGCTCACTTGCTTTCGCTCATCGCAGTAATACTCGTCAGGCCGTTGCTTGGTGGAGTGCTACAGTTTACAACTGGGTGAGAGTGCATCGCAGTTTACGAACTCCTCTAGAAGTAACCGAGGGTAAAAAGCGCTTTCAACAGAGAACTCCTGCCATGGCAGTTGGATTAACTGAACACATTTGGACCGAAGCTCAGATCCTCAGAGCACCGGTTTATATAGCTTCTCAAGAATAGGGGGCTGAGATAATCTCACCTAACTACCGGAGGAAGTAAGGCACGGGTAAAGGTCAAACCATAGTTCCAAAGCTGGTCAAATGGATTGGCCCATGACCAAATAAATTGTCACCGCTTCCCTCTCCGATAGTCCCACGGCATCACTGGGTCACTCTGGCTCCAGAAATTGAGCTTCTGAGATCGCGCCTCTTCCTCAGCGGCAACATACTGATCTGCTGTATCAGCACACCCATCCAAGTAACGGTGATACACCACGGTATATCCTTCACGGACAAGCTGAAGCCCAACCGATTTCCCATCAGAATAGATCTCCGCTACTGTTCGGCCATATTGATCAATATCAATTTCCCGAAGCTCGATTGTTGCTCCACTGGGTAGCAATGCTTTGAGTCTTTGGCCTGCCTCCGGTCCATACTCCTGCGAGGACTCAGGCGCATCAATACATCCAACACGGACTTTGCTCGATGTACCGTCGTGAGATTGCACTTTGAGGGTATCGCCATCGCTAGTGCTGGCAACCGTATAGGAGATTGTCTTTACCGGATCAATGTCGTTGGTCGTGGTGCTGGGGGGTGGGCTGCACCCAAAAAGTAGAGGGGTAAGGAGGAGGGAGAAGATTGGACTTATATTTTTCATAGCTTAATTGATTGAATCGTCCATCCATCCACATTCCCTGCAATCGTAGTGGATTGGTCTGCTATTGCCAAAACTCTCGCCACAGTTTGGGCAGATCTCTGTGAAATATGGTTGTGACTCCAGAACCTCTAACCGCTCCAGCCCCATCTGAACCATCTCCTCAATCCGCTCCATTGTCTCACCAGGACACAGCCCGATCACCCGTGAAATATTGAACGTGTCCTTTATTTCAAAGACGGCTTCAAGTAGAATTCTGTGGAGCTGCAATACATTAGGCCAACATCAGCCTATTTCTTGAAAATCAAAATAATTTTCAGATTGCTTGATCAATTGCTGTAGCTCATCGAATTCCATTGCCTGGATAGCCATTGCTAAACCTGTATGGACGAGTGCTAATCTCTGCTTTGCTTCTGGACTTAATTCTTCAGATGCTTCTTCTACACACTCAAACATCGTTGCTGTCTGGGTCAGGTTGTCAAAGGTAACGGCTAATACTTCGGCCAAAAAACTTGTCAACATAATATCTTCGCTTTATCCCTGTGTGCCTTCATATCATCAGGTAAAGGGATTTTAATTAAAACAGAGAGATTACTGATTATTAGTGAGAAGCGACAACAAACTCCTAGTAATTTCCCCTGATAGCGATATTACGCAGGTTAAGGCCATCCACATATGCAAACTTCACAACCCAGCCTAACCCCAAGCCCTCGCCACCCGTTCCCGGTCCAGCCACACTCCGATCATCTCCTCAATCCGCTCAATGGTTTCCCCTGGCCGCAGACTCAACACCTGCAACACATCGAATGTATCCTCTAATTCCAAAGCACACTCGTAGCAAAACTCAGGTGTTTCAAACGAAATTCTGATGAATGGCCTACCGCTGCCCTCGATGGTGATCCAGTATTTCCCTGAACTGCTTCGAGAAACGGTCAGATACTCAAGCTGGCCCTTTTGCTTGGTCTGCTGAACCAGATTCTTTTGACGCTTCTCAAGTGCGTGGAATTTGGACTCAAAAGCTCTAGACACTCTGGGGGGTCGGACTCGTCCTGGTGTTTGCCGAGCTGAATACCCTCGCTGCGTTCTCCGAGTATCGGTGGGTTCACTGCGGTCGTATTTGGGGGTGGGGTCAATGGTGCGATCATCATCTTCAGGCTGTAGAGTTGCCTTGCGCTTCACTGGCAGCTCATCTTTCCTGTCGATGGTCGGGAATGATGCCTTGTCTGGGTATGCGGGGGTTGCTTCGGTGTTTGTCGAGGGTGTCAGCGTGGTTTGGGCTGGTGGTTTGGGCTTCAGTGAGATGAGTTGGGGTGGCATTGCAGATATCCTCTACTAAGGCAAAGCCAGTGTAGCCTTCAGGGATATACTCTGGGGGATTTCTGGGGAAAGCTTAATTTGGAGCAGCTTTGCCAAGCAGTCTTTTCGCAGCCCGCACCTTCGCCTCTTTCTTCGATCGCCCCTCACCAACTCCCTCTAGGCCCATCGCCAGCACCATACAGCGAAATCCTTCCGGTATCGTCTCAAACTCATACCTGGGCATGGAGATCTGCTGCCGCTGACACAACTCCTGTAGCTCACCGATCGGATTCTCCACCCCATCATCCCCCTGGCTAACGGGTTTCTCTGGGGTCTTATCTTGATTTTCTTCGGCTTCTTGGTCCAGATGTGTGACCCTGACCTGCTTCTCTGCCTGTCGAATGGCTTGTTTCCTTGCATGCTCCAGGAGTTTGATCAGGGCATCTTCTGGGTCTTCATTCGGGTACACGTATGCGAGGAATCCAAGGTGATCTTCGGTCAGTTGAATCGTTAGGTTGTGAGAATGTTGCGATCGCAAAGTCGCCTCCAAAAAAGTGGTATCGTTCGGTACATGAGGTTTTAGAGAATTATCTGCTTATTTCTGGCTCCATTGCTCCCCTTTTGTTTTAAAGCTCAAAAAAAAATAAATTGATAGCCATGACTGATATCAGTGGTTCCGATGTTCCACGGAAAATCTATGATGTCTTAATTGTTGGTGCGGGTCCAGTAGGCTTGGCAACAGCAATTGGTTTACGAAAGAGAGGTATCACAAATATCCTCGTCATCGATCAGACTCGTGAATTTCGTAAAGTGGGACAAGGATTGGATCTACTACCGAATGGATTACGGGCAATAAAATATATCGATTCAGATGCATACGAGAAAATTGTAGAAAATGCTTTAAAGACTATTCAAGCTTCAGGTAGCAAGCCACCTTCAACTAACACAGTTGGAAAAAAAGAGAACTCAACCCCTCCTCCAAAAAAGCTATGGCGTCAAAAGAATATACATGGCGAAACGACGCGCTCATTTTCCACTGACTTCCAAAGCTGGTTTGATCGCTATGGTGAAGGACGAGTAAATATCTCTTGGTTTGACTTACAAACAAACTTGAGAAGTTTGATCCCCATAGATGATATTAAAGCCAACCATAAATGTATTCATGTAGAAGAAGAAGAAAAATGGGTCCGAGTCGATACAGCCTCAGATGCAATAATCTCAAATAATCCTTTTGCTCATTGGGAAATGATGAAATCAAGTGTAGAACCCTCTACATTGACTCAAGACACCCAAGAGTCTGAACATAAATCTTTTTACGCCAAGCTGGTGGTCGCAGCAGATGGAATAAATTCAAACATGCGTCAAGTTCTTTACAAGAATGACGAGTCAAAGAAATGGGTAGAACCTCAGTACTCTGGTTTTTCAGCGATTAGCTCAACAATTGCAAATGTGCCTAGCTCAATAGTCAAAGAACTAGACACGCTGTATATACAAGGAGAGCAATTTACCACATTACATAATAATTCTGACAACCTTGCTTACCCAGAGCTAAAACTACTACGGATCATTTTGATTCGCCTGCCAAATGATACGATAATTTATTTGCTTTATGCCCCTTTTGCAATTGATTCGTTTTTAGATAAGTCACGTACTGAGATTCTTGAGTTAGGCAAACAAACATTACAGAAAGCTGATTTCCCATCGATACTAGTAGACTTAGTAGGTTTATCAAATCCTGACAAAGTATCTCACCGACTTTTTTATATGCATCAGGTGAATACTCAAGACGACTCTCAACCACATTGGTTTAAAGGACGTGTTGTTCTATCTGGGGATGCTGCTCATGCAATGCCTCCATTCATGGCACAGGGTGCTAATCAAGGATTTGAGGATGCTGCTATTCTTGTTTCACTCATAACCAAGCTGGCTCAAGAGAATGGCTTGAATGATGAACATAAAATGATGAAAGCATTTGAGCAATATGAACATATTCGAATGCCTTTTGCTGAAAAAGTACAAGATGCAACGATGGATTGTCACCAATGGACACAACAACAATGGGACGACTTTAATGAAATTCTTCATCGTCGTGAATATCCATCAGTAGAAACCCTCGGAGAAGAATAAAAATATATTGCTAGGGCTCAAGTGGAGTTCAACGATACTTGAATAGCCTCTTTATGTCTAAAGATTAGTATGCTAAGTCTGTTCAATAGAAAAACTGCGATTGTTGTAGTTTCCCTTAGCCTGTTTGAGACAACATCAACACTCGCACAAGTCATCCCAGATGGAACGGTAAATTCACGAGTTACACCTTTAGAAAATACTGCTCAGATTGATGCTGGCATAACTAGAGGGGATAACGTATTTCATAGCTTCCAAAGCTTTTCTGTTCCTAAAGGTAATACAGCTTTTTTTTAATAATAGTGCCAATATCAGGAATATTATCAGTCGGGTAACAGGTAATTCGGCTTCTAATATTGACGGCATACTTAAGGCTAATGGCTCGGCCAACTTGTTTTTTATTAATCCTAATGGGATTGTTTTTGGGGAAAATGCCCGACTAGATATCGGCGGGTCATTTTTGGGAACTACAGCCAATCGCATTAATTTCGCTGATGGTACACAATTTAGCGCTATAGCACCTCAAGTTGTTCCTGGACTTACGAATGCAGAGCCTGTAGGAGTTGATTTTGGTTTTAACTCAGGTGAAATTCGTGTAACAAACACAGGCCACCAAATCCCCAACGGGTTATTTTTACCTTCTTTAAGGGACGATAATCCACCAGGCTTACAAGTATCTCCAGGAAAGACTTTAGCGTTAGTAGGTGGGGATATAGTATTCGATGGTGGCGCTGTCTACACACCAGGTGGTCAATTGGAAATTGGGAGCGTAGAGGTAGGCACTGTAACCTTCAGCGCTGCTAATCCAAGATGGACCCTAAATTACGATGACCCTAACCTTACTTTTAAGAACATCCTCTTCCAGAATCGATCTTTACTGGATACTACAGGACAAGGAAATGCATCAATTGGGATTTATGGAAGACAGATTAATTTCCTAGAGAAATCTATAGCGTTAATGCAAAATCAAGGCGTAGTTCCAGATAAAAAAACTGAAATTGGCAGCAACGGAATTACTAAATTTTGCAGATACTCCCGCTCCCGTCAACGACCCATTCACTAGTGAGAAATCGTCAGGACTATATACTGAAGCACTTTCTTCAGGATCAGGTGCTCCCATATCCCTTACTTCTTCATCCATCTCCTTTAGATTTGGAGCTACTCTAAATGCTCTGACTTTTTCTTCAGGATCAGGAAGTGATATATCAATTAATGCAGCCAATAATCTAAATATAGAAAGAAGCTCAAGCATTAACCCTGGGTTAGTTAGTCAGATCAATGCTATTGCAGTTAATTCTGGCAATGCTGGAGATGTTGACATTATTGCCCCAAATCTGGTTGTCAGTGATGGAGGGCGATTGTCTTCCGTGACTCTTGACAAAGGAAATGGCGGGAATATTTCAATTAAAGCAGATTTAATTGAGATTTTTGGACTTGAACCAATAACGAGACAAGGATCATTGCTACAAGCTGCAAGTTTAGGGTTAGGCAATGCAGGGAATATAGCTATTGATACATCAAAACTAAGTATTACTAACGGAGGGGCGGTTAGTACGACAGTATTAAGTTCGGGTCATGGTGGCAGCTTGATAATTAATGCTACGCAATACGTTCAGGTTGATGGTATGGGATCAGATTCTATCCCTGAGACTACAATCACCGCCGAAGCTATAGTAATCAATCCTATATTGCGGCCATTGTTTAATTTACCTGCCATTCCTAGCGGAAATTCTGGAAGGATATTTATCAATACTCCTCAATTGTTGATTAAAGATAAGGGACGCGTTTCTGTTCGTAATGAAGGAACAGGTGATGCAGGAGAACTCAAAATCTCAGCGAGTGAAATTATCGTTGATAAAAATAGCCAAATTAGTGCCACCACGGAAGGGGGTGAGGGTGGGAACATAAATCTTGATGCCAATTCTGTCTTTCTTCGGGATAGCTCAATCACTGCATCAACTCAACAGCTTGGTATGGGTGGGAATATTTCAGTTAACACTGGTATATTAGTTGCCCTAGGTAAGGCTGTTATCAGTGCCAATGCAGAAGATGCTCAGGGAGGGAACATCGATATCAACGCCCTTGGTATCTTCTTATCGCCTGATACTCAAATCACAGCCACCTCTCAACTCGGTACCCAATTTGATGGCAGTGTCGAAGTCGAGGCAGAAATCACCGATTTTAGCCAAGACCCAGATCTCAATATTCAGGTAGATCCCCCCGACCTCTACTCAGCTTGTGGAGACTCAAACAGCACGAACCTTGCCTATTATCGAGTTGGAACCGCAGGTAAGCCCACCAGTCCCATCACTCGCTCTCCTGCTGATGGCGGTTGGCTCCAAGCGGCAAAAGCAAGGTATGATCAGCGACGACTCACATATGTTGATCCTGAAACGGGGGAAATTAAGCCCTTAAAACGGGTTGTAGGCTGGAAAACGAATCCTAACGGCACTATCACCTTTGTGAATGATCCACGAAAAGCGGATCAGTATGCCCCAGCCGTAGCCGCTCAATTAAAGGCTTGTCACACAGATCAACAAGCTAAAGCTGGATAACCATCCTCGTCCGACAAGTATGAATAAACGCATTCCCCTCCTCCTTAGCTTGGGTATCTTGTGCTGTGGTTCTTCACAGCTACTCGCTCAAGAAACTCCGATCCTGCCTGATACACTGCCTCTACCCAAACCAAGCCCAGAGACCCCCACTCCCTCAGCTCCACCCGTCACTCCCCTTGACATCAATCCATTTCGTCTACCGTCCGGGATTGACCCCCAGGCTGACACTGCAGTCATCCTGACCCCAAGCCGCTTTATCTTTCAAGGCAATACGCTATTCACGGACGAGCAGTTACAGGTAGTTGTCTCGGAATACATCGGGAAACCCATCAGTGTCGGTGAACTCTTCCAACTAGAAGAGGCGATTACTCAGCTCTATGTCAGTGAGGGGTATCTCAACTCTGGCGCGATTGTCGCTGATACCGGAGCTGAGATTGACCCTTCTAATGCAGAAATCACCCTCCAAATCATAGAAGGGAAGGTATCAGAAATAGAAATTTCGGGAGCCAAACGCCTTGAGAACTACGTCCGGGCCAGGGTAAACCCCGTTACAAAAGGAGTTCTCAGAGAGCAGAAGATCCAGGAAACCTTGAGATGGCTGCAAATTGATCCGCTGGTTGAGGGCCTTAATGTTCAACTTCGACCTAGCCAAAATGCAGGCCAAGCCATTCTTGCCCTTGCAGTAGAACCCGCTAAACCGTTAGCTGTAGAGGTATTTGCCAATAACAATCGCTCACCCTCCGTAGGGACATTTGAAAGAGGCGCAACGGCGGCCTATCGCAACGTCACGGGCCTGGGGGATATCTTCAGCCTCACCTACCGCAACACGACCGGCAGCAATGTGATTAGTGGCAACTATGCTGTCCCCGTCAACGCCAAGAATGGCACCCTGAGTGTGAGCTTTACCTATGGGGATAACGACATAACCGAAGAACCCTTTAACCTCATTGACCTCAATACCAACGCCATTCAATACGAGTTGTCCTATCGTCAACCGATCTACAGAAAGATCAGTGGTGATCTGATCCAAGAGTTTGCCCTCGGTGTCAGCTTGTCCCGTTTAGAGAATGATGAATCAATACTGGGTGTTCCTTTTCCCCTAACAGAAGGCGCAGACGAGACGGGCCAAACCAATTCCACCGTCCTCCGACTCATTCAGGAATTCGCCAATCGAGATCAAAACGACAGCTTGATTATCAGATCACAGTTCAACTTCGGTTTACCCATTGCAACTCGCAACGCAGAACTTTTTGGTAATGGCACTTCCTTCGCTTGGAGAGGTCAAACACTTTGGGCACATCAATTCTCAAAATTCACTTGGGTCAATCGCGCAGGTGTCCAATTCGCGGATGGTCCCCTTATTCCGTCTGAACAATTTAGTTTGGGGGGAGTCTCCACCGTCCGAGGATTTCGGCAAGATGGCATCACGCGGGATAGTGGCCTCTTTGTGTCCTCAGAATTACGTGTACCTCTGATTTCAGGGGATTCTGGAACCCTGCAAATAGTCCCATTTATCGACATTGGTCATGCATTCAACCAAGGGGATCGGTTCCTCCCCAACCAAAGCCAAACCTTGGCCTCCGTGGGCCTGGGGCTGCGGTACGATTTAGGCGATAGCCTTAGTGCCCGCATCGACTATGGCATTCCCTTACTCAATCGTTCAGAGCGTCGTCCGACCGTGCAAGAAGAAGGTCTGCACCTTTCCGTTAGTTGGAGGTTTTAGTCTTGAAACATCTATCCAAAATCTTGCTATTATCCCTACTGGTCATTCCCAGTGTCCGAGCTGCCGATCTCACACTAATGGATCAAGCCGATGCCCTCACCGTCCAGGGGCACCAACAGCTTGAGCGGGGAAATCCCAGCGATGCCTATGAGTCCTGGGCAAAAGCGCTTAAACTCTATCAACGAGCCAATCACCGAGATGGCATCAAAGGTAGCTTAATTAATCAATCCCTGGCCTTCCAGCAACTCGGCCAATATTTCAATGCCTGCACCCAAGTCAGTAAAGCCCTGGCCTTAGTCACGGACTATTGCCAAACGGAAGTGCGCTCCACCGTATCCCTTACCAACCGATCCTATGATGCCACGGACCTAATCGCCCTCCAGCATCTCGGCACCATCCTCCAGCAGCTCGGTAAATTAGAAATCTCAGAGCAAGTCCTCAAGCTTGCGATCTCAAAAGCGGAAACCCTTGGTGATACCCCCCAGCGCCAAGCCTTGACTCTCAACCTCGCCAACACCCGATCCTTTAAGGTGAAAGACGCGATCCAGAAATTTCAGATTAGTGGTGAAGCCATCGTTCGAGCCAAAAACGTAACAGCAGCTAGGGATAAAGCCCTTAAAGCTTTTGAGAGTTACCAAGAACTGAACAATACCCCCTACCAGCTGAAAGCGCAGCTCAATTGGCTAGACCTCTATCAGGACATCGACCGATGGCTACAACGGGATAGAGACGGCATTTTTGAAATTTCGGAATTACAGGAGCAGGTGGCACCCAAGCACGCTGAAATTCTGGTATCCCTCCAGCAAGCGGACCTCAACCAACTTCCCCCCTTAGAGCGCATTTACACCCATCTCAAACTCTCCAAGCTTCTCGCCCAACAGCCGAATGGAGCCGGGAAACATCCCCTCATGATGGCCTTTGACCAGGCTCAATCGGCCCAACAGATCGCTGAAGAATTGGATCATTACCGGGCACTCTCCTTTGTCTATGGTCAGCTTGGTGATCTGTATCAGCGGAGTGGGCAAGGTGACCTCTCCATGCGATCCTTCAACTTAGCCGCCCAATTTGCCCACTCCGAGCAGGCTTGGGATGCCTTGTATCAGTGGCGTAGTGCCCTCGCCCAGCAGTATGAGCAATCGGGGCAGATACCCAATGCGATCGCATCCTACCAATCCGCGATCAACGCCCTGGAGCAGGTGCGCTGGAACCTGCTGCCCGTGTCATCGGATCTGCAGTTCTCCTTTAAAGCGGAAGTGGAACCCGTATACCAACAGTACATGGGCCTACTGCTCAAATCAGAAAACCCCAATTTAAAGCTCGTAGCTCAAACCAATCAACGCTTGAGACTCGCTGAATTACAAAACTACCTTCGATGTGGGGAGACTAATCTAGCTCCTCTAGCCGACCAAAACCCCATTGGTGAAGTGGTCGTGCAAATCCTGGATCTAGCTGACCAAACGACGGTGATCGTGGGAGATCGACACTATTCCGTAGACCCCGAGCAGCTCCAGCGCATCACCGCTGAAATAACGACGATGATTCAGGATAAACGGTTCTTTGATACCACCCCAGAGCAATATCTGCCCCTCGCCCAATCGTTGCACCAGCTGATACTGGCTCCAGCCTTATCCCAAAACCTGATACCAGAAAATGTCCCCATCAAATTTCACCTGAATGGGCCGCTCCAAAATATTCCAATGGGGTTTCTCCATGATGGTGAACGGTATCTGATTGAACGCAACCCCATTGCCCTGTCGAATGGTTATGTGAAAACATCCCTCAACTCATCCAATCAGCCTGGCGTCGTTGTCGGGGGAGTCTCTACCCAAAGCCCCAGCTTAGAAGAAACCTTATTGGAACCCTTGCCAGAAGTCGCTCAAGAAGTCGATGCGATTCAGGCCCAATACCCGGATGCGAAGCTTTTACTCAACCAAGATTTTACCCACGACAACTTATTGGATAATGTGGCACGGCCCACTGCCAAGATCCTTCACCTAAGTACCCACGGGCAATTTAGCTCAGATCCAACTCAAACTTTTCTGCTGGCCTGGGACCGGCCCTTGACGGTCCAAGAGATTAGTGGGGTTCTAGAAGCTGATAATGAAGGACTGGATCTGCTGTTTTTAAGCGCCTGCCACAGTGCAGCAGGGGATCCGAGATCATTGTTGGGATTAGCGGGTCTATCCGCTCAATCAGGGGCGAGAAATACGGTCGCCTCCCTGTGGTCAGCAGATGCTGCTGCGTCTGTACTGTTGTCCCGAGCATTTTACGCCGATATCAACGAACCCCGGTCGATGCATGAACGGTTGAGACAGGCTCAATTGAAGCTTTTAAGATCAGATTATGGTCATCCCTACTATTGGGCCAATTACGTCCTAGTTCAATTGTGAGATGGGCCTAGATGGACGCTTAGCGAGTTCTGAGGCTTTGTCAAAATAGTCTTGAGCCATGTCCTGATGCCCCGCTTCCTGGTGGATTAAGCCCAGTTGGGAGTACACCTCTGGTTCTAGATATTGGGTGAGGGTGCGTAACTCCTTAACAGCAGCATCTAATAGCCCCAAATGGTACAGCATCATCGCCTTGTCTAATCCTCGACTGAGAGGATCTGGAGCAAGGTTGCTGGCTTGCTGGATCAAATCGTCAATGTCTTGGATTTGCTGAGATTTGACTAACCGAATCGTGGTGATATCCTCCGCAATCGGTTGGTTATCCCTGAAGGCGACGACACTGATTTTATAGGTGTTGCCCTCCTTTAACGGCTTGGAGGCTGGGAGGGGTATTTCAGTAGTTTTGGTTGTCTGAGACCACAGCCACCGACCTCCATGTTCGACAGTGATGCGATATCTAGCCTGGGGAACGGGTTGCCAAGCGATAATCGGTTGAGTCGTGAGTTGTATGTTTCCCAATGGCTTCAACAGTTTGAAAGCCGTTCTCGATCCCTTGGGCTTGGGAATAATCTTTTTCCCCGTTTCGCTGGAAAAATTGGTTTTAGGAAAGCATTGATTCGTTTTGATCCAGTCATTGGCGGGAATAATCGCCCGGACTAGGAAACAGAGAAAACCTGCGTCTTTTTCCGTCATTCTCCTCTGAAGCACCTTTAACTCATGGGCACAGTAAAGCCGATTCGTCTTCAGTGAACGGATAACGGGTGGACATTTTTTTATCGGTTCAGCAATAACAGGAATTGTAGGGACTAGGGTTTGAATTACAACTCCCCCAAAAGTTACTAACCCTAAATAATTCCTAGGAATAAATTTATCCATACAAATTATTCTTCAACTAAGGAATAGATTAGCAGAATATATTCCTTAAGCTTTAGGTTTCTTGCTTTAATAATACCTTACGCCATTCACGGACCTCAGATCGCTCTGAGATGAGGCTAATGCAGGCTTCTCGATACTTAAGACTAGGCTCTATCTGATTGAGGAGACAATAGGGATCAGGGAGTTCAGGGTTGAACTCAATCGATTTATTCAGATACTGATAGGCCAGTTTCTGATCTTTTTGGAGAAAAGCAGCCCATCCTAAATTCTTGTATATTATGGATTTCATAATGGGCCTTTTTGTTAGCTTGAGAGCTTTTTGAGCCAGTTGTTGACCTTCCCTTGCATGACCTTCTAAAAGTGCCAAACGTGCTAAATTATTGAGCGGTTCAGGGGCTTTGGGATCAATCGAATGAGCTGACTTCAGTAAGGGTTTTGCCTTGTCTTCCTTTTCTAACTTTTCATAGAGACTCGCCAAAGCAAATTGGCTTTCCCAGTCCTTGGGATTGAGGTCAATGGCCTTTTGGTAATGATTGACGGCGCAATCATGATTACGAACTTCGGCACATGTAAACGCTAAATAGTAATGGGCTTCTTCGTTTTTCGGATTAAGCCGAATGGCTTCAGAGAGAGAGGCTTGCGCCGCAGGTAAGTCCCTAACTCTCAACTCAGACAAGCCCTGAGTAAGATAGTTTTTGCTTGTCAACATCTCGCCGGGTTTGAGATAGTGCATCAAGCCCCAGTTAATGGCAGTTGCAATACCCATGCCTAGGGCTACATAAATCCATTTTGACTGAAGGAAATAAGGTCGTTTAGAGACAGGGGTTTTTCGAGGAGGCTGAGCTAGATCCGCGAGGATTGCCTCAGTATTCCTGGGCCGATTCGTGGAGATTGGATCACACAAACGGTCAATTAAGTCAGCGAGGTCTGGATCAATATTGTTCGCTTGATCACGCCATACTACCCGATCCTCCACTTCCGGTAAGTCATTGGGATGAATCCCCGTAGCCAAGTGGATTAAGGTTCTCCCAAGGGCAAAAAAATCAGATTGGGGGAGAGCTTTGCCGTAGAGCTGTTCAGGGGGGGAGTAACCAAAGGTGCGGACCATCGTCACATCCGTGGCCCCTTGAATAGGGGTTTTATTATCTGGTCCGATCAGCTTGGCAATGTAGGTTTTTGAAACATCCCTCACGGTGCCAAAATCGATCAACACCAACCTGCCATCTGGTCGAAGCATGATGTTAGAAGGCTTGATATCCCGATGAAAATAATTTCTTTCATGGATGACTGCTAAGATTTCGCACAGTTGACCTAGCCAACCTTTGAGCTGATCAGAGGTCGCATGGCCATTCTCAGCTAGCCAGACCTTTAAATCCACCCCTTCAATTTTCTCGATGGCCGTGCAGATCAGCGTGTCTGGGAAATGCTCATCCTGATACTCGAAATAGTCTTTGACATGAACTTTAGGCGTATTAGGGTATTCGTACAATTTCATCAAAGCGTATGCTTCACGCTTCGCGAGTTGCTTTAATTTTGGATCTGCCGAATTGAGTATCTTGAATATTTTCGGAGTATTGGGGGGATCTTTGGGGTTGCCTTTGGTATCAATGCACTCAAAAATTTCAGTCTCAGAGGGGTAAAGCTGTTTGCTCGTATCCAAAGAGCGTATGGGGCGCAAGAGCCTGTACTTATCTTTGATCAGCAAAGCGGTGCCACACCCTTGGCATAAATCAATGCCGGGTGGATTCTCTCGTTGAGTGCAATTTGGATTAATACAGTAAGACACTGATCTAGGTCAAGATAGATGAGGTATTTTGGTCATTATTTATATAATTCCGTAAAATATACTTCTTAATTATGTCTACCATCACAATCTCTATTGATCCTGTATCTGTTACAAGACTCAGTAAATTATGATTTTGAAGGCGTTCAAGGCTATTGAATATATCCAGCTCAGATATATCTGGATGATTTTCTAGGATGTTTTGAGTTAATGCTAATAACGATATACCGCTTTGAGTTCGATCAATAGATGCAATTGTGCAAAGTACGATGATCTCTAATTCTTTAATATCATTGGTATTGGTAAATAGTTTATTAAGTAGGTACTCAAATTCGTTTAGTGCCAGACTTGTTTTTTGGTTAACTAAGTCAGCCTGCCCTCCAAGTACCTTTGAGACCTTTCTAAGAACAGAATGCAGGAGAAGTGGATTGCCCATACAAGTGTGGACCATCTTTTCCCAGTCGGCATCAAATGTAATTCCATGTGACTCAACGAGCTTCTGTACTTCGTTAGCTTGGAGTGGTCCTAAGTGCAAGCTTTCAAACGGGAAACCCATGTTTTTGTAGTTGGATAAGCCTTCAGGAAAACAATTAGCAGTCAGCCAAACGCAACTTTGATGTTTTTCCTCAATTATTCGCCTAAAGAAAACCTCATATTCACTGGTCTCTTGATTCGTCTGCAGCATTAAATCAACTTCATCCAATACAATTAGGCATCTGTGCCGTTGTAAATATTGGATGAGTATAGAACTACGGCTTAGTTGAGTTTCTTCTCCCTTTGTAGCCCCCAAATGCTCTATTAGGGAGTCCAGTAATTCATTGAGGCTAGGTTTGTAATGGACAGGTAGCCAAATATAGTGTTCGAATTGGGAAGGCTGGTGGAATATTGCGTTTATCGCTTTTGCTGCTAAACAGGTCTTACCAATCCCAGCAATCCCATCAATACATACACATTGAATCGTCTTCGACCATTGTTTGAGTTCTTCTGCTTCACTCTGACGACCTACGAAATTTTCAATATCAGGAGGATACCCTCCTAAGATTTTTTGATTCCTTTTGTCAGGATCTAAGAGTTCAGGATGTCTCTCAAAGTATCTTCTGAGAGACATTTTGGTAATCTTCTCACCAAAATGTCCAGACAGCATGAGCCAAAGCTTTCGACCAGCATCACTGCGTATATAATTCTCGCTGTAGTTAGCTTTAGAATTTTTAATCGCTAATGCGTAATCAATTTTGTCCCAGGCTGCTTTCAGCGCAATGATTTCAGCTTCAGTTTGCTTCCGTCCTTTTTCTTGCATAGAGATGCTATTGACGATCTTTGCCGCTTGAGTAAAATTCATTGAATTCTTTACTTGCACCTAGCATTAACCTAGCATCTGATGGGGGAGTAAACCTAGCATCTACCTAGCATTCACATAGCGTTCTTTAGGCCACCGCATAGTCAAATATTCCTTAACTGTAAATAAATCCTATGTGGGTATATGGAACTTTCAACTGCTGTGCTTTGATAGAAAAACGGAGTATTTTGTGAATTCTCCCAGATTTTCCTTTGCCCTTGGAGTTGTGGATGAAGAGAGACTTATCAAGCAATGGTTTTCAGGACTTGGAAATAATTAGACTGTCTTTGATCACGCTTGATGAAGAGGTCCAACCACGCTGCCAGGTGCATAGTCATGTGGTTGAAGAATATGCAGAAGCCATGTGCCAAGGAGATAAATTTCCACCTGTAATCGTTTTCTACAATGGGTCAAAACGCTGGCTGGTAGATGGTTTTCATCGATTTCATGCCAAGAAAGCCATAGGTGAATTAGAAATTTTGGCTGATGTCTGGCAAGGGAATCAGCAAGATGCAGTGTTATACGCTATGGAAGCCAGTACAGAAAGTGAGTTGAAGCTCACACAGGCTGATTTAGATAGGAATGTCTTTAAACTCATTGGTCATCCAGTCTGGCAAAAATGGAGTGATGAAGAAATCGCTATTCATTGTGGAACCCATGCAAACCATGTGCATATGTCAAGAGAGCAGAGAGTGACCGATCTCTACAATATGGTGGTTGCGATGAATAAGATTGGGAAACCACAGAGCAATGTAAAACCATTGGTAGCCAAGAATTTTGACTTAGTATCTGCCCTCAACATGGACTCAACCACCTTTGGGCCGTTATACTGCAGACGACTTGTGACTTAACATTGTAGCGGAGAGATTTGGCACACTGGGAGTATCCCCCACCTACTCTCTTACTTGCATGATTAAAATTGATTTCACCGCAGAGGAAATCCAACACCTCAACTACGAACGCTATCATCATCCTCACCCACGGGTGCAGCGACGGATGGAAGTGCTCTACTTGAAAAGTCAGGGTCTTCCCCATGCCCAGATTTGTCAGCTTTGTCAGATTAGTCGTCCGACCTTAGCTAAAACCCTTCGTCAGTATCAACAAGGCGGAATTGAAGGACTGAAGACCCTGGAATACAAAGGTCAACCTAGTTCACTCAATGCTCATAGCGATAGTGTGAGAGCCTACTTTGAGCACCACCCGCCCCGCACCAGTGCAGAAGCCCAAGCAGTCATTGAACAATTGACAGGCATTAAGCGTTCTCCAACCCAGATCAAAGCCTTCCTCAAGCGCATTGGTTGTCGCTATCGAAAAGTGGGGTATGTGCCGGGAAAGTCGAGTCTGCCCGAGAAAATTGAGGAGCAAGAGCAGTTTCGACAAACTCGCCTTGAACCCTTATTAGAGGAAGCTCAACGCCAAGAGCGTCTTGTCTTTTTTGTGGATGCTGCTCATTTTGTTCACCGGGCTTATCTGGGGTTTCTCTGGTGCCTTCGTCGGATCTTCATCCCGTCTCCTTCTGGCCGTCAACGATTCAATGTTCTGGGTGCACTCAACGCTGTCACCAAAGAAGTCACCAGTATCACCAACCACACCTACATCAACTCTCATAGCATGTGTCTGTTGCTAGCCAAGCTGGCACTACTCGACCCAGTCATACCCATCAGCGTCATTTTAGACAATGCCCGATATCAAAAATGCCAGCTGGTGACTGACTTTGCTGAGATCGTCGATATTGAGTTAGTCTATTTGCCCTCCTATTCACCCCATTTGAATTTGATTGAGCGGCTTTGGCGCTTTGTGCGCAAGGAATGTCTCTACTCGAAGTATTATGCCGATTTTCACTCTTTCAAAGGGGCCATTCAACATTGCATTGATCAATGCAATGGAGAGCACAAGGCGAAACTAACAAGCCTTCTATCACTCAAGTTTCAGTCTTTTAAAGAAGTTAATATCTTAGCCGTCTAGAGTATAATCTCAGATTATTTTTTAAAGATATGGGTTGATATGTTGATTGATAACCGTATCAATCAACAATCATCTGTGAATTGATAGTGCTTTACGCAACTTCATACAATAATTGTAATTTTCTGGATTGCTTGTTGCTAATTGGCTTTGATGCTTTTATGACGGTATGTTGTCATCTACCGCTAGGACTTGAATGCCTTCTCCAAAGCCGCTGAGCGAATCCTCAGAATCTTCTATCGAATCAATTGAGATAGCTAAAATTCGCATGGATGGCGGAACTCAGCCTCGCTCAAAGCTCTACGAAGAGGTGGTAGCTGACTATGCCGAGGACATGAAGCAAGGAGCTACTTTTCCCCCAGTCGTAATTTACTATGACGGTAAGGACTATTGGTTAGCTGATGGATTTCATAGGGTCCGGGCTAAAGAAGCCATTGACGAGAAGGAAATTTCTGCGGAAGTCTTTCCCGGAGAACTGCGAGATGCCGTTCTGCACTCAGTAGGGGCCAATGCAGCACATGGCCTAAGAAGAACGAACGCAGATAAAAGACGTGCTGTTAATAGACTGGTGCGCGACCGTGAATGGAAAAAGTGGAGTGACCGAGAGATTGGAAGACGTTGCGGAGTAAGCGGTAAATTTGTTGGAACGGTAAGACGCGAGTTGTCTGCTACCTATTCTCAGATAGATAGTGATGGACAAGATGAGATAGATCCTAATACCCGAATGGCTATTAGAGGCGGCACTACTTTTGAGATGGACACAACAAATATCCGAAACAGACCACAGTCGGAAGAGGGAAAAATACCTAAACGAAAACGCACAAAGAAGAAAACAGCTACTCCAAAAATCGCTGAAACTCAACCTGGGAAAGTTAACAAAGGTGATGTCTGGAAGCTTGGCAAGTCACATTATTTATTTTGTGGCGATCCTCCTTCTATGAAATTTCAAAAACTCTTGCCTCCTGAGATTGGAGTGTTTTTAGTCTTTTTAGAATCACGAGATCAATGGCCTCCTGCAATTCCTGAAAATGCTATGAATGCCTTGTCTTTTTATACATCGCATGGAGAGGACTTTCACCTAGAGACATTAAGAGCGATTACAGAAAACTGCTTGTCTGGGACAACAGATGCAAACGATCCTGTAGTTATGATTAACCTGATCGATCCATCTCTTTTTATCTTGATAGATGAACTGGAATGCCCCTGTTACTGTGCTGAACCTGATCCCTTGCGTTGCTCGGATGCCCTCATTGCATGGTCTGTTACCAATCAGCCGTTTAAGAAGTTATAGGTTTTTGTTGGACCAAGACCTAGCTTTTGACCTAGCATTTCAAAATAAATCCTCATGACATAGCATTGACATAGCTTTTTATTTTTCTACAATCTTCAGTATTTTTAAGATTCCAGAGTCAGACCTAGCTTTTGACCTAGCATTTAGGATATTTATATTAACCAGATAAAAAAACTTAGGTCTTAGAACCGAAAGGGATACAGAATATTTCTAAAGATTTACGACTATAAACCCTTTGAAAAAAACCGATATAGACGTGACATAGCATCAAAAAGTCGCTATCAATTTCTACCTGACCCAGCAGGTACTGGAAGCGGAACAGATCATTGTGCTAGCCTCAAAGCCAAAGTGCTACAAGCCTGTGAATTCTTACAAATATGCCCAATTAATATACTCTTATCGACAACATAATAATCTGTTCCGCTTCCGTGACAGCTTGGACAGTGACTATAAACAGGAAAGCTAAAAGGGTTATTCATTGATGTTCGATTTCGGGAAAGCATCCCTTCAACAGTTAGAGATCAATTCAGGATTGATTTTTAGTTGGATGGTAACATTTCTCTTCTGTGCGGGTAGTTCCATCGCTTCTAAAATATACCCCCCTTGCTTCAGCTCCTCAATAGTACGCCAGAAGATCTGATTGTTGCGTGAAGCATTGCTACCTAGCAACTCAAGGTTCTTAAAAAGACACTGCTTTGAAATATATAGGTAATTACCATCTTCTAATTTGTCCCATTTCATCCTACTAACGAGATACATCAGTAGTTTAGATTTGTAATTATTTTTGGCATTGCTACCCAACTTCTGACTCAAATCCAAGCTGTTTGGAAAAAGTACATAATCTCCCTGCTTAGTTGATGAGTCATAGAATTCAAGCGTGATGGTGTAGGCATCCGCAAGGCCAGAAGTATAGTCCGCTGCAGTAGCGAGATCGAAGTTACGAGGGGTGTTATCAATTTCGTAATCATTGATGCGCAGGATGTTCTTGATCATAACTTTCGCACCAATGTTTTTCCCTTTCCGTAAGGACTTAGCAAAAACGAGTTCAGTGCGATGCAGTGCTACTAGATCACAATTTAACTGGGATCTTAATTTTGAGGAAAAACCACCATCGGGTGTTCGCTTGTATCCCAGGCTTTCGAGTAATTCATTGGATCTAAAACTGACTCGAGGACCGTTGTTCTGTTCAGAGGCAGCTTTATACAGATACAAAACAATGGCAACTTGACGTGGATTCAAAAATGAGAGCAAAGCAAGTAAGAGTCTTTGCACTTTTCGATCTTGTATCTTCTCGACCCCTTTGCTGAGGCCTTCCTTGAGACATGACTGAAAGTCAGCGAGGTCGTACTGATGTTGTAAGTCTTCCCATTCTTCTGAAGTGAGATTTTCTAATGGAATTCGCCTAGTTAGTGCAACTTCCGACTCCTCCTCAGAAGTTGATTCAACTTGCATTTCAATAAAGTAACCATTACTATCGGATCTAAGAATGGGAAGAGAAACATCAGGATTTTTCAAAGACGCTCCAGCTCTGGGCATGACCTGGAGTAAGGTTCCATCTACTGGGAATTTCTCTAGAGATTGTTTGTCGACCACAACTTCTCACCTGATCTCAGAATCCTGTAAATCTTAACAGGGTTAACTTAATGTGATTACCATTATTATCGGAGGAAATTTTTCTTTACAATGACCTGCAACTCCGGCGTATGAATTTGAAGGATTCACCTGCAACTCCGGCGTATAAAACTACCTGCAACTCCGGCGTATAGAGAGATGATTCACCTGCAACTCCGGCGTATAAAACCACCTGCAACTCCGGCGTATAAATTTAATGACTGCTGTTATCAAACTCTTTATAAAAAAGATATCTAGAGGTTGACCTGCAACTCCGGCGTATAAAACTACCTGCAACTCCGGCGTATAGAGAGATGATTCACCTGCAACTCCGGCGTATAAAACTACCTGCAACTCCGGCGTATAAAACCACCTGCAACTCCGGCGTATATGACAAAAACACCTATTGTTTACTCACTTTGATAATGTTACTCTCCCTTCAAAGTTATGAGGATAAGAATATGGACCCATAAAATGACAAACCCCCACTTGGCAGAGAGGGGGTAAGGCATATCAATTTGATAGGGATGGAAACCGAAGAAATTGTTTGACGACAGTCTTTAGTTTCCGAGCTTAGTAGTGCTTACATTTTAAAGCACTAAAGCTTGTGTTGGCAAGTTTTTGGGCCATTTACAGTGACCTCCCTATCTGGACAATTCATAGGGAGATCATCGTGAACGCGGAATCCGCATTTTATGACCACGAGGATAGATCTCGTGTACCTCATCGACGCACACAAGACCCTTTACCAGCTGATCCAGTGGGTAAGCATTTGGCTACCCTATTCCCCAACGGTTGGGACTGGATCTTTGCCTCGGCCCCAGAGCCAGGAGATCCAGTAGATTGGGCAACCATCAAAAAATTCCCCCTCTCCCCCGTGGAGATGTGGAGTCACCACCAAGACCCTGAGTGCCTGATCGGAGTTAGGCCCAGTGCCCAAACCCGTTGGCTCGTCCTCGACATCGACAAAGACAGTCGCTATCACCCAGCCAGCGATCCCCAGTGGCTACCTCAGATACGCCATGCCCTAGAAGACATTGGTATTTGCCGCTCACTCCTTTGCCAAAGTAGCCACAGTAGCGGACTCCATCTATACCTCCCTCTCCCTGAAACCGTCAGCAGCTTTTGGCTGAGCAACTGCATCAAGCTCAACCTAGAAGCCATCGGCATCAAGTTCTATGGAGGGCAGTGCGAACTCTACCCCAACCCCAAACGCTACGTACCCAAAGGCAAAGGCTTTAGTCTCTTTGCCGCCTTCCGACTCCCCATGCAGCCTGGAAGTGGTTTCCATCCCCTCGACGCCGATCTAAACCCTTTACCCTGGTCCCTGGAACATTGGCTTGACGCCTTCGAGCTATGCGCCGATGGCCAGGACATGGGGCGTCTCCATCATGCGATCTCAGATGCACAACAGAACTTCAAAGTCCGTAAATCAGGCCATGCCAGCTCCCTCGCCACCTGGCAAGAGCGTATCCATGAAGAGAAAACCCAAGGATGGACAGGCCCAGGTCAAACCAACGAGAAACTAAAGATCCTCGCCTGCGAAGCTCGCGTATTTATGGGCATGGACTCCGAAGACCAGATAGCAGAATACGTATGCCAAACTGCCCAGAACACCCCCGGCTTCTATGAGCATTGCCGCCACCAGCATGAGATAGATAGAAGAAGTCATGAAGTAGCGATCTGGGCCATGCGGTATTATTGGCCCACCGGCACAGCTCCATGTAGAGAAGCTAAATACCACGACAAGCAAGTCGCTCCCGCTGACTTCGGATACCACCAAAGCAAGCGAGAAGCCGCCCAGACTCGGATCAAAAAAGCAGTCTTAGAACTGAAGCGAGTCGATAAATTTCCCCCCTGGAATTACCGCTCGTGCCCAAGCCATCTCAAAGCTAGCCCACTGTAGCCAGAAAACCTTATACAGACGGTCAAACAAGGAATTATGGCATCCACATCATTTAGTTGAAGAAACTCCTCAGAAATCCCCAGAACCCATACAGGAAGGGGAAATTACACAACAAGGGTCAAACAATCATTACCTTGTAAACCAGCGAAAGCTGGAACTACTGATATTAAAGGATCTTTTACAACTCTATATAAATGTAGGGTTTGTAATGACAACGATGAAGATCCAAGCCACCGTCACCCTGGCCCTCAAAGGTCAAAGGGTGGCGAAAGTGGCGCTTGCAGATTCCGAAGTCCCAGATCAGGGGGGTTTGGGGGGAAATTCTAAGGTCGTTCCCATTCAAAATTGGGATCAGTTGAAACTCTCTTTGCCACCGGGTTTGCAAAACAAAATTGGCAAAGCCAAGCAGCAACAGCGACGGCAACAGGAAAGGGTACAGCTGCACCAGCAAAGAAAGAAGCAAAGACTCCGTTCCCCAGTTGAACCGATAAGTTTGGTCCCAGAACCCTCTCAACAAAAGCTCCCTCTGAAGTTGATTGAGACACAGGGACCAGTGCAGGAAAGAACTGTAACCGAAGGTGAACAACAGGAGTTTGACTGTTGGTATCGGTTTGCCCAAGGCTGTAAGTTAGTCACTGACTACTCTTGGAGAGATGGTGAGTATTGGGTACTGACAGAAGAACAATGGCAACCCTATGCAGAAATAGCTGCCGTATTCACACTGAAATCGATGAATAGAATGTTTGGAATCTCTATGGATATCGAAAGTGAACGAGGTGACTAAAATTCTGGTTTTTTTCTTAAGAAAAACGATTTGGCCTTTGAACAAATCTTGGGCAAGAGCAACGGTATCCATATCAGCTAAAAGTCGGTTACGGCACCTTCCGTTACACAAATTTAAGTCGTTTGAGCTTTGGGTGAATAATGGCTGAAAGCTAGGTATTGGAAGAAATATAGTGATTGATCTAGTGTTGTCGGTGTAGTCGCTTTCGAGCTGTCTTTACAGATTGCAACAATTATTTTGACGTGAATCCGTGTTTGCCGTTATGGTGACCCCAAGTGAAATAAGTGATTATTCACCCGTCCAAATTTTTTAGTTTTCTATTTCCACTATTGCCCACAAAAAACAGCAAAGGTCTAGCCTTTGCACTGTCTGTTTTTAAAAAGTCGTTTCTTACCAGGATTCTCTGACAGGATTCCTGCTCGTTTCTGTATTGCACAGAAATATTTCACTTAAAATAGCAAACCACGGCCTGTCCAATTACCACATCGATCAAGCCGTGATTCTCGCTCCCTGACAGGAGTTATCACTATGGTATCCACAAACCCTGAATTGGGTAAGCCCCTTGGTACTGATCAAGGGACTCAACTCTATGTCCAGTCCAGTTCTCCAGGGATTAACGAGAACTGCCTAGATATTTATCTACAATTAGCGGTCATCGCTCAGAGCTTTATACCTGATATCACAACATTGGATACCTATGAGGCCCTGTATCAGCTTGGTTGTGATGATCCTCAGTTAAGCCGAGAGATTGATGAACATATTGCTTCTAGATTAAAGCAGAGTGCATATCACCCTGATGATCGTTTCAGATGTCTATTTCAAGGCCCCTATATTCAGTCTCAGATGCTACACCACCACCTTTCTAAAGAAGGTGCAGAACAAATTGTACGTAAATTGCTTGAAAAGCCACCAGTACAGAGACTATTTCAACCCCCAAACTTTGCCTACTACTGCTGCGTAGTAGCCTCTGAATTTTGGGCACCTGCCCTCTTCTCTAATAGTTTGATTAAATCAATCTTTCAACATTCGCGCCACACAGGAGTTGAAGAATGCAATTTGCGATGGCAGAAATTGGCGATACTCATCTTTTAGTTAATGCAGATGGAACGCCCATCTCGCACAAGGATAGTGATACTCCTATCTTTCATATACTCCCCAGGCTCTTCAATCCTTTTCATAATATTGGCTTGGAGAGCATCAGGTTAAGCAAGGTAGAGATATTCCTGCCCGGATCTAAGGAAGCCCTTTCCGTCTTACCAGAGAAAGTGGTGATCCGACGCCCCTATCCGAATGTGACCATGTGTGTTGCTGGAACTTCAGATAGAAAGATGGGTTGGTCTATTCCCCTGGAAATGGATACCCTTCCTCAGTGGTTGAGACTGGAATGGCTTATCCAGCTTCCGGTTGATTGTGAACACAGTCTGATGACTATTCACCATCAATTTAAGCTGGACTTCAACCTCACCCAGCAAGGTCATGTCTTTTCAATGGATCAGACCAGCACTTTTTATGATCCGAATGCACGGGCTGTCAGCTTTTTAGATCTAGATCATATAGAAGAGAGCTTTACGAAGGGTGACGAATCATTCAAGCCCTATGTATTGGACGAATCATGTGGTTTTGGTTTTGCTTATTTTCAGACCCTAAACCTGAATTCTTGTGCTTGGTCAGACCTGATTTGCGATCAGATTGAGGACATGGCATTAGAGCGAGATATTGAACCCGCTACTCAGTTCACTACTTATATAGAAGAACACCATAACAATGCCTGCTGCGAGATCCTGGCGGCTGATTTTTACAACGCCATCAGACTGGCAAGAGAGGTCATTGTCCCTGAACAGGCCACCTACTTCAAAGACTCTGAAAAACACCCTGCCATCAAACTTATCTGCCAATGGTGGAACGATCTTGCCCCAGACCCTGCGACTCGGATAGCTGCCCAGATCCAAGTCGACGTAAGGATTGCAGATGACAATCTGTATTGGAGTGGCATGGATGAAAAGCCCCCTTGGCCCATCGATGGAGAATGGCGGGCGAAATCTAGAAATGCCTGTGCCCGGTGGGATGAATTTGTCTTAATTGAATTCGCCCAGTCAAAAACCGCCAATTTCTATAATGCTCACTCATTTCAGGTATTCAACGTAGTAGGCCAAGACTTTTGGAGTGGCGATGGCGTTGCTGGTGAAGAAGCCCAAACTTGGGACTTTGCTCGGGAAGGCTTGGAAGCTCTGAGGTCATTCCCTGAGCGCTTTCCCGTTGCCTGGGAAAAGCTGAAAGCAGCCCTATAAGAATCAGACCCCAACTCATCTCAATCATTCCAGTCACCCTCCTGTGGAGGATCGACCTATGACGATTGCTACTATTGCCAGTCCCTATTCAGATGGCATCCGCTTACCCGAATATCTTGTCCAGCTTTTGAATCGCTTCCCCATCCCCAGTCCAGAGAAGGAATTGGAGCTGATTCAATACGCTAAACGAGGTCATGAAACCTCTTTGTCATGGCTGATGATTGGTCATGTTCGTTTGGTGTCCAAACTAGCCAATCAATATGCCCAAACCTTTGAGGACGGCCAAGATTTACTGCAAGAAGGAATGCTGGGGATTCGTCATGCCGTTCGGAAATTCGATCCTACTAAAGGGTGTAAGTTCTCCACCTATGCCAGAGGCTGGATTAGAGGATACATCCGCAGATATTGCTATAAGAACAGACCTGGACAACTGAAACTGCCTGAAAAAAAGCAGATTCATCTCGATAGGGTATACAGACTTCAAAATGAGTTTCCCGATGCCAGCTTGGAAGAGATTGCCCAAAAAGCAAAGCTGAAACTGCAATATATCGAAGATTTGATGCGATGGGGCCGTTCATTCAAGGAAATCCCAGAATGGCATGAATTTACGATTGACGATGCATCATTTTATGCAGATGGTGACGATTATGATGAGTACTTTGGTGATGAGCTTGAGGACGAGACCAACACCAATCTCGTCCTAATTAAAGCCCCTCGACCTCCGAAATATCAAATCCCCGTCCATCTTCTCAAGCAGTGGTTCCGGGTTGGCATGGCTCAGTTCGTGAAGGTAGCCCAAGGTCAGTTTTCTCAAGGTTTCAGCAACTACTCTCAACCCACAGCACTAGAAGCAGGCCAAGAGCGAGTCAATCTCAGCACTTGGCCTGCTTCTCTTTCTATTTCTTATCAAAACAACATTCAGCATTTTTCATCTTCCCCACATCTTTCCCAAACTCCCCCCGCTCCAGAGTCCCTGTCTGCCAAAGCTATTGAATTCGTCAAAGGAGTTATTGCCCATGCTCAGAAATCTCTTTTGGTTCTTTGTGGGGGTCGCAGTGACGGGCCTGCTGATCGACCGGGGCATCAATCTCCCCCAGCGGATCAGCGATGCCGTGGATTGGGAGAGCCTAGAGCGACTAGGGGAAGACATCTGGGATTCTGCCAAACAGTAACCGAGTTTATCCAAAGACCATTAGCTGCGATATCTCAAAGCATTCGAGGATTTCCATCACGGGCTGGTCCTGACTCCAGCCAACAACCACAACGAGGGGCTGTCTTTGATAGCAATCCCCCTCCCCAGCAGACAAACTTAATCAGGACAAACACGATGTATAGAACGATTGCCGCCATGATCGCGGCCTGGTTGGGGCTGCTCATCTCCCCAGCTACAGCGGAAACCATCAAAATTGCTCCCGGTCATGGTCACTTGATTGACCTCACCTCCAGCGGGTGCCGAGTCTCTAAAGCCTATATGGGCACTAGGGGCATCTTTGACCTGAGCTTGGATCTGCCCCAACCCCAGACCCAAAAGATTTACCTGACCTGGAAGCCGAATGCCCAGGTGAAATCGACCAACTTGATTCTAGATTTAGTGGGCTGCAACCGCTCCTCAATGGAGTTAACCCTCAATCGGTCTGACAGTGCCCCCCAGGACTGCCATCACTCGGATTGGAGCGCCCACCCCCCATTGCTCACACCCCTGAGCAATCGCGAGTTCTCACAGGTCGCCAGGGTCAGCCCCCTGTGAGAACTCGCTTCCCTCAAACCGTGGCATCAGGCCAACCTTTGACCTTGAAGCCCCAGGTCAAGACACTTCCTAAGCCGAAGACCGTTAAACCTACTCCTGTGCGGCGTATTCGTCTCATACCGAAGGCAAAGCCCGTCCCCGTGGCTAAACGAAATGTGTCCGATAGTAGCATCACTCCACAGACTCTTTTGAAGGGTCTAAACGTCGCTAGAGCGTCAGGCAACAAGACATATCGCTATCGCTCAGAAATGCACTGGCGCGTCAACGGCATGATCCGTCAGATGCGCTGGGGGAAGTCTCCTGAAGACGCAGCAAAGCTAGCCAACGTATCCCCTGACCAGCTCCAGACCTTGATTGATTACGCCCAGCAATAACACCTTTTCCCAATGACCCATCAGAGGCAATTGCCATGAGACTCCTTAGAACCTGTTATCACCGCCTTGATCGCTTTCCTTGGTGGTCAAGCCAACTCTTCCTCGTCAGCATCGGAATGGGGGTGGGCTTACCTGGCATTGTTTGGGCAGGCATTATTCAGTTTTTGATGCTGCTATCGGGACTGCTGTGGAAGCGATTAGCGGGGTCACCTCCAGTGCATTACCTGCTAGGTGCCTGGGCCTTTATTCTCAGCATCCTCATTCATAACTCTGCCTTTGCCCAGAACATCACCATCACCGAAGCGGCCTGTGTCGAGATTGGTCCCATTAAAGGTGCAGCCTCCACCATCAAACAATTACTGGGACAAGTCACCGTCGGGTCCATCAACTTCGCGGGGATGACCTGTGTGATCATCGGGGCCATCGTCGCCTTTGTATTCGTGACTGCCGTGGCCTATGGAGGCAACGCTATTTTCCAGCATAACCATAACGGCACGGGGTATCACGAGATGCTGCGGCCTTGGATCGCCATCTTGATCTTTGCCGCCTTTCTAACGATGGCAGCATTCATGTTCTTTGGCGTATAGGAGAAATCTGATGAATCGAGACATGCTCAACGAGGGAGATGTCAACACCATCATGGGCACCAACGTTTTGTTTGGAGGCGTCCATCCCATCGTTCTCCTTGCGGGAGCGATGTTGTTCTTTCTGATGACCCCCATCATCTTCAAGAACCTATTTATCGGCATCCCCCTATTCATGCTGGCGTTTGTGCTGATGTTTCTGTTTTTAGGGAATAACCCCCCACAGAAATTGCAACGCCGCACCGTCCCCAAGCAATACCGTTCCGGTCATCCCACCCTGGAGTATGACCGGGCGGGCCTGCCCAAAATGGAGCTGCCCTCTGTGAAAACCAACTATAACTTTATCGAATCAAACTACAAATCCTTCAAGAGCTTTGGGCAGATGGCCTATGAAGGTCTAGACATTGGCTACTACCTGCTGCAACGGGGGAAGCGAGAGCTGATGTTCATCTTTGCGTTTCGAGTCAAGAAAGGCCAGGAGCCAACCCTCACAGATGACATGGCATGGAGTGGTCTCAAAGGGGGCACTGCTGCGGTCACAGGGGCGACAGGGATTGATTTTAAGTCCTATTGGCACATCCATCGGAGTGCGGATGAGCCAATGGTGCAGTTGGCTGATGAGTACGAGACCAGTAATGACCCCCTCTCCCAAGCTTTAACCCAGAGTGCAGCAGAAAACCTAGACCGCTTGGAAAGCGAGGGGCGACTCGTCAAAAGTGACCTGATCTACTTCGCCAAGTACCGGATGATTTTGGGGGCTGACTTTGAGATTAACCAAGGCTGGATGGATGCGATTGCTGAGAAAGTGACCCTCGTCCTGTCCACCCTCAAAGATGACAACTTCGACTCCCTACCGGGATGGGGGAAAAGCCATTCGCCAAGCCTATGTGCGGGGCTATCGTCGGGCCTTGATTGCCCTCACCGCCTCTGATGGTTTCGGCTTAGACGTGGAAACCTTGGGGGTTCAGGAGATCATGGATATCCCCTATCAAGCCTTACATCCTGGGGAGAGCGCCCCCCTCGGCCAATACATCCGCACGGATGACCATTCCCAGCAGCCTGAAGTCATTATCCAGGACTACGGAGATCATGACTTGGGAGCCATCTTTGAACCCTATCAAGGACTCCCCACCACTCCAGACTTCACCCGCTCCACGGTCTATATTCCCAGTACCGGGAAGCATTGGGCCTTTGTCCGTTTAGGTAAAGTGCGTCACTATCCCGTCGATGGTCAATCCGTCCCTCGGGGCTATCTGAAATTTTTGTGGACTCGGCTAACCACCCCCCACCCCATTCTGGGACTGCCAAGTGATTACGGAGCTAACGGAAGACCCCTCCGACATCGAGATCAACAACATGGACTTGGTGATGAAGAACTCCATGAAGCGGATTGCCAAGGGCCTGCAAGAGCAAAGCCCGGATGTCACCGCTGAGATGCGCTTGACGGAAGCCAAGGAACTGCAAGGGTTCATAAAAAGCGGCTGTCGTCCCTTTTGGGCTAGCTGCGGCATCTGGGTCTATCGGGATAGTAAGCAGGAAGTGATTGAAGCATGTAACGAGCTGATTGACCGACTCAAGACCGTACCCACCGAACTCGTCACCGAGCAGATAGAACAGTATTGGTTTCAGTCCTTCCCCTTTGAATGGAACAGCTTACTCACTAAACCCTTTGTTCAACGGCCCAAATACCTCAACTACCAGGCCGTGCCCCTGCTGCCCCAAGTGCAGATGCCGAAAATGGACGACAAAGGGCAGATGTTTTTGGGGCAGGAACTGCCCTGCCCTCTGTACCTCGATTTGCTCAACAAGTCCCCCAACCACACCGCCATCTTCGCCACCACGGGGAATGGAAAATCGGGAATCTTGTCGGGAATCTTGTTCAGCTACATCCTCAATCGCCGGGTCACCATCGTCTTTGAATACCCAAGGCCCAACGGTGAGAGTACCTATACAGATTTAGTCAACACCTTTAATCGGATTGGCGTGAGTGCGGCCTACCACAACGTCAAAGAGCATGTCATCAACATCCTAGAATTGCCCGATATGCGATGGGTGGATGCCTTGCCCAAACCCGGTGAACCGGGCTATAAATCCACCCTCGCCACGAGAGCAGACCTGTTTGAATCGGCCTTCAACAACCATCTCGCCATCCTGCAAGCGCTGGTCATAGGCACGACGGATGATCCGACCACAGAGTTAATGGTCAGCTCCTTCCTCTCCCGTTGCTATGAAGCCTTTCATCACATCCCTGAGATTCAGCACCGCTATCAGGTCGCTAGTGAAGCCGCCTTTGGCACCCCTGAATCTCAGCAGATGCCTATCTATGAAGAATTCGTCGGCTTTGCTGAGAACTGGTTTATCCAAGAAGTGATGCGTGAGGACATCTCCGACCTGGAGAAAAATACCATTGGCCTAATTCGTACCCAGCTTAAAGGCGTCCTGTCCAAAGCCCTAGGCCGCTCCATCAACGGCATCTCCAGCTTTGATAGCAACGTCCAATGCCTCGTTCTCGCCATGACCAACGTCAGCGACTCCATTGACTCCTTGATCTACTCAATGGTGGGCTTTAACCTGCTGCTCCGCAAGGCCATGAGTACATTAGGGTCTGCCCTAATTACCGACGAAGGCACCCGCATCTATAAATTTGCCTCC